>NZ_CP021030.1:4070000-4370000 GCF_002117485.1 Rhizobium sp. NXC14
TTTCGCCCGAATGCATACAGGCGTCGATTGGGCCGCGCCACGTGGCACCGCGATCATCGCCGCCGGCAATGGCACAGTCGAAAAAGCCGGTTGGGATTCCGGCGGATACGGCAACCAGACGATCATCCGCCATGCCAATGGCTACGAATCCTCCTACAATCACCAGAGCGCCATCGCCAAAGGCGTCGTTCCCGGCGCGAAAATACGTCAGGGCCAGGTGATCGGCTGGGTCGGCACCACGGGAGAATCAACCGGCCCGCACCTGCATTACGAGCTGATCGTCAACGGCACCAAGGTCGATCCGTTGCGCATCCGCCTTCCGGGCGGGAAGTCGCTGCAGGGCGAGGCGCTGGCGAAATTCGAAGACGAGCGAAAGCGTATCGATACGCTGCTGAACAACCCGACGCCGGAGCAGGTGGCGAGCAAGTAATCTCTAAACGAAATGGCGGCCGAAGCCGCCATTTCTCATTCCGAAGCAAACTAAATTAAGCCGCAGCGCTGACCGTCTGCCGCGTGCTGAACTGCAGCCGGTCCGAGCCGTTCGTCACCTTGACAGTCGATCCGTCCGGCACCTGGCCCGACAGGATCTGCTCGGCCAACGGGTCCTGCACGAACTTCTGGATAACCCGCTTCAGCGGCCTTGCGCCGTAAATCGGATCGTAACCCTTGTTCGCCAGCCAGTGACGAGCGTCCTCGTCAAGGTCGATGACGATCTTGCGTTCGGACAGCAATGCCACCAGCCGCTTCAGCTGAATGTCGACGATCGCACCCATCTCCTCGCGTTTGAGGCGGTGGAAGAGAATGATCTCATCGATGCGGTTCAGGAATTCCGGCCGGAAATGCCCACGCACGACATCCATCACCTGCTCGCGAACCGTATCGCTATCGTCGCCGTCCCGGAGCTGCGTCAGATATTCGGCTCCGAGGTTCGAGGTCATGATGATCATCGTATTGCGGAAATCGACTGTCCGGCCCTGGCCGTCTGTCAGCCGTCCGTCGTCAAGCACCTGCAGCAGGATGTTGAAGACGTCGGGATGTGCCTTCTCGATCTCGTCGAACAGCACGACCTGATACGGCCGTCGGCGTACGGCTTCCGTCAGCGCTCCGCCTTCGTCATAGCCGACGTAGCCGGGAGGTGCACCGATCAGTCGGGCGACGGAGTGTTTCTCCATGTATTCCGACATGTCCATGCGCACCATCGCCGTTTCGTCATCGAAGAGGAAGCGGGCGAGCGCCTTGGTGAGCTCCGTCTTGCCGACGCCGGTCGGGCCGAGGAAGATGAACGAGCCGATAGGCCGGTTCGGATCTTGCAGGCCGGCGCGGGCGCGGCGGACGGCGCGCGACACGGCCTGAACCGCATCGCCCTGGCCGATCACCGATTTTGCCAGCTCGTCTTCCATCCGAAGCAGCTTGTCACGTTCGCCTTCCAGCATCTTGTCGACCGGGATGCCGGTCCAGCGGGAAACGACATGGGCGATATTGTCGGGGCTGACGACCTCCTGCACCATCGCGCCGCGCTCGCCGTCCTGCTTCTCGGCTTCGACCAGTTGCTTTTCGAGATCCGGAATGACGCCGTAGGTCAGTTCGCCGGCGCGCTGGAACTCGCCCTTGCGCTGGGCGATCGCCAGTTCGTTGCGGGCATCGTCGAGCTGCTTCTTGAGATCGGCGGCAAGGCCGAGCTTCTGCTTTTCCGCCTGCCAGCGGGCCGTAAGCGCATCGGCCTCCTCTTCAAGCGCGGTGAGTTCGGTCTCAAGCCGCTTCAGCCGGTCGGCGGAAGCAACGTCGGTTTCCTTCTTCAGCGCCTCGCGCTCGATCTTCATCTGAATGATCCGGCGGTCGAGTTCATCGAGTTCTTCCGGCTTGGAATCCACCTGCATGCGCAGTCGCGCCGCTGCCTCATCCATCAGATCGATCGCCTTGTCGGGCAAAAAGCGATCCGTGATATAGCGGTGGGACAGCGTCGCGGCGGCGACCAGCGCCGCATCGGCGATGCGCACCTTGTGATGTTGCTCGTATTTCTCCTTGAGTCCGCGCAGAATCGATATCGTGTCTTCGACCGTCGGTTCGTCGACGACGACGGGCTGGAAGCGGCGCGCAAGCGCCGGATCCTTCTCGACATGTTTGCGATACTCGTCGAGCGTTGTCGCGCCGACGCAATGCAGCTCGCCGCGGGCAAGGGCGGGCTTCAGAAGGTTCGAGGCATCCATCGCCCCGTCCGCTTTGCCGGCACCGACCAGCGTGTGCATTTCGTCGATGAACAAAATTATCTCGCCGTTTTCCGCCTGCACTTCATTGAGCACGGCCTTCAGCCGCTCTTCGAATTCGCCGCGGTATTTCGCGCCGGCAATCAGCGCGCCCATGTCGAGCGCCATCAGCTTCTTGTCCTTGAGCGATTCCGGCACGTCACCGTTGACGATGCGCAGAGCCAGACCTTCGACGATCGCGGTCTTTCCGACGCCCGGCTCGCCGATCAGCACCGGATTGTTCTTGGTGCGGCGCGACAGGACCTGGATGGTGCGGCGGATCTCATCGTCACGGCCGATCACCGGATCGAGCTTGCCCTCGCGGGCCTCGCCAGTGAGGTCGCGGGCGAACTTCTTGAGTGAATCGAAGCCCTGCTCGGCACTGGCGGAATCCGCCGTCCGGCCCTTGCGGATATCGTTGATGACTTGGTTGAGGCCTTGGGCCGTCACGCCTGCATTCTTCAGCGTCGAATAGGTCGAAGCCGAGGATTCGATCGCCAGCGCCTGCAGCAGACGTTCGACCGTGACGAAACTGTCGCCGGCTTTCTTGGCCGCCTCTTCCGCGGTCGAAAGCACCTTGGCGAGCGGCTGCGCTAAGTAGATGTTGCCGTTGCCGCCTGATATCTTCGGCAACTTGGCAAGAGCCGCGTCATTGGCGAGGCGAGCAGCCTTGACATCGCCGCCAGCACGCTCGATCAGCGACGCGGCCATGCCCTGATCGTCATCGAGCAGAACTTTGAGCACGTGTTCGGGTGAAAATTGCTGATGCCCCTGCGCCAGCGCATAGGTCTGGGCCGACTGGATGAAACCGCGCACCCGCTCGGAATATTTCTCGATATTCATATTCTACCTCCATTGATCGCCCTGCCCTTACGAGGCGCAGACCGATGATTGAGATCGACCCCCTTAAAAGGCAGGTCGCGCTTGGCCCGTCTGGGATTTGGGCGAAGCAGTCGAAGAGAATATGGTACGCTGTTCCGGGAGTTTAAAGAGCCCGTAAGACGAAAATCCCCGGTACGAAGGCCGGGGATTTTCAAGGAAATTCGAACAGATGGCATAAGTACCCGGCTCTCCCCGAAAGGAACGGCCAGATCCCTTATTCCGATGCGGCATCCGCCAGAACCGGTGCCTCGGCGGAAGCACCCTCGCCTTCGGGGGCTGCATCGCCGTCTGCGCCGCGACGCGGGCGACGGGGACGATTGCCGGGGCTACGACGACGGGGCTGGCGTTCGCGTGACTGGCCGGCAGAGCCTTCCTCGTCCATGGCGACCTCGGCGGGAATGCCTTCGATCTCCGGCTGTGGGCCGGTTCCGTCGATGATTTCGGGCTGGGGTGCCGGGGCAGGCGCCGCAACTGGTGCCGGCGCCGGCTTTGTCTGCGCCTGCGGCTGATGCTGTCTGCTCTGCGGCGGCTGGACGACGACGACATCGTCGCCGTCATTGTCGCTGACATCGATGTCGTCGCTGTCGCGATCCGTCGCGTCGCGGTCATTGTAGTCACTGCGATCGTCGCGCTGGAACCGCTCCTGCATCTGCGCCTGAGCGCTGGCGATGATCCGATTGTAATGTTCGGCGTGCTGAAGATAATTCTCGGCTATCACACGGTCGCCGGAGCTCTGGGCATCACGGGCAAGCTGCGCATATTTCTCGGCGATATGCTGTGCAGTACCGCGAATCTTCACATCGGGGCCGGAGCTGTCATAGGTCCGGGTCAGCGGGTTGCCGCCCTTGCGGTTGAAATTGTTGTTATTGTTATTTCCGCCGCCGCCATTGTTATTGTTGTTACCACGCCCTCGACCGCGCTTGTTTTGCTGTCCTGGCCTCATAGATCGTTCACCTGAATTCTCTGTTTGTGATGGATACATGGCACCAACCGCCATGACCGGAAAACCGGGTCAGGACCTTTGTGCCGCGAGCATACTGCGCCTTTGCGCCGACCTGCCGCTTGGTTCTCAAGTCAGTTTGACTGATTCACGCGTTGGGTCGTGTTCAACCGTTGAAACTCTCGTTTAAAAGAGCGGACCCCCGAGGCAAACCAAGTACCGAACGAATCTCGTTCATTCCTATCTGCCCAACACGTGTCCGCAACCTATATTGCTTCCCTGGGAAATCCAAGCCTTTTCTTCGCAATAGCAATAATGTCCCGCCCAATGCCGCAATTATCGCCTTTTACGCGAGCGCGAAAACGAGCGCCCTGTCGTTCTGACCATAATCTTTCACGGATTTGAGGCACCTGAAGCCTTCCGCTTCGAAGATCGCCGTCACATCGTTTCGCTGATCGTAGCCGATTTCCAGTCCCACGACCCCTTCGGGCCTCATGAACCTTGCCGCATCCTTGGCTATGGCTTTGTAAGCGTCAAGCCCATCCGGGCCGCCATCCAGCGCTGCAACCGGATCAAATTTCGTCACTTCAGGAGCGAGATCGTGAATGACATTGGAGGCAATATAGGGCGGATTTGAGACAATCGCGTGAAACGAGCCCTGGATGTTCTCGAACCATCTCGACTGCACGGCCTGAAAGCGATCCTGCAACCCGTTTCTTTCTGCGTTTGACTTTGCCGTCCGAAGTGCATCCGACGATATGTCGCTGCCGATACCTGACGCCTCGGGACATTCGCTCAAAAGCGCAAGGCATATCGCCCCAGTCCCGGTTCCGATATCAAGAATATGGAGATGGCGTTGCGCCATTGCAAGGTCCTTCAGATAAGGAAGCACCGTATCGACCAGGATTTCCGTATCCGGACGCGGCTCCAGAGTTTCCGCCGACAAGCCAAGCGGCAGACCATAAAATTCCCGCTCGCCCAGAATACGATGCACCGGCTCATGGCCGAGCCGGCGTTCCACCGCCTTGAAAATCACATCAATCTGCTCAGGTGAAAGCCTCTCGGCCGACCGCGTCAACAGCTCCGTCGACGACAGTTTCAAAAGACCTGCGACAAGCAGCCGCGCATCGGTCGCCGGATCGACAATGCCCGCCTCTGTGAAACGACGGCGCGCTTCGGCAAGCGTATCGGCGACCGTAGCGCTCACTGCTGTTCGCCGAGCTGCGCCAGCTGGCTTGCCTGGTAGTCGGCCATCAGCGCATCGACGACCTCCTCGATCTCTCCTTCCATCATCCGGTCGAGCTTGTAAAGCGTCAGATTGATGCGATGGTCCGTGACGCGCCCCTGAGGGAAATTGTAGGTACGGATGCGTTCGGAACGATCACCGGAGCCGACCTGGCTCTTGCGATCGGCCGAGCGCTCGCTGTCGGCGCGCTGCCGCTCGGCGTCGTAAAGCCTGGAGCGCAGCACCTGCATCGCCTTGGCGCGGTTCTGATGCTGCGATTTTTCCGAGCTGGTGACGACGATGCCTGTCGGCAGGTGGGTGATGCGCACTGCCGAGTCCGTGGTATTGACGTGCTGGCCGCCGGCTCCCGAAGAGCGCATGGTGTCGATGCGGATGTCTTCCGGCCGGATCTCGATGTCGATCTCCTCGGCCTCCGGCAGCACCGCCACCGTCGCGGCCGACGTGTGAATGCGCCCGCCCGCCTCGGTCTCCGGCACGCGCTGCACGCGGTGCACGCCAGATTCGAATTTCAGCTTGGCGAAGACGCCCCTTCCGGTGATCGTCGCAATGATTTCCTTATAGCCGCCGGCTTCGCCCTCGCTTGCCGAGAGCACTTCGACTTTCCAGCCCTTCTCGGAGGCGAAACGCTCGTACATGCGAAAGAGATCACCGGCGAAAAGTGCTGCTTCCGAGCCGCCGGTGCCGGCGCGGATTTCGAGGATTGCACTTTTCTCGTCGGCCGCATCTTTCGGCAGAAGCAAAATTTGCATCTCCTGCTCCAGCGCCTCGATCCGCTCCTTCACCTCGGGCAGTTCGAGTTCGGCGAGGTCTCGCATCTCACGATCGACCGATTTGTCCTCGAGCAGCGTTTCGAGATCGGCAAGCTCGGCGACAGCCTTCTCAAAGGCGCGGATCTTCGTCACGACAGGCTGCAGCTCGGAATATTCGGATGCAAGCTTCACATAAACATCGGCGGCCGGACCGGCCGACATGCGCGCCTCGATCTCGCCGAAACGGCGTTCCAGCTCGCGCATCTTTTCAACGGGAAGCTTCGCCACCCTGCACTCCGATTCTTCCTATATTTCTCTAAAGGGGAATATTGTGGCTCTCGGCGAAGCGGGCAAGCACCTCGCGCATCGGCACCGTGCTGCGATGATCGTCCAGCACTTCGTCCATCACCTTCGCCAATGCCCCGACATCAAGCCCGAGCAGCATCGCCTTTACCGGACCAATCGAGGCCGGCGACATCGAGATCGAGCGAAAGCCGACGCCAAGCAGCGCCATTGCCGAAAGTGGCTTGCCGGCAAGCTCCCCGCAAAGCGTCACGGGCGTCTTGTTCCGATCCGCCCCACGCACGATATCGCGGAGGATCCGCAGGAAAGGCTTGCCAAGAGGGTCGAAGCGATCCGACACCCGCGCATTGCCACGATCGACCGCCATAGAAAACTGGAAGAGGTCGTTGGAACCGACCGAGACGAAATCGACCGCCTCCATCAGTTCGTCAAGCTGCCAGAGCAGCGCGGGTACCTCCAGCATCGCTCCGAATTGCAGCTTGCGCGGCAGCCCATGCCCGAAGCGCGATAGATGCTGCACTTCCTTCTGCAGGAGCTCGCGCACCATCTTCAACTCGGAAACCTCGGTCACCATCGGCACCATCAGCTTCAGCTCGGTGCCGGCCGATGCCTTCAGCAGGGCGCGCAGCTGGGTGCGCAACAATCCCGGCCGGTCGAGCGACAGCCGGATCGCGCGCCAGCCGAGCGCGGGATTTTCTTCCTCATGGCCTCGGAAATAAGGCACCACCTTGTCGCCGCCGATATCGAGCGTGCGGAAGGTGACCACGCGGCCTGCCGCCTGTTTGATCACATTACGGTAGAACTGCTCCTGCTCTTCCGCTTTCGGCATGGTCGAAGCGATCATGAACTGCAGCTCGGTGCGGAAGAGACCGATACCCTCCGCACCCGATTCCAAGAGCTGCGGCAGGTCGACCAGCAGGCCGGCATTCATCATCAGCGAAATCCGCTGGCCGTCCTTGGTGACCGGCTCGATGGCGCGCAGCGCCCGGAACTGCTCCTGCCGCCTCGCGCGGAAGCGCACCTTTTCTTCGTAGGAGCGCCGGTGATCGGCCATCGGGCGAAGATGCACATGCCCTTCGTCGGCGTCGATGATCACGGCATCGCCATTCTCGGCGAGCGCCACAACGCCCGCCGCCTGGCCGATGACGGGAATGCCCATGGCGCGGGCGACGATCACCACATGGCTTGTCACCGCCCCTTCTTCCAGCACCAGTCCGCGCACATTGGCGCGGGGATAATCGAGCAGCTCGGCCGCTCCCATGGCCCGCGCCAAGATAATCGCGTCATTGGGAAAACCTTCGGCGGTCGTGCGCCCGGTATAACCCGTCAACTGCCTGAGCAATCGGTTCGCCAGATCCTCGAAATCATGCATGCGTTCGCGCAGATAAGGGTCGGTCAACCGCATCATCCGCGCCTTGGTGTCGCTCTGCACCTTTTCGACCGCCGCTTCGGCGGTCAGGCCGTTGCGGATCGCCTCCTCGAGTTTGCGCACCCAGCCCTGGTCATGCGCAAACATACGATAGGTTTCGAGCACCTCGCGATGCTCGCCTTCCATCGACACGTCACGGCGCGACAGCATGTCGTCAATCGAGATCCTGAGCGACCCCATGGCCTCCGCCAGCCGCCGGATCTCCTTCTCCGTATCCTCGTTCAGCAGGTTGGTGACGACGATGCGCGGCTCGTGCAAGACGACATAGCCGAGGCCGATGCCGTCATTATAGGTGTCGCCGTCGATCGTCACCGAGCGTGTCAGATCAAGTTCGAGGCCGGGCTTGGTGATCTTCTTGAGCTCGCCGGTGGCGATCATCTCGGCAAGCACCATCGCCGTCGTTTCGAGCGCTTCCACTTCCTCGTCGCGATAGTTTCGGCTCGCCTTGTTCTGTACGACGAGAACGCCAAGCGAGCGCCCGGTCCTGAGGATCGGCACACCGAGGAAGGAATGGTAGATTTCTTCGCCCGTCTCCGGAAGGTAACGGAAGGCCGGATGCGACTGCGCGTCGGAAAGGTTCAGCGGCTGCGCCGAGGCCGCAATCGTGCCGACCAGGCCCTGTCCCATCTTCAGCTGCGCCAGGTGCACCGCCTCTCGGTTGAGGCCTTCGGTCGCATAGAGTTCGAGCACACCGTCGGCGCGCAGCACGTAGACGGAGCAGACTTCCGCCACCATGTTGCTGGCAATCTGGCGGACGATCCGGTCAAGACGATCCTGCGGCTCCAGCGGCTCTGCCATCAACTCGCGCAGCCGCCTGAGCAGCACGCGCGGACCGCCGGAAAGGTCTCTCATGGCGTCTCAAGCTCCCGAAACAACGCACTCAGTCCCGGCAGGCCGGCCCTCGTCTACTCAACCTGAAGGGGCAGGCCGCCCACTGGGAATCAATTCTTATCCAGACCGTAGCAGGAATGCAAAGTCCTGACAGCGAGTTCTGCATAGGGACCGTCGATCAGGATGGAAATCTTGATCTCGGAGGTGGTGATCGCCTTGATGTTGATGCCTTTTTCGGCAAGTGCACGAAACGCGGTGGCAGCAACACCCGCATGGCTGCGCATGCCAATTCCGATGACCGAGACTTTCACCAGCCCCGATTCGTTCTGCACGACATCGTAACCGATCTTCTCCTTATGGTCGCCGAGCACCTTGATCGCCTTCTCGACGTCGCCTGACGGCACGGTGAAGGTCATGTCGGTCTTCGATCCGTCCTCGGAGATATTCTGGACGATCATGTCGACATTGATATGGGATTCGGCAAGCGGCCCGAAGATCGCGGCGGAGACGCCCGGCCGGTCAGCAAGACGGCGAAGCGAGATCTGAGCCTCATCCTTGGCATAGGCGATGCCGGTGACTACTTCCTGTTCCACGATTTCATCCTCGTCACAAATCAGCGTTCCGGGCGGGTTCAACAGATCGCCCATGCCCGGAGCATCGGGATCTTCGAAAGACGATCGCACAAAGGTACGCACCTTGTGCACCATGGCAAGCTCGACCGAGCGCACCTGCAGCACCTTGGCGCCGAGCGAGGCCATTTCGAGCATTTCCTCGAAGGCGATCTTCTTCAGCCTGCGCGCCTGCGGCACGATACGCGGATCGGTCGTATAGACCCCGTCCACATCGGTATAGATATCGCAGCGATCCGCTTTGACAGCCGCGGCAATGGCGACGGCCGACGTGTCCGATCCGCCGCGTCCCAGAGTGGCGATGCGGTTGTCGGGTCCCAGCCCCTGGAAGCCGGCGATGACGGCGACCTGTCCCTCGCCCATGCGTTTGATGATGTCGGAGCCGTCGATTTCCAGAATCCGGGCAGCGCCATGCGCATTGTCCGTGCGGATCGGAATCTGCCATCCCTGCCAGGACCGCGCATTGATATCCATGGCCTGCAATGCAATCGCCAACAGCCCCGAGGTCACCTGCTCGCCGGAGGCGACGACGGCATCATATTCCCGCGCATCGTAAAATGGCGAATTGGCGCCGATGACCTTCGGCGTACCCTGCACCCAGCCGACCAACTCATTGGTCTTGCCGGACATGGCCGAGACCACCACCGCGACCTCGTGGCCGGCATCGACTTCGCGTTTCACGTGGCGGGCAACGTTCTTGATGCGGTCCAGGTCAGCGACGGACGTGCCGCCGAATTTCATTACGATGCGTGCCATATGCCTCTACCACGACTGGCGCCGGACAGCGGAAACCCTACCCGGCATCACGAAAGCTCTGGGGCGAACCGCTTGGCGAAAGAGCCGGGCTTCCATTTCTGGAACCGCTCTAAAGCCCAGGCCCCTGAAGGCCCCAAGTTGCGGCGTCTCTTAGCGAGTTTGGCGGGGGGAGGCAAGCGTACACGATAAAAGCAATTACCGGCCATTTGCACGCTCGCCCCTCCCTTATGCGCCGCCCCTTGACTTATGCCCCCGATCGTCCGACTTCACATGACATGAACGATGGAGAACACCATGACGAAAACCGCCAGAAGCACGATCGACCAGGGCGAAGTGGACCGCTTCTCGGCGATGGCGGCGGAATGGTGGAGCCCGACCGGCAAGTTCAAGCCACTGCACAAGTTCAATCCCGTCCGCCTCGCCTATATAAGAGACAAGGCCTGCGAGAATTTCGGCCGTGATCCGAAAAACGCCCGGCCGCTCGAAGGTCTGCGCGTGCTCGATATCGGCTGCGGCGGCGGCCTCCTGTCTGAGCCAGTCGCCCGCATGGGCGCCTCCGTCGTCGGCGCCGATCCTTCCGAGAAGAATATCGGCATTGCTTCGACCCACGCCAAGGCGTCCGGCGTCCCGGTGGACTATCGCGCCGTCACTGCCGAGGAGCTTGCAGATGCCGGCGAGACCTTCGATATCGTCTTGAACATGGAAGTGGTCGAACACGTCGCCGACGTCGAACTCTTCATGACGACCTGCGCGAAAATGGTCCGCCCCGGCGGCCTGATCTTCGTCGCCACTATCAACCGCACAATGAAGGCGGCGGCCCTTGCCATCTTCGCCGCCGAGAACATATTGCGCTGGCTGCCGCGCGGGACGCATCAATATGAAAAGCTGGTGCGCCCCGAAGAATTGGAAAAGCCGCTCGCGGCAAGCGGTCTCGAGATCACCGACCGCACCGGCGTCTTCTTCAACCCGCTGTCGAACCAGTGGAACCTGTCCCGAGATATGGATGTGAACTATATGTTGCTGGCGAAGCGGCCGGCATAATCAACAAGCCGGCTACACTTCGGCGGATGCTCCCGCCAAGAAGGCCGAGTGCACTGACTGCATCTTAGTTTACGTCCTCCGGCAGCACTGGAATGGCGGCGATCTCAATGCCCTCTTCGACGAGCGCCTGGGCCTCGTCGACCGTCGCCTGCCCGATGATGCCGCGGGCATCCGCCTCGCCATAGTGGATCTTGCGGGCCTCCTCAGGGAACTTCGCACCGACATCCTCGGAATTGGCCTTGACGGCCGCGACCGCCTCTTTCAGCTTTTCCAGGGCCTCGCGGCGCATGGCGTCCATCGCCAGCGTCTGCCGCTCGTCCTTCTTGCGCGCGGTCGACACCGAAGGCGCCATCAGGAGCTTGGAGACGGCGGCGGAATGGCAGACCGGGCAGGTCAGGAAGCCGCTGGCGACCTGGCGGTCGAAATCGGCGCTTTCCGAAAACCAGCCTTCGAACTCATGGGCATTGTCACAGGTAAGGGAATAGCGGATCAAGCGGCGACGCCTCCTGCGACTGCCCCCGCGATCTTCTCGACCGAGAATTCCCGGCCATTCCTCAGATTCGGGATCTTGTCACGGGCGGCCTTGACCGCGCCGGGATCGATCTCGGCGAGGATGATCGCCTCGCCGGTCGCGCCGGCGGACACCAATACCGTTCCCCAAGGATCGATAATCATCGAATTGCCAAAAGTCTCGCGTCCGTCCTCGTGGCGGCCGGCTTGCGCAGCAGCAATGACAAAGACACCGTTCTCGATCGCGCGTGCCCTCAGCAGGATTTCCCAATGCGCCTCACCGGTCTGCCTGGTGAACGCGGCGGGAACCGTCATAACCTCGGCACCGGCGATCGCCTGCGCACGGAAGAGCGCCGGAAATCGAACGTCGTAGCAAATGGCGAAGCCCATTTCTGCGAAGGGCAGCGACAGGACGCGCGCTTCCGAGCCGGCCGTATAGGCCGCACTTTCTCGCCAGCTTTCGCCATTGTCGAGATCGACGTCGAACATGTGGATCTTGTCATAACGATTGAGAATCCGCCCATTGGGACCGAACAAGAACCCGCGGTTGGCAATCTTGCCGTCGGCAAGCGCGATCGGCGTCGATCCGACATGCATGTAGATGCCAAGTTCCGCTGCAAGCGCCGAACCGGTCTTGACGATGATATCGCGAGTCTCGTCGGCAAGCACGGCGCGTGCCGCCGCCCGATCACGCTGCAACATTCCGGTCATTTCGGGTGTCTGCACATAGGTCGCGCCTTGAGCGGCTGCCTCGCGCACCAGCCGCGCCATCGCTGCGGCGTTCTTTTCCGGATCGACCCCGGAGCACATCTGGACGGCGGCGGCCCTGAAGCTCATCGGTTCGTCCTCAGGCCGCCAGCATCGGATCGAGCTTGCCGGCCCGGTCGAGCGCGAAGAGGTCGTCGCAGCCGCCGACATGTTTGGTGCCGATGAAGATCTGCGGAAATGTCGTGCGCCCGTTCGCCTTGCCGATCATCTCCTGGCGGAGATCCGGCGAATATGTAGCGTCATGCTCGACATAGTCGACACCCTTCTGTTCGAGAAGGGACTTGGCGCGGCTGCAATAGCCGCAGAACTGCCGTGTATAGATCGTGACGGGTACCATGATATCTCCAGACGAATGCCGGGTATTTTCTGTCATATAGGCTCGGAGAGAGCCCTTGCAAAGGTCAAAACCGTTATCTCGGCCGCACCCGCCTTGCGCAGCATCCGGCTGGCGGCGGCGACCGTCGCCCCGGTCGTATAGACGTCGTCGACAAGCACAATACGCTTGCCGAAAACGTCGTTCTCGCAGCCTTTGGCAATCGCGAAAGCACCTCTGACATTGTCCTCGCGCGCCTTGGCGCCGAGGCCGACCTGCTGACTGGTGCGCTTGACGCGGATGAGCGTTGCGGCAAGCAGCGGCTTGCCCGATAGGCTCGCCATATGGCGGGCAAGTTCGGCAGCCTGGTTGAACTTACGAGCCAGCATGCGGGTGCGGTGCAACGGCACCGGGATCAGCGCATCGCAGCTTTCCACCGCGCCGTCGGAGGCGCGCAGCATCCAGCCGGCCATCATCGGCGCCAGATCGGTACGATCGCGATATTTCAACCCGTGAACAAGATCTCGGATGGCATGATCGTGCGTCGCCGCTGACCGCAACCGGTCGAAAGGCGGCGGATTGGCGATCGCCTCGGCGCTGAGGATGCCGACGCCGAGATCATGCGAGAAGGGAATGCCGAGCACTTCGCAATAGGGCCGCTCGATGAATCGGATGCCGGACCAGCATTTCGCACACAGTCCGCGATGGTCGCCGGTCGAAATGCCGCAGACGGAACAGGCGGGCGGATAGAGAAAATCGGCGAGCGCCGAAAACGGTCGCAGGAGATGCGCCCGGAGCAAATCTGCCGGCCATTCGGAATAGATCCGTTTCATAAGGTCGAGACTAGCCTGTTCTCTTCGAAAGGAAAATCGCCTTGCCGCTTCAGCGAGCCGGGACTATGGACATTCCCATGGAAACGATCTTCGACAGAGCCCTGATCGCCGCACATCGCCATCGCGCGCTTGTCAACAACGACCTGAAAGCCGCTTTCCTGCTCGACATCGCGGCCGAGGAAATGGCCGAGAGGCTTGATGTCGTCGAGCGGCGCTTCGACACCGCCGTTGAATTGCATGGCACGACCGGTGCAGCCGCCCGCGCGGCGCTGGCGACGGGCAAGATCGGCGCGATGATCCGCGTGGAGAGCGAAAGGGCCTATACGGGCCCGGGCGAAAACTTGATCGAGGCGCCGCTCGAGGAGGTGCCGCTTCCGCCCCAATCGGCCAATCTCATCCTCGCACCGCTCAGCCTGCATCTGACCAACGATACGCCCGGCGTTTTCATCCAGATTCGGCGCGCCCTGAAGCCGGACGGCCTGTTCCTGGCGGCCATTCCCGGCGCCGGCACGCTGCAGGAACTGCGTGAAGTACTTTTGGCCGCCGAGGTCGAGACGACGGGCGGCGCAAGCCCCCGTGTCGTTCCCTTCGCCGATGTGCGCGATATCGGCAGTCTGATGCAGCGCGCCGGCTTCACCCTGCCGGTGATCGACGCAGAGAACTATACGGTCCGATATGACTCGCTCTTCCCGCTGATGCGCGATCTCAGGGCGATGGGCATGAGCAATCCCCTTGCAGCCCGCAGCCGCATGCCGCTGACGCGCGCCTTCTTCCTGCGCGCCGCAGAGATCTACGCCGAACGATATTCCGATCCCGACGGACGCATTCGCGCGACATTCTCGATCATCTATGTCTCCGGATGGGCTCCGCACGAGAGCCAACAGAAGCCGCTCCAGCCGGGCTCGGCCAAAGCACGCCTTGCCGACGCGCTGAAAGTGGACGAACACAGGCTCAAGCAGTGATCGTCCGCAGCTTCTTCAATTGACGGTGATATTGTTGCTGACCACGTTGAAGACGTTCTGCAGGCTGCCGGTGAAGATGCCGAGACCGGAGACAAGCGCCGTGCAAATGATGGCGGCGATCAGGCCGTATTCGACCGCGGTTGCGCCGATGTCATCTGCAAGAAATGCTTTCCAAAGGCGCATTACCCCAACCTTCTGCGTGAACCGCCTGCAACGATCAATTCCACAGCCACCGAGCGATGGCCGTCATTCCAAGCGTCCGGCTTCAGCAACCGGCGCCGACGCCGTAGCCTTGGACGACGCAGACTGAGCCGGGCGTGTCCTGAAGGACGCTACGACGAATCGTATAGTGCTTGCCGCTTTCGTTCTTCGGAATCGATCCGGTGGTGATCGTATCGAAATCGACAGGTGCGCTCGCAAAGACGCTTTTCTTCGAGGAATCCGCAAGCATGGGCGTCAGAATCAACGTCAACGCGACCACCGCCGTGCCGAACAGAAGGGCGATATTGAGCGCACCCGTCCTGCGCGAGGCAGACGAAGCCCGTTCCTTTTCCCGGACAGCTTTCCAGAAATCATCGTCCATGACGTCAAGCCTTTTAATACACGCACGCCAGATGCTTGATTGAGGCCGATCTTTGGCAGAAGGTGTTAAACGATCCATTAATATCCACAGCCGAAAATGCCGCGGCGAGACAATAATCAGCTAATGCTAAAGTAAATCCTGCAACATCGGGATCAGCGGCTCGTCGGCCGGCGGCATCGGGTAATCCCGTAGCGCCTGCGCACGCACCCATTTCAGAGCCTGCCCCTCGCGGCCCTGGGCAATCCCCTCATAGCGCCGGCAGATATAAAGCGGCATCAGCAGGTGGAACGTCTCGTAGGAATGGCTGGCAAAGGTGAGCGGCGCCAGGCAGGCGATCTTGGTCTTGACACCAAGCTCCTCCTCGAGCTCGCGCACCAGCGTCTCCTCCGGAGTCTCGCCGGGCTCGACTTTCCCTCCGGGAAACTCCCAGAGCCCCGCCAGCGACTTTCCCTCAGGACGCTGTGCCAATAGGATACGCCCGTCGGCATCGATCAGCGCACAGGCGGCGACCAGCAATATCTTCCGGCCTGCCTCGCTCATCGCGACCCTCGCTGCCAATAGCAGTAATGATAGGCGTCGCGAAACCCGAGGCGCTCGTAAAGCGCGATGGCCGGGCGATTGGAAAGCTTGACCTGCAGCCAAGCCGAACGGGCGCTACGCATGCGCGCCCAGCGTAGCGCTGACGTCAAGATTTCGGTGCCGAGCCCTTCGCGCCGTCTCGTTTCGCAGACCGAAAGCGACATGATGCCGGCAAGATCGTTATCCTGGACGCAGAGCACGGTCGCGAGCGGTCCCTCCACGGCATTCTCGATGAGGAAAAGCCCCGACGGCGGCTTGATCGCCGAAATGATTTCCGCAAGCGCCGGTTTCAGGCTCACTGGCGCCCCGTCGACCGCCAGATTGGCATCGACGAAACGACCGACATCGTGGGTCGGCAGATGATCGAGAGTGTCCGGCAGCTCGGCCTCGGTGAGATCGCAGGTCATCACCACGGTCTCGTCGAACCGTGTCCAGTTCCGGGCGCTGAGAAGCTCGATCAGCACCGGCGAGGCGAGCGGTGTTTGGCGGACCACGGCGGCGCGGCCATAGGCCTCGAACTTCCGGCTCGCCTTTTCCAGACGGATCTCGACATCGCGATGGTCCGAGGGGTCGAGCGGCACAATGGAATTCAGCCGGTTGGACGGGTGGCCCGCCGTCAGCCGCACCTGCCAGCTGCCGTCATATTGCACGGACGCCGCCGGCCAGGCGCGAAAGCCGACGGCCTCCAGCCTGCGGACCAACGGCAGATTCTTTGAAGATATGGATGCCTGGCCCAATGGACGATCAGCTCCGATAGTCGCCATTGATTGCAACATATTCCTTGGTGAGGTCGCAGGTCCAGACGGTTGCCGACCCCGTACCGAGGCCGATATCGACTTTAACGGGGATGTCCTGCGCTTTCATCACATTCGAGGCGGCGGCCTCGGAATAATCCGGGTCACGCTCGCCGTTGACGGCGACCCTGATATCGCCGAACCAGATGGCGAGCCGGTCACGATCCGCCATCTCCCCGGCTTTGCCGACGGCCATGACAATACGGCCCCAATTGGCGTCTTCGCCGGCGGCCGCCGTCTTGACCAGCGGCGAATTGGCGATCGACAGCGCAATGCGCTTGGCGGCGGCATCGCTCTCGGCGCCCGTTACAGTGATTTCGAGCATCTTGGTGGCGCCTTCGCCGTCGCGCACAACCTGCAGCGTCAGGTCCTTCAGCACTTCGTTCAGGGCGGCGCGGAAAGCTGCAAGGCGCGGATCGTCGGCGCGTTCGATGTGGGCCTGGCCTTCCTCGGCCGCAGCCCCCGTCGCAAACAGCATCAGCGTATCGGAGGTGGACGTGTCGCTGTCGACGGTCATGGAATTGAAGGTCGGCCCGACGCCGTCGGACAGAAGCGCCTGTAGCGCTTCGGAGGCGATATCGGCATCGGTGACGACGAAGGAGAGCATAGTCGCCATGTCGGGCGCAATCATGCCGGCGCCTTTGGCAATGCCGTTGATCGTCACGGCCACGCCGCCGATCTCGGCGCTGCGGGTCGAAACCTTCGGATAGGTATCGGTCGTCATGATCGCCTTGGCGGCTTCGAACCAGAAATCGCCGGTCGCCTCGGCCTGCATCCTGTCAAGAACGCCAGCGAATTTGGTGGCATCGAGCGGCTCACCGATGACGCCGGTCGATGCCAGATAGATCTCGTTTTCGCCGCAGCCGACGGCCGCAGCAGCCGACTTCGCCGTCAGCGCGGTCGCCTGGCGGCCCTTCATGCCGGTAAAGGCATTGGCATTGCCGGAGTTGACGACGACGGCGCGCGCAGTGCCGTGGGGCAGGTTCGCACGGCAGAAATCGACTGGCGCGGAGGGGCATTTGGAACGGGTGAAGACGCCCGCGACCGATGCCGGCTTATCGAAGACCATCATCAGCACGTCGGTGCGGTTCTTGTACTTGATGCCGGCCGAAGCCGTCGCCATGCGCACGCCGCGCAGCGAAGGCATCGGAACGAAGGATTTCGGGGCGAGCGGCGAAACGGAACCGGACATGATGAAACCTGCCAATGAGCATTTCCCGGCGACTGAAAGAACCGGCTCGCCGGCCGGAAATGCGACAACAACGATAAGGAAGGGCCCGGAAGAACCGGGCCCTGATGCGAATATTTACTGCTTCGGCGCCGGCTGGGCGGGCTCGCTGCCCGGCTCCGGCTGCTTGTTGGCCTCGTCGTAACCCTTGCGCAAAGTCTCGTCCGAGATCTCGATCTTGGCAGAAGACTTCGCCTGATTGAGCAGGGCAAGATACTTGTCGCGCATGACGAGCTGACGAACCTGGTCCTGCACCTGATCGAAAGGCGGCGGCGGAGCGTCGCGCTTGTCCTCGACCTTGATGACATGATAGCCGAAATCAGTCTTGACCGGCGTTTTCGAATAGGCACCCTTCTCGAGCGCGAAGGCCGCGTCCTCGAACTCCTTCACCATACGGCCGCGCGAGAAATAGCCGAGATCGCCACCTTCCGACTTGTTGGGGTCGGTGGATTTTTCCTTGGCGAGTTCGGCGAAATCCTTGCCGGCGTCAAGCTGCTTGATGATGTCCTTGGCTTCGTCCTCAGTCTTGACCAGGATGTGGCGGGCGTGGACTTCTTCCTGCTTCGGCAGGGCTGCGACTTCCTTGTCGTAACGAGCCTTGATTTCGTCAGGCGTCACTGTGTCGACGACGTGCTTCTTGAAATAGGCGTTGTGAAGCTCACGATCGGTGAGATACTGCATGCGCTTCTTGAATTCGTCGGTCTGGTCGAGCTTCTCAGTCGTGGCACCGGTCGCAAGCAGTTTCACATCGATGGCTGCGGAGAGCGCCGCGACCTTCTTCTGGTCATCGGGAAGCTGCGCCAGCTGCGGATCGAGGTTGGCAACGGCGAGATCGAGTTCAGACTGGTGGATCTCCAGATTGCCGACCATGGCGACGACGGCGTCCTCTGCATGGGCCGGAGCCTGGAATGCAACAAAAGTTGCAAACGCCAGCACGGCGAATTTATTGGTGCTCAACATCAAATAACCCTTCACAGTTACATCGCCGGCTTCAGCATCGCCTGTTCCAGCTCAAAATAGCCATCAACACCGGATTGTGGCCTTTCTGTATCCGCCAAATCCGTTGACATCATTCGACCCCCCTCTTATCTGTCACGCAACCTCGCGTCCAGAACAGTTTCCGGGCGTTTCAAGGCGTGCGCCTGATTTTCGGCTGGGCCACGGACAAGAAACGTCGCGGATGAATATTGAGAAAGGACCAGTCACATGGTCAGCTTTGGCGGTATAGCCCGCAAGTTATTTGGGTCGTCCAATGATCGCCGCGTGCGGTCCTACCAGCCGAACGTCGCCGCGATCAACTCCATCGAAGAGAAGACGAAGGCGCTGACGGACGAGCAGCTCGCGGCAAAGACCGTCGAATTCCGCGCCCTTCTCGCCGAAGGCAAGACGCTCGACGACATTCTGATTCCCGCCTTCGCCGTCGTGCGCGAGGCGTCGCGCCGCGTTCTCGGCCTGCGACCTTTTGACGTACAGCTGATCGGCGGCATGATCCTGCATTCGAATGCGATCGCCGAGATGAAGACCGGCGAAGGCAAGACCCTCGTCGCCACCCTGCCGGTCTATCTAAACGCGCTTTCCGGCAAGGGCGTGCACGTCGTCACCGTCAACGACTATCTTGCCCAGCGCGATGCCGCGACCATGGGCCGCGTCTACGGCTTCCTCGGCATGACCACAGGCGTCATCGTCCATGGCCTCTCTGACGAGGAGCGCCGCGCGGCCTATGCCTGCGACATCACCTATGCCACCAACAACGAGCTCGGCTTCGATTATCTGCGCGATAACATGAAGTACGAGAAGAATCAGATGGTCCAGCGCGGCCACAATTTCGCGATCGTCGACGAAGTCGACTCGATCCTCGTCGACGAAGCGCGCACGCCGCTGATCATCTCCGGTCCGCTCGACGACCGTTCCGAGCTCTACAATACGATCGACGCCTTCATTCCGCTGCTCGCGCCCAGCGATTACGAGATCGACGAGAAGCAGCGTTCCGCCAACTTCTCCGAAGAGGGCACCGAGAAGCTGGAAAACCTGCTGCGTCAGGCCGGCCTCTTGAAGGGTAACGCGCTCTACGACATCGAGAACGTCGCGATCGTCCACCACATCAACAATGCGCTGAAGGCCCACAAACTCTTCCAGCGCGACAAGGACTATATCGTCCGCAACGACGAAGTCGTCATCATCGATGAATTCACCGGCCGCATGATGCCGGGCCGGCGTTATTCGGAAGGCCAGCACCAGGCGCTCGAAGCCAAGGAAAAGGTGCAGATCCAGCCGGAAAACCAGACGCTGGCGTCGATCACTTTCCAGAACTACTTCCGCATGTACGACAAGCTCGCCGGCATGACAGGCACGGCGCAGACCGAAGCGGAAGAATTCGCCAACATCTATAATCTCGACGTGGTCGAAGTCCCGACCAACCTGCCAATCAAGCGTATCGACGAGGACGATGAGGTTTATCGGACCTTCGACGAGAAGTTCAAGGCGATCATCGACGAGATCCTCGATGCTCATAAGCGCGGTCAGCCGGTGCTCGTCGGTACGACCTCGATCGAGAAGTCGGAGCTGCTTGCCGAGCGCCTGCGCAAGCAGGGTTTCAACGACTTCCAGGTGCTGAACGCCCGCTACCACGAGCAGGAAGCCTATATCGTCGCCCAGGCCGGTGTACCGGGCGCCGTCACGATCGCCACCAATATGGCCGGCCGCGGCACCGACATTCAGCTCGGCGGCAACCTGGAAATGCGTATCGAACGCGAGCTCGGCGATGTCGAAGCCGGTCCGGAGCGCGACGCAAAGGTCCAGGCGATCGTCGAGGAAATCAAAACTCTCAAGGAAAAGGCGCTTGCTGCCGGCGGTCTCTACGTCATCGCCACCGAACGCCACGAAAGCCGCCGTATCGACAACCAGCTGCGCGGCCGCTCCGGCCGTCAGGGCGACCCCGGCCGCTCGAAATTCTACCTTTCGCTTCAGGACGACCTGATGCGCATCTTCGGCTCCGACCGCATGGACAGCATGCTGACCAAGCTCGGCCTCAAGGAGGGCGAGGCGATCGTCCATCCGTGGATCAACAAGGCTCTCGAGCGCGCGCAGAAGAAGGTCGAAGCCCGCAACTTCGATATCCGCAAGAATCTGCTGAAGTATGACGACGTCCTCAACGATCAGCGCAAGGTGATTTTTGAGCAGCGTCTCGAGCTGATGGAATCGACCAATATTTCCGAGACCGTCTCCGACATGCGCCGCGAAGTGATCGAGGATCTGGTCGAAAAGCATATCCCCGAGCGCGCCTATGCCGAACAGTGGGATGCCGTCGGCCTGAAGACCGGCGTTGCCAATATCCTGAACCTCGATCTGCCGATCGAGGAGTGGTTCAAGGAAGAAGGCATCGGCGAGGATGACATTCGCGAGCGCCTGACGCAGGCCGCCAATGCCGCCTTTACGGAAAAGGCCGAGCGCTTCGGCGACGACATCATGCATTATGTCGAACGCTCGATCGTCATGCAGACGCTCGATCATCTCTGGCGCGAGCATATCGTTAACCTCGACCATCTGCGCTCCGTCATCGGTTTCCGCGGTTATGCCCAGCGCGATCCGCTGCAGGAATACAAGTCCGAAGCCTTCGAGCTTTTCACCGGCCTCCTCAACAATCTGCGCGAGGCCGTCACCGCTCAGCTGATGCGCGTCGAACTGGTGCAGCAGGCGCCTGCAGAGCCCGAACCGCCGGTGATGCAAGCTCATCACCTGGATCCGACGACAGGCGAGGACGATTTCGCCCCGATCTACCAAGCTTCCGAAGTCTTCGTCTCACCTGAGAACCGGAATCCGGACGATCCCGCCACCTGGGGCAAAGTCGGGCGCAACGAGGCTTGCCCCTGCGGTTCCGGCAAGAAATACAAGCATTGCCACGGCGCCTTCGAGCAGGTCTGAGGCAAATCGCGAAAAACTGGAAATGCCGCCTTGGGGCGGCATTTTCTTTTCTGCGGCAGCACCGAAACCCGGCCTTCGCAGCCGAATCGCGACCTGATCCGGAACCGTTTCTTAACCCTGCTCTGTCAAGACTTCAGAGACGATTTGCCTGACCTCAGAGTTTTGCGTGTTCATCATGGCGGTCATAGAAACAGCGGAGAAACTGCTGCCCGCGGGCCTGCGCCCGATCGGCGGCCGCACGCTGCGCATGTTAGCCGCCATGCTCACCGAACGCGGCGAAAAAGCCAATGCCCGTCGCATGGCGCTGACGGCCTTTTCGATCCGTATCCTCAGCGCCGCGCTCGCCTTTATCTCGCAGATCGTGCTCGCACGGCTGATGGGCGAATATGAATATGGCATCTTCGTTTTCATCTGGGTTTTGATCGTTGTCTTCGGCGATCTCTCCTGCCTTGGCTTCCACACCGCGATCGTCCGCTTTCTGCCGCAGTACAAGGCGGCGGGCGCCTTCGACGAAATCCGCGGCCTGACCGGCACGGCACGCATTTTTGCGATGCTTTCCGGCACGGTGATGCTCGCCGCCGGCATGATCGGGCTGCATTTCTTCGGCGATAGGATCGAAAGCTACTATCTCGTCCCGATCTTCATCGGCCTGCTTGCCATGCCGATGATCGCGCTCGGCGATATTCTGGAGGGCACGTCGCGGGCGAACCATTGGCCGGTGATGGCGCTGAGCCCGGTCTATATCATCCGGCCGATTCTCATCATCGCCTTCATGCTGATCGCGATTGCGATGGGCGCAGAGCATACGGCTGTCACTGCCATGCAGGCAGCGCTTGTCGCGACCTTCGTCACCGCTCTTGGCCAGTATGGCGCGACACTCTTGCGCCTCCGCCGGCATTATGACGAAGGTCCGCGCAAGGTCAATTTCCTCGCCTGGCTGAGCGTCGCCTTCCCGATCTTCCTCATTGAGGGCGTGAGTTTCCTGCTCACCAATTCCGATGTCATCATTGTCGGCATTTTCCTTGAACCGCACGACGTCGCCGTCTATTTCGCCGCCGCCAAGACCATGGCGCTGGTGCATTTCATCAATTTCTCGGTCAAGGCCGCTTCCGGCCCGCGCTTTTCCTCGATCATTGCCGAATGCGATCAATCCCAGCTCGCCAACGCCGCTGTCGACGCCGCCCGCTGGACCTTCTGGCCGGCGCTGGTGGTCGGCCTTGCGGTGCTCGCGACCGGCCATCTGCTGCTGTCGCTGTTCGGCGGCGCCTTCACGTCAGGCTATCTTGTCATGGCGATCCTGCTTGCCGGCATCCTTGCCAAGTCGCTGGTCGGCCCGGCTGAAACGCTGCTGATGATGGCGGGCAAGCAGAACCTCTGTGTGGCGCTCTATGCCGGCGCATTGGCTGCCAATGTCGGCCTCAACCTTGCTTTGATCCCGCACCACGGCATCGAAGGCACCGCCGTCGCCACGGCCTCGGCCATGGCGGTCGAGGCTATCCTCCTGCATGTCGCCGTGCGCCGCACGCTCGGCATCGCCCTATTCGCCTTCGCCAGCCCCTCCGCCGCAATGCCAGAAATGAGAGTTCGATAGATGGTGCGCCTGCCCCCCGTCACCGAAAGCACCGACAGCATCAGCAACCGCATGATCCATGAACTCGCGGCGCTGCATTTCGAAGCGCCGCAGGCCGAAGCCCGTGCCGAGATCGGCCGGCCGGGGCGCGAGCTCTGCCTCTATCCTGGCAAGCTCGGCTACGAACTTCAGGATGAGCTCGACTTCCTGTCCAACCGGGCGATGGAACCAAACGTCTTTTTCTCCGGCCGCTTCCTTGCGCCCGCCATGCCGCGGATCGAAGACCGGCAGGTCAATTTCGCCCTGATCCGCGATCACGGCGCCGGCCGTAGCCGCATGCGTTTCCTCCTGCCGTTTTCGGTCGACAGACCGGGCTTTGCCGTCGGCCCCTCGATCATCCGCGGCTGGTCGAACAGCTTCGGTCCGCTGGGCACACCGCTCGTCGACAGCGAAGATGCGGCCGAAACCCTCGACAATTTCTTCGAGGGACTGACCGTTCCCGACCTCAACCTGCCGAGCACGCTGGTCTTGCCGGATCTGAGATTGAACGGCATTTTCGTGCGCATGCTCAAGGCCGTGGCGCTCGGCCGCAACCTGCCGCTCACCGTGGCCAATCCCTATCTGCGCCCCATGCTGCAGAGTGAGGAAGAGGCGCCCGCCTATCTCGGCAAAACAATATCCTCGTCGCATATGCGCGAGATGCGCCGACAGTGGCGCCTGCTTGAGGAACAGGGAACGGCGGTCTATGCCGTCGCCCGTCAGCCGCGCGACGTCCACGTCCGCTTCGAAGAATTCCTGGCAATGGAGGCCGGCGGCTGGAAGGGCAAACGCCGAAGTGCTCTCGTCACCGATCGCTACCATACCGCCTTCGCGCGCGAAGCCGTCTCGAACCTTGCCGCCGTCGACGCCGTGCGCATCCATACGATCGATCTCAACGGCAAGGCGATCGCCGCCATCGTCGTTCTGATGATGGGCGGCGAGGCCTATACCTGGAAGACGGCCTATGACGAGAACTATGCCCGCTATTCGCCGGGCAAGCTCCTGATGAGCGAGCTCACGGAATGGCATCTCGATGACGCCAATATCGTGCGCTCGGATTCCTGCGCCGTCTCCGACCACCCGATCATGAGCCGCTTTTGGCAGGAGCGCGAGGAGATGGGAACTTTGGTCATCGGTCTGACGCAGAACGGCGACCGCGACATGCGCCAGGCCGCCGCCCAGCTGCACATGTATCGCAGCACCCGCAACATGGCGAAAATGCTGCGCGAGAAGATCATGTCGCTCGCCGGCCGAGGCTAAAGCATCTCCGGGATGCTTAGCCCTCAGCCGCAGCCTTCTCCCGCAGCAGCCGGCGGATGACCTTGCCGGTTGTCGTCAACGGCAATGACTCGACGAATTCCACCTCGCGCGGATATTCGTGCATCGAAAGCCGCATCTTCACCCATTCCCTGATTTCGGCGGCCAGCGCCTCGCTCGGCGAATGACCGGGTGACAGCACGATATAGGCCTTGACGATCTCGGTGCGCACCGCATCGGGTTTGCCGACGGCCGCGGCAAGCTGAACGGCGGGATGGCCGATCAGGCAATCCTCGATCTCGGCCGGGCCGATGCGATATCCGGACGATGTGATGACGTCGTCGTCGCGGCCTTCGAAGGTGACGTAGCCCTCTTCGTCCTGCCGGCCGATGTCGCCGGTAAGCAGCCAGCCGTGGAGAAATTTTCGTTCGGTCGCCGCCGCGTCGTTCCAATAGCCGAGGAACATGACGGGATCGGGACTGGCGATAGCGATCTGACCGGATTCGCCCGCCGGCAGTTCGTCGCCGGCCTCGCTGACGATCGCGACACGATGGCCGGGCACCGCGCGTCCGATAGCGCCGGCCTTGGTGACGCCAAAGGCGGCACTCGACGACAGCACGAAATTGCATTCCGTCTGGCCGTAGAATTCGTTGACGGTGATGCCGAGCGTGCGCTGCGCCCAATCATAGGTCTCGCGGCCGAGTGCTTCTCCCGCCGAGCCGATGGTGCGCAGCACCAGATCATATTTCGACCTGGGGTCGGAAACCGACCGCATCAGCCGAAGCGCCGTCGGTGGAATGAAGGCATTGCGCACCTTCATCTCTGCCATGATCCGATAGGCCATCTCGGCATCGAATTTCTGCGCCGGCGACGAGACCACGGGGACGCCGAGCAGAAGGCTCGGCAGCAACGCGTTGAGCAGCCCGCCGGCCCAGGCCCAGTCGGACGGGGTCCAGACCTTGTCGCCCGCCTTGGGAAACCCTTCATGGGCGAACTGCATGCCAGGGATATGCCCGGGCAGAACACGGTGGCCATGCAATGCGCCCTTGGGCGACCCCGTCGTGCCCGAGGTGAAGATCATCAGCGCCGGATCGTCGGGCGTTGTCTTCTCTCCCTCGAAGACCGGCGCATGCGAGGCGGTCAGATCGGCAAAGGAGAGGGCGTCGGCAGCGTCGCTGACGCTGATCATTTGTCGCAACTCCGGCAGGCGATCGCGGATTTGCCGGACCCGATCAAGGCCGAAATCATTGGTGATGATTGCCGCCGCGCCTGAGATTCTGAGCCGATATTCGAGCGCCTCGACGCCGAACAGCAGTGCCAGTGGCAGGGCGATTGCACCCATTTTATAGATCGCGACGTGCGCAATCACGGTCTCGAAGGACTGGGGCATCAGCAGAGCGACGCGATCGCCGCGCTTAATGCCGAGCGACGCCAGCGCATTGGCGAACATGGTGGAAGTACCGGAAAGCTCGCCATAGGTCAGCGAACGATGATTGCCGTCCGGACTAAAATGCTCCAGACAAACGCGCTCCGGATCTCGCACCGCCCATTCGTCGCTGACGGCGCGGCCGATATTGAAATCCTCCGGAATCCGCCAGGAAAAATCACGGTAGAGATCGCCATAACGATCGAAGGACGGCAGTCGCATAGTCGGATTCCGGTGAAATGCTGCACCAGCTAACACCTTGCGGCGCGGATACGCAAGCTGCAGGGAAAAACGGCAGATCACGCACCAGTGTGCGCATTGTCCGCAGATTGTTCATTCTGCCCCTGCGACTTTCGCGGTTGCGCACTAGATCATGAAACGCCGCGCGGGGTTATCTCAGGTCTTGGAGTTTTTCATGGAATACGTCAAATTCGGAAAGACCGGTCTCGAAGTCTCGAAAATCTGCCTGGGCTGTATGACCTTCGGTGATCCCAGCCGCGGCAATCATGCCTGGAGCCTGCGGGAAGAGGAAAGCCGGACGATGATCAAACAGGCGATCGACCTCGGCATCAATTTCCTCGACACCGCCAATACCTATTCCAACGGTTCCTCGGAGGAGATCGTCGGCCGTGCGATCAAAGACTTCGCCAAGCGCGAGGACATCGTGCTGGCGACCAAGGTGTTCAACCGCATGCGGCCGGGCCCGAACGGCGCCGGTCTGTCACGCAAAGCGATCTTCGACGAGATCGACCACAGCTTGCGCCGTCTCGGCACCGACTATGTCGACCTCTACCAGATCCATCGTTTCGACTATACGACGCCGATCGAGGAAACGCTGGAAGCGCTGCACGACATCGTCAAATCGGGCAAGGCGCGTTATATCGGCGCCTCATCGATGTATGCCTGGCAATTCGCCAAGGCACTCTACATCTCTCGGCTGAACGGCTGGACCGAATTCGTCAGCATGCAGAACCACCTGAACCTGCTTTACCGGGAAGAAGAGCGGGAAATGCTGCCCTTCTGCGAAGACCAGAAGATCGCCGTCATCCCCTGGAGCCCGCTGGCCCGTGGCCGCCTGACCCGCGACTGGGACGAGACGACGGCGCGGAGCGAAACCGACGAATTCGGCAAGACGCTTTACACGCAGTCCGTCGATGCCGACCGCAAAATCGTCAATGCCGTCGCCGAAATCGCCGGAGCCCGCGGCATTTCCCGCGCCCAGGTCGCCACCGCCTGGATCCTGCAGAAGAACGTGGTCACTGCGCCGATCATCGGCGCATCCAAACCGAACCACCTGACGGACGCCGTTGCCTCGCTGTCGGTCAAACTCACCACCGAGGAAATCGCGGCACTCGAAGCGCCCTACATCCCGCACGCCATCGCCGGCTTCAAATAGCCGCCGGCATCTCGATCGGCAGACTGGCGTGGAGAGGGTCGTGCCCTCGGCTTCGGCGCTCGGGACTATCTCCGGCTGGCGGGATCGAGCTGCCGACGCATCGTCACCAGGAACTGCTCGGCAAGTCCCCTGTCCTCGACGGCGCGCGCAAGAATCACGGCACCCATCATCGACGAGAGCGTCGTCGCTGCATTGGCGCGGCGCTCCTCTTCGGTCTCGCCGGGAACGATATCGGCAAGTGTGTCGACCAGTACGGACAACCCATCGCTGAAGGCCGCGCGGACCGCGCCGCGGCTGCGGCTGACCTCCTGAATCAAGGTGGCGAAGACGCAGCTGCCGCCTGGATCGTCAACAGTGCGCCAGTGGATATAATGGTCGAGAAGCGCTTGCAGCGGCCTGTCCGGAGACTCGGCAATATGTTCCTTCCAGCGCCTCTCGACCTTGTCGATCAGATTGCGGCTGACCTCCAGAGCCAGTTCGTCCTTGGAGCCGAAATGGCCGTAGAAGCCGCCATGCGTCAGCCCCGCCGCCTTCATGATGTCGGCGACGCCGACACCGTCGAAACCGTTCTCGCGAAAGAGCACGCCGGCAACAGTGAGGATCCTCTCGCGGTTCTCGGCAAATTTTTCGCGGCTGACCCGCATCTTCATTCTCCAGAAATCGTCGCTTGACAAAATATATGATGTCCATCATGAATAAGCAAGAAATATGATGACCATCATGTAAAATGTTCTGTATCTTCCCCAACCTGAATTCGAATGGAATCCCCTCATGGTTTCAACAGTTCTTGCCTCCTCCCTTGCGCGGCGCAACATTCATTACGGTTGGGTCGTCGTTGCCGCGACCTTTCTGACCATGCTGGTGACAGCAGGCGCCATGGGCGCGCCCGGCGTCCTCATCAAGCCGCTCCAGGACGAGTTCGGCTGGGAAACGTCGCAGATTTCCTCTGCGCTGGCGATTCGCTTGATCCTTTTCGGCTTTATGGGTCCGTTCGCCGCGGCCTTCATGAATTATTTCGGCGTCCGTAAGGTTATTGTTTTTGCGCTGGCGCTGATCGGCGCGGGCTTTGTCGGCTCGCTGTTCATGACCAAGCTTTGGCATCTGCTGGCGCTGTGGGGTGTCGTCGTCGGCTTCGGCACCGGCCTGACGGCGATGGTGCTGGCGGCGACGGTTTCGACGCGCTGGTTCGTCAAGCACCGAGGCCTTGTCGTCGGCATGCTCTCGGCAAGCTCGGCGACCGGGCAGCTCGTCTTCCTGCCGCTGATGGCGGAACTCACCGAACGTTACGGCTGGCGTGCCACCGTGTTCTTCGTCTGCGCCATGATCATGGCGGCCACCCTTCTCGTCCTTCTCTTCATGCGTGACCGCCCCTCGGACGTGAATCTGCCTTTATTGGGAGAAGCCCATGTGGCGCCGGCGCCGACCCGAACGACGCTCGGCGCTGCGCTGATGACGCCGATCACCACCCTCCGCGAAATCTCGACGACCTCGACTTTCTGGATCCTGTTTGCCACCTTCTTCATCTGCGGCCTCAGCACCAACGGTCTGATCCAGACGCATTTCGTCACCCTCTGCGGTGATTTCGGCATCGTGCCGGTTGCCGCCGCCAGCGTCCTTGCCGTCATGGGCATCTTCGATTTCTTCGGCACCATCGGCTCCGGCTGGCTCTCCGACCGCTTCGACAATCGTTGGCTGCTCTTCTGGTATTACGGCCTGCGCGGCCTCTCGCTGCTCTATCTGCCGTTCAGCGATTTCAGTTTCTACGGTCTCTCCATCTTTGCGATCTTCTACGGCCTCGATTGGATCGCCACCGTGCCGCCCACCGTCAAGATCGCCGCCGATCGCTTCGGCCGCGAAAAGGCCGGTCTCGTCTTCGGCTGGGTCTTTGCCGGCCACCAGCTGGGCGCTGCCACGGCCGCCTATGGCGCCGGCCTGTCGCGCACGGAATTATCGAGCTACCTGCCCGCCTTTTTCGTCGCCGGTGCCTTCTGCCTGCTGGCTTCGATCCTGGCGATTACGCTGAAGAAGTCCGGGCTGCCCAGTGCGGCACCCGCCGCCGCTCATTGAGATCGACAGGATCCGGCCTCGTAACGAGGCCGGATTTCCCGCGGCATCGCCGCGATAACTTCGCTCGCCCGTCTTGCGCGCTCGCCCGCTCGCATGTTAGACACCCGCCTCGTCTGTATCCGTTGCCCCATTGGCGGAATTGGTAGACGCGCTCGACTCAAAATCGAGTTTCGAAAGAAGTGCTGGTTCGACCCCGGCATGGGGCACCAGCCTACGCTCTGTGAGCTTCGGCTCGGCGAGCCGAAGAGCAGCCAAGCGGGGGCTGTCGCGCCGTAGTTCCGTCAGGAACGAAGGCGGATTGTTCGACAATCTCCGGTTAGCTGCACCATCGTCTCAAATGACTTTGTGTAGCCCCTACCTCTAAAGACCTAAGCGGGACTACGGAGCAAGTTTCGCCTCCGAGTGAAGCCTACTTGTTCTTCAGCAGCCACATCTTGCCGGCCATGGTAATGCCGTAGACATCCTTTGATGCATCATCATCCAGGTGCCGCCGCTCGAGGAAGCCCGGCTCTTTCAACTCGCTGAGCGTCTTTGCCGTGACCGATTTCACTTTCTGCGGCCGTTCTTTCCACCGGTCGGTTTTTGCGTAGGTCACCGTCGCGTTCTGATGCGTCCATTTATTGGCCGGCTGAGGATAGAGATCGCCATCCCTGGCGAGTTTGAGTGCGGTGATCTGGGATGGGGTAAGCTCAATCATATCGAAAATCCTGTGCCGGGTTCTTTGCGCTTGGAATGCGCTCCGAGCGAAGGGGCTCATAACATCGATTGATCACGTCCGCCACCGCATTGAGCTGTCCGTGCCGCGAAAGGCGAAAACCCGGCTTGTCGAAGCCGGGCTTCGTCTTTGCCGCGGATTTTCGTCAATAGCAGCGCCTGACCGTCCTGGTCACCTCGCCTTCATCGGTCTGGCGCGTGACACTCCTGGTTTCGCAGCCATCATGTCGATAGCGGCGGTGCTCACGTTCACGCACAGCACCGAAAGTGACGCCGCGCTCACTGATGGTGATGCCGGGCCGTACCCGCTCCTGGCGATAATCGTAGTCATAGGAACGCTCCCTGACATAGACGCTATCGGCAAGCACCGGCGCCGCAAACGAACAGGCGGCAAGGGCCGCCACAGCACAGTTCAGGATGATCTTCCGCATATCCTTTCTCCTTCTCTTGATGAAAAGGCAACGACCCAAGACGCAAGTGGTTCCAGCATCAGCAACAGCTCGTTCATGCCGCGAGCAGTCGCAGGCCCATTATTTCCGACTGAATAAAGCCCCCGTCGGCGGCAGCAAACCGCAAATCAACTATTTAATTTTGCTTGCGCTTCGTCCAAGGTGGCGGCCGTTACCATCAGGCGAGGGCAGACGTGCATCAGGAAGTAGGACTCATTGCGACGGTCGCCGTCAGTTTTGTTTTCGCGGCCGTCCTCGGTTATGGCGCCGACCGGCTGCGGCTGCCGCCGCTCGTCGGTTATCTGATGGCCGGCATCCTGATGGGCCCGTTCACGCCGGGCTTTGTCGCCGATACCGCTCTTGCCGGCCAGCTCGCCGAAATGGGCGTCATCCTGCTGATGTTTGGCGTCGGCCTGCATTTTTCCGCCTCCGACCTGCTCGCTGTACGCGGGATCGCCGTGCCGGGCGCGATCGGCCGAATTATCCTCGCCACCCTGCTGGGCATCGGCCTCTGCATGCTCTGGGGCTGGAGCCTCGGTGCCGGCGTCGTCTTCGGGCTCAGCCTCTCGGTGGCGAGTACGGTCGTGCTCCTGAAGGCGCTGGAGGAACGTAATCTCGTCAATGCGCCAAGCGGGCGCGTCGCCGTCGGCTGGCTGATCGTCGAGGATCTGGTGATGGTGCTGGCGCTGGTGCTGCTGCCGGCGCTGGCAGAGCTTCTCGGCGGCCACGCCGTCGACACCAATCACGGCTTCGGTGAGCTGCCGCTGGCACTGACGATCGGACTGACCTTGTTCAAGGTGCTGGCCTTCGCCGCTATGGCGGTCTTCCTCGGCCCCCGTATCGTGCCCTGGCTGCTGACGATGATCGCGCGCACCGGCTCGCGCGAACTCTTCACACTGACGGTGCTGGCGATCGCGCTCGGCATCGCCTTCGGCTCGGCGGCGATTTTCGGCGTCTCCTTCGCGCTCGGCGCGTTTTTCGCCGGCGTCGTCATGAGCGAATCCCAGCTCAGTCACAGAGCGGCGGCCGATTCGCTACCGTTGCAGAACGCCTTCTCCGTGCTGTTCTTCGTCTCGGTCGGCATGCTCTTCGACCCCTCGATCCTGGTGCGCCAGCCGCTGGCGGTGATTGGCGCCCTGGCGCTCGTCATTCTCGGCAAGGCCGTCATCACCTTCGCCATCGTCATGCTGCTGCGATATCCGATCGGCATGGGGCTGACCTTGGCCGGCGGCCTTGCCCAGATCGGCGAATTTTCCTTCATCCTCGCCGGCCTCGGCGTCTCGCTCGGGCTGCTGCCGCATGAAGGCCAGGATCTCATCTTGGCTGCAGCGATCCTGTCGATCACGCTCAACCCGATCGTGATCATCGCATCCGAGGGCTTGAAGAAATATATCCATGCGCAATGGCCCTCTGTCTTCGAAAGCTTCGGTAGAAAGAGGCAGATAACGCTCGGCAAGGAACTGGAAAAGATCAGGGCGCTCGGCGAGGAACGCGAACGCCAGCATCAGTTGAAGATGCAGCAGCTGATCGAAACCTTTCCGCTGTTCTCCCAGGTCGGGGAGGATGCGCAGGAAGAGCTGCTGCTGCTCTTCAAGGCAAAGTCGGCTCCCCCTGGCGAACGTGTCATTCGTCGCGGCGATCGCGGCGACAGCATGTACTTCATCTCCTCAGGCGCGGTCGAAGTGCGCCTAGCCAGCGGCGCGATCCGCCTGGAGCCGGGCGCCTTCTTCGGGGAGATGGCATTGCTGAGCGGCGGAAGGCGTACGGCCGACGTCATCGCCGTCGACTTTTGTCAGTTCGAAGTGCTCGAGCGGCGCGATTTCAATATGTTCATGTCGCATCACCCCAACTTGCGCGCCATCGTCAGCGAAATGGCGCAAAAACGCACGGAAATGAACGTCCTGCGTCAGCAATGGGAAAAGTCGATGGATCTGTCCTGAGGCGCGGCGCTCGTCTCAACCCGCCGGCCAATAACCGTCAGAGCGGAAATCGTCCGGGATCGGGTCGAGCCGCGACAAGGTCTCGGCTGCGAAATCGATCTGCAGCGACAGGTATTTCAGGGAGGCCAGCATCGGCACGCCGGTGGCAAATTCCCGAATGCGGGACGGGTGATAACCACTTTCCTTGAGCCGCCGGTTCGCTTCCCGGCGCACATCTTCCCGGCTCGGTCCTGAACCCGCTTCGGCCCGGTCATTCATCTGCACGGCCCGCCCAAGGCCGCCTTCAATTACTTTGAACATTCTCATGCCACCCTGCACGTCGACCACGTAAACCTTGCCCTAGAATGGCCGATTCGCAATCCCATGAAATCCTGGGAGAGGCGGCGACGCCTCCGCATCACAAAATTTTTAAACGGCGGTGGCACGAAGGACACGGGCGAGCATTTACAGCGCCGCATACGACCCCTAAAGCTTTTTGCACCGCAATAGGAAAGGAATGGAATGCTTCGCAGACTTTACGACTGGACCATGTCTCTGGCCTCGCGCAAATCGGCCGAAGTCTGGCTCGCCGTCATCGCCTTCGTCGAAAGCTCCGTCTTTCTCGTTCCCGCCGACGTGCTTTTCCTGCCGATGGCACTTGCCAAGCCGGAACGCTCCTATCGCTATGCACTGATCGCTACCGTTGCCTCCGTGCTCGGCGGCATTGCCGGCTGGGCGCTCGGCTATTACGCCTACGAGACGGTGGCGCGGCCGGTTCTCGCATTCTACGGCAAGCTCGATGCGTTTGAGCAGATGAAGGCCTATGTCACCTACGAGTGGATCCTGCTGCTGCTCGTCACATCAGGTCTCGCACATCTGCCGCCGATCAAGATCGTGACCATCCTGTCCGGCGTCATCCACGTCAATCTCGGTCTTTTCATTATTTCGGCGATCGTTGCGCGCGGCGCGCGTTTCCTGTTCCTCGCCTGGTTGCTGCGCCGCTACGGCGAGCCGATCCGGCATTTCATCGAAAAGCGCCTCGGCCACATCGTCGGCATCGGTGCCGGTGCCGTGATCGTGCTATATGTCGGCTACCGCTCTTTCGCTCACTAGGCCCATTTTGCGGAGTTCCGCCATGACTGCCACTTCCTCGCCGCTCGCCCGCCCCGGCTTTACCTATTCCATATTGCTCGCTATCGGCATGGCGGCGGTGGTCGGCGCCGCACTCGGCTTCCAATATCTCGGCGGCTATATTCCCTGCGCACTCTGCCTGCTGCAGCGCCAACCCTATTATTATGCCATTCCGATCGCCATTCTCGCTGCCATCTGCGAGCTTGCCGGTCTACCGAACTGGATTTCCCGTGCGATGCTGCTTGCGGCCGGCATCCTGATGCTGGTGACCGCCGGCATGGGCGTCTATCACGCTGGCGTGGAATGGCATTTCTGGCCGGGACCGGCGACCTGCTCGACGACCGCAAACAGCATGACGAGCAATGCCGGCGATCTGCTGACTGAGCTCAATACGATCAAGGGTCCATCCTGCACCGATGCAGCGCTCAGGGTGCTTGGCCTGTCTTTTGCAGGCTGGAACGTGATCGCCGGCATTCTGCTCGCAGCTTTCGCCTTCGTCGGCGTCCGCAAATCTGCGTGAGGTGAGCCTATCAGGGCTGCAGTTCGGTATCCCAATAGAGATAGTCGAGCCAGCTTTCATGCAGATAGTTGGGCGGAAACAGCCGGCCATTATTGTGCAGATCCTGCACCGTTGGCTGATAGGGCTTCTGCGACGGGAACATGCCCGCCTGCTTCGGAAGCTTGCTGCCCTTGCGCAGATTGCAGGGCGAGCAGGCTGCCACGACATTCTCCCAGGTCGTCTCGCCGCCATGGGCGCGCGGGATGACGTGGTCGAAAGTCAGATCGTCGTGGGAGCCGCAATACTGGCACTCGAACCGGTCGCGCAGGAAGACATTGAACCGGGTGAAAGCCGGATTGCGGGATGGCTGAACGTAAGTCTTCAGGCATACGACACTCGGAAGCCGCATCGAAAAGCTCGGTGAGGAAACCGAATGTTCATATTCCGCGATGATATTCACACGGTCGAGAAAGACCGCCTTGATCGCGTCCTGCCAGGACCAAAGCGACAAGGGATAATAACTCAGCGGCCGGTAGTCAGCGTTCAGGACGAGCGCCGGCAGGGCCTGCGGGGAGACTGCAATCGTCAAGGGACTCTCCTGATCGATTCGGCATCTGCTCCTGTATATTAGGCCGGTTGTTACAGGATTGTGAAGTCCAATAAATTCAGAGGATAAAGGCAATTTGAAGAGTGTTGCCGATCAGCCGGTCGGTACCATGTCGCGCCCCATTTTCGTTGCGTAATAGGCCCAGAAAAGCCGCGCCGCCACGGAGCGCCACGGCGACCAGATCTCCGAAAGCTTGGCAAGCGCCTTTGTTTGCGGCCGTGCCGCAAGTCCAAGCGCAGCGCCGACGGCATTCTGCAGCGCCACATCGCCAGCCGGGAAGACATCGGCGTGGCCGCCGCAGAACATCAGATAGACCTGCGCCGTCCATGGACCGACGCCCTTCAAGGCGGTGAGTTCGCCAAGCGCTTCGTCCGGTGGCTCCTGACAGAGTCTGGAAAGATCGAGGCGGCCGGAGGCAACGGCTTCCGCAACCCGCGACAGCGTGTCGGCCTTGGCGCGCGACAGGCCGGATTCCCGCCATGCCTCGGGCCCTAGCAGCATGTAACCTTCGGCCGTCAGCGGCCCGTCCGTCGGCAGCATGCGCCGCCAGATCGCCTCGGCGCTGGCACGCGAGACCATTTGCGAGACGATGATATGGGCAAGGCCAGCAAAACCGGGTTCGCGCAACCGCAGTGGAACAGGCCCTGCGTCCGCCGCGATTGGTGCAAGGCGCGGATCGAGACGCATCAATGCTTCGAGCCCCAGCTTGACGTCATCGTCGTTGCGAATGATCTGCACGCGTCCTCCCAGTGGTTCGAAACGAAAATCCGTGGCAGAAGAAAGCATGACCACGAGCGAGCGTCAAAAACCTGTCTTTCGTTTTGCGCCGAGTCCGAACGGATCGCTGCATCTCGGCCATGCGCTATCGGCCTTTTTGAACCGGGATATGGCCGAAAGCGAAGACGGCCGGCTGCTGCTGCGCATCGAGGATATCGACCAGACGCGCTGCACGCCTGAATCCGAGGCCGGCATTCTGAGGGACCTCGACTGGCTTGCCATCGACTGGGAAAGCCCGGTGCGGCGCCAATCGGAACATTTCCCGGAATATCAGGCGGCGCTCCACGCATTGATCGAACGCGGCCTGGTCTACCCGGCCTTCCTGACGCGCGGCGAGGTGAAGGCGCGTGTCTCCGCCTACGAGGCAACAGGCCAATCCTGGCCGCGCGACCCCGATGGCACGCCGCATTACCCGCCGATTGATCGCGAGCGGCCTGAGGCCGAATGGCGGGACATCCTTTCCTCGGGGAAAAAACATGCCTGGCGGCTCGATATGCGCAAGGCGCTCGACCTGATCGGCGAACTGCTGTTCTGGACCGAAACCGGCGACGGCAGGACGGGCGAGATCGCCGCCGAACCCGAGGTCTGGGGAGACGTCATCCTGTCTCGCTCGGATGCACCCTCGAGTTATCATCTTTCGGTGGTCGTCGACGATGCGCTGCAGGGCGTCACCCATGTCGTACGCGGGCTCGACCTCTTTCACGCCACATCCGTGCACCGGTTGCTGCAGGTGCTGCTCGGCCTGCCGCAGCCCCTCTATCACCACCATCGTCTCATTCTCGATGCCAATGGCCGCAAGCTTTCGAAAAGCGAAGGTGACAGCGGCCTTGCCGAATTGCGTGCCCAGGGCATGTCAGGGGCCGATATTCGCCGCCTTGTCGGGCTCTGACCGCCGCTCGACACGCTCTCTGCCGACGATCGAAAGTGTGTGGGAGAACATCCGGAAGACGCGGAACTTGATCAGCGCCGCGTTGATCTCTGCGCCGATGATGAAGATGACGCCGACCATGTAGAGGAAGATCAGCACGATCATCACCGAGGCGAGACCGGCATAGGTCGCGGTATAATTGGCGAAGGTCGCGAGATAATAGGCAAAGACCAACGCGCCGGCGAGCCACAGAAGCAGCGTCAGCAGCACGCCGGGAATGACGTCGAACACCCGCCGCTTGCCGGCCGGCAGCCACAGATGCATGACCAGCAGGCCAACGGTGAGCACGACAAGTGTGCCGTAGATGCGCCAGCTGAAGACGACGTCGAGCGTATCGGCAAACAGCGGAAGCCACTTCCGGGCATAGTCGAGAGCCAATGGCACGGCCACCAGCAGAATGCTGATCGCCGCGAAGATGATGACGGCAATCAGCACATAGCCGAGGCTGGCGAGGCGGGTGAAATACCACGGCCGCGTTTCCTGCACCCGGTAGGCACGATTGAGCGAGATTCGAAGCGCTTCTACCCCGTTCGAGGCGAAATAGGCCGCCGCCAGCACCGAGATCGTCAGCAGGCCGCCGCGCTGAATAGTCAGGACCTGGAGCACCTGGTCGGCGAGCGGCTTGGCGATCGCTTCCGGCCAGGTGTCGAAGATCAGATGGATGGCGGTGGAGGAAAACTGATCGGCGCCGAGGAAGCTTGCAAGCGCCGTGCCGAAGATCAGGAAAGGGAAGACCGCAAGCAGGCTCGACAAAGCCACGTGGCTCGCCATCGCAAATCCGTCATCCTCGACCATGTGACAGATCGCGTCATAGACCACGTCGTAGATCGTGCGCAGCACCTTCGGCATTCCGTCTCCGGGTTTCCAGATTGTATCCTCTGGCCGAATATGGGAAACGAGTCCCATTTTGTACAGGAATCATTCCATGGCGGAACAGCGCACAATCGTCGTCACCGGCTGTTCCTCCGGCATCGGCGCTTACTGCGCCCGGGCGCTGAAAGCCGATGGCTGGCGTGTCTTTGCGACGGTGCGCAAGGCGGACGATCTGCCGGCACTGGAAGCCGACGGCATCGAAGCCTTCGTGATGGACTATGTCAGGGCCGACACCATCTTCGACCTGGCAGCCGCGGTCCTCAATCGCAGCGGCGGCCGCATCGACGCACTCTTCAACAATGGTGCCTATGGCCAGCCTGGTGCCGTCGAGGATCTGTCGACGGCGGCGCTGCGAGCGCAGTTCGAAGCGAACTTCTTCGGCTGGCACGAATTGACGCGGCAGCTCATTCCGTCGATGCGCAACCATGGTCGCGGACGGATCGTGCAATGCTCCTCCATTCTCGGCCTGGTTCCTTATCGCTATCGCGGTGCCTACACCGCCTCGAAATTTGCGCTCGAGGGCCTCAGCATCACGCTGCGCATGGAGCTCTCCGGCAGCGGCATCCATGTGAGCCTGATCGAGCCCGGGCCGATCGCCACGCGTTTCACCGCCAATGCGCTCGCAAAGTTCAAAGAAAACATCGACCTCGAGAATTCGCCGCACGCAGCCGATTATGCCAGACAGTTGGCGAGACTTGACGGCTCCGGGCCGGTCAACCGCCACAAACTTGGCCCGGACTCGGTCTATTCGGTATTGAAACACGCATTGAACTCGAAAAGACCAAGGCCACATTATCCTGTAACGACTCCGGCTAAACAGGGCATGCTCCTGAAGCGGCTGCTTCCGGCGGACCTCTTCTACAATCTGATGCGCTGGACCGATTGACCGAGAAAGTTGAATACCATGTCCACGGCCACCTATATCCTTGCGATCATCGTCATGGGCCTCGTCGCCCTCGTGCTGATCCGCGGCCTCTTCAACATGATGAAGGGCGGCGATGCCAACCGTTCCAACAAGCTGATGCAGCTTCGTGTGCTGTTGCAGGCCATCGCCGTCATCCTGATCATGATCACCCTCTGGATCACCGGCGGCGGCCGGCCGACGTGACGAAACCATAGTGGAGGTTTTGATGACGAATGGGAATGACAGAGCCGAGGTGATGCCGGATGAGGTGTCTCTCCAGGCAGCGTCAGGTTTGGCGAAAGGGCGAACTCCATTCTCCGTCATCCTCGGCCTTGAGCCGAGGATCCAAGCCGTGGCTGCTGGTGGGCGCCGCGTGGATGCTCGGGTCAAGCCCGAGCATGACGGAGGTCGGGGCGGCCGGACCTATCCACGATGCGGACGCGCATTGGATTCCTTTGACTTACCCCGCGTCGAGTCTGACCGCGGGTGGTGCGGCACGGCCACCTTCGCGTCTGGGGACGGTGCTACATGGTGAAACTCAACAGGATCTACACCAAAACCGGCGATGACGGCACGACCGGGCTGGTTTCCGGCCCGCGCCGGCTTAAGGACGATCTGCGCGTCGAAGCCTATGGCACGATCGACGAAGCCAATTCGGCGATCGGCCTGGCGCGGCTGCACACATCAGGCTTGCCCGAGCTCGACGCCATGCTGATATCGATCCAGAACGACCTCTTCGATCTCGGCGCCGATCTCGCCACGCCCGATACCGGAGAGACGCCGGCCTACGAACCGCTGCGGATCGTCGGGACCCAAGTCGACCGCGTCGAGCGCGACATCGATCAGTTGAACTCCGGTCTCGAGCCGCTGAAATCCTTCATCCTGCCGGGCGGCAGTCCCGCTGCCGCACATCTGCATCTTGCCCGCACGATAGCGAGGCGCGCCGAACGTCTGATGGTGGCGCTTGCCCGCAGCGACGGTGAAATCGTCAGCGAGCCTGCAAGGAAATACGTCAATCGGCTCTCGGATTTCCTCTTCGTGGCGGCCCGTCACGCGAATGAACGCGGTCGTGCTGATGTGCTTTGGGTTCCGGGAAAAAACAGATAGGTTTGCCGCGATCACGATCGCCGGGGGGCCTTATGTTCATACCACTTCATGATGCCAATACGCTGAAGCATATCAAGGTTCAGTGGGTGACCCTGGCTTTGATCATCCTGAATGTCGCGGTCTGGCTCTTCACCAGCCTGGAGAGCGAACTGGCAGCCCAGGCGACGACGGTCGGCCTCGGCTTCATCCCGGCGATCGCCTTCGGGCACGCCCAATTGGCACAGGGATTGGAAATCGTGCCGGAACCGCTCACCTATCTCACCTATGCCTTCGTCCATACCGGCTTCTGGCATCTGGCCTCCAACATGGTCTTCCTCTGGGTCTTCGGCGACAATGTCGAGGACGCGATGGGGCATATGCGTTTCCTGCTTTTCTACCTCCTCTGCGCCGCTGCCGGCGCCCTTTGCCACGGGCTGCTGACGACGACGTCGGAAGCGCCGCTGGTCGGCGCTTCCGGGGCGATCTCCGGCGTCATTGCCGCCTATGTCATGCTGCATCCGCGCGTCAGGGTCTGGGTGCTGGTGTTCCTGCGTGTGCCCTTGCCCCTGCCGGCCTTCGTGCCGCTGCTTTTGTGGATCGGACAACAATTCTTCATGCTGGCGATTGCGCCGGATGGCGATGTTTCCTGGGGCGCCCATGTCGGCGGTATCCTTGCCGGTGCCCTGCTGATTCTCGTCCTGCGCCGTCGAGGCGTGCCGCTCTTCGACCGTGAAATCGTAACGCCCCGCGCCGTAAGGGATGAAGCCGGCGCCGTTGCGGCCGGCACGGGCGGCCGCAACGGGCAGCGTCTTCCCTGGGGTCGAGACCGGCGTTGACCGATATATTGACGTGTACGTAAACGTCCATATATTGCCGAGGCGATTCCCTGCCGGCATCATGCAAGCGTTGTATTTGGAGGAAAAACGCGTATCCATGTCGCCATTCGACAATCGAAGCGGCGCCTGAGCGCGCATTTTCCTAAAAACTCGTGAAACCAGTTTCTCTTGAAGGAAGGCTCCCATGAAGATTCTCGTGCCCGTCAAGCGGGTTGTCGACTACAACGTGAAGATCCGGGTGAAGCCGGATGGCACGGGCGTCGAGCTTGCCAATGTGAAGATGTCGATGAACCCGTTCGACGAGATCTCGGTGGAAGAGGCGCTGAGATTGAAGGAAGCCGGCAAGGCGGAAGAAGTGGTGGTGGTGTCGATCGGCCCGGCCAAGGCCGAGGAAACGCTGCGCACGGCGCTCGCCATGGGCGCCGACCGGGCGATCCTGGTCGAGACCGACGACGCCGTCGAGCCCCTGGCCGTCGCCAAAATCCTCAAGGGTGTGGCCGATGCCGAACAGCCGGGGCTGATCATATCAGGCAAGCAGGCGATTGACGACGATTCGAACCAGACCGGCCAGATGCTGGCGGCATTGCTGGGCTCGGCCCAGGCGACCTTCGCCTCGAAGATCGAGATCGGTGACGGTAAGGCTCAGGTGACCCGCGAGGTCGACGGCGGCCTGCAGACGATCGAGATCAAGCTGCCGGCGGTCATCACCACCGACCTCAGACTGAACGAGCCGCGTTACGCCTCGCTGCCGAACATCATGAAGGCGAAGAAGAAGCCGCTCGACAAGAAGAGCCCTGCCGATTTCGGCGTCGACACGACGCCGCGGCTGAAGGTGCTGAAGACCGAGGAGCCGTCCGGCCGCAAGGCCGGCGTCAAGGTCAAGTCGGTCGCCGAACTCGTCGACAAGCTGAAGAACGAAGCCGGCGTGCTGTAATCGGGCTGGAACAGGAGCAACTATCATGACCATTCTTCTTCTGGCCGACCATGACGGCAATCACCTTTCCGACCAGACCGCCAAGGCGCTGACCGCCGCAAGCCAGATCGGCCCCGACGTGCATGTGCTGGTTGCCGGCAAGGCTGCCAGGGCTGCGGCCGATCAGGCGGCAAAACTCTCCGGCGTCTCCAAGGTGCTGCTCGCCGAAAGCGACGTGCTTGCCAACAATCTCGCCGAACCGCTGGCCGAACTGATCGTCTCGCTTGCCGGCTCCTATGACACGATCGTCTCGGCCGCCACCTCGGTCGGCAAGACGGTGCTGCCGCGGGTGGCAGCGCTGCTCGATGTCGCCCAGGTCTCGGAGATCATCGAGGTCGTCTCCGCCGACACCTTCAAGCGGCCGATCTATGCTGGCAACGCCATCCAGACGGTGCAATCAAGCGACGCCAAGAAGGTGATCACCGTGCGCACCGCTTCCTTTGCCTCGGCAGCGGAAGGCGGTTCGGCAACGGTCGAGGCGATCCCGGCGGTCTCCGATCCGGGCCTGTCGCGTTTTGTCTCCGATGCACTGTCGGCGTCGGAACGTCCGGAACTGACCTCGGCCAAGGTCATCATCTCGGGCGGCCGCGCGCTCGGCTCGTCCGAGAAGTTCAAGGGGGTCATCCTGCCGGTGGCCGACAAGCTCGGTGCTGCCGTCGGCGCCAGCCGTGCCGCCGTCGATGCCGGTTATGCCCCGAACGACTGGCAGGTCGGCCAGACCGGCAAGGTGGTGGCGCCCGATCTCTATATCGCCTGCGGCATCTCCGGAGCCATCCAGCATCTGGCCGGCATGAAGGATTCGAAGGTGATCGTCGCCATCAACAAAGACGAGGAGGCGCCGATCTTCCAGGTTGCCGACTATGGCCTCGTCGCCGATCTGTTCGACGCGCTGCCGGAATTGCAAAAGGCGCTCTGAGCGAGGCAAATGCCTTTCTTTCGCACTTGCGAATGACTGGAAAATTGTCTTTTATCGGTCTACTACTTACTGCCGGGCGACCTTTCGTCCGGCAGTATTGCTAATATAATACGGCAACGCGGGGGCGACTGCCGGCGGGGGTTTGGAGATGAATGCGGTGTTGAAGAATATTGGTATTATCGGTGCTGGCCAGATGGGCTGCGGCATCGCGCATGTTTCGGCCGCCGCAGGTTACAGGGTTCACATCTACGATCTCTCGCAGGACCGCATCGAATCCGGCCTCGCCACCATCAACGGCAATCTCGCCCGCCTGGTGACGAACGGCAAGATGACCGACGAGGAACGCAAGGCGACCCTGTCGCGCATATCAGGCTCCGCCGATGTCAACGATCTCGCCCCGTCCGATCTGGTCATCGAGGCGGCCACCGAGGACGAAAGCGTCAAGCGCAAGATTTATAGCCAGGTCTGCCCGGTGATGAAGCCGGAAGCGCTGCTGGCCACCAACACCTCTTCGCTTTCCATCACCCGTCTTGCTGCTGCCACCGACCGCGCCGAGCGCTTCATGGGCATACATTTCATGAACCCGGTGCCGGTGATGAAGCTGGTCGAGCTGGTGCGTGGCATTGCGACCGACGAGAAGACCTTCACCGCCGCCAAGGAATTCGTCGGCTCGCTGGAGAAGACCGTCACCGTCGCCGAGGACTTCCCGGCCTTCATCGTCAACCGCATTCTGTTGCCGATGATCAACGAGGCGATCTATACGCTTTACGAAGGTGTCGGCACCGTCGACGCCATCGACACGGCGATGAAGCTCGGCGCCAACCATCCGATGGGGCCGCTGCAGCTTGCCGATTTCATCGGCCTCGACACGTGCCTCTCGATCATGCAGGTGCTGCACGACGGGCTGGCGGATTCGAAGTATCGCCCCTGCCCGCTGCTGGTGAAATATGTCGAAGCCGGCTGGCTCGGACGCAAATCCGGCCGCGGCTTCTACGATTATCGTGGCGAAGTGCCCGTCCCGACCCGATAAGCAGAGATCATCAGAAAGGGCGAGTGGACCGCACGCCCGCTAAATGCTTTCCTTGCCGGAACGGGAGGAATGCCATGTCGACCGAAACACCCATGTTCCTGCTGCAATGCTGCGTCCTGATCGGACTCGCGGGCGTCTTCCTCATAAGAGGCGATGGGGACTCCTGAGCGCACTCACGACCCGATCGCTCTCTTGATCAGCGCCTTTGCATCTTCGCTGTTCCAGGCGGCAGGCCCGTTCATGGCCGAAATCAGGCAGCCCTTGTCGTCGAGCAGCAGCGTCACCGGCAGGCCGAAAGCGAGACCTTCCTTCTTCAGGCTGTTGAAGACGCCGATCGTATTGTCGCGGTAAAGCTGCAGCGCATCGACACCGGTCTCGGCGAGGAAAGTCTTCGGCTTCTCATCATTGCCAGTGTCGATATTAACGGGCACGACCTGGAACTTGTCGCTGCCCATTTCCTTTTCCAGCGCGTTCAGCGCCGGCATCTCCTCGCGACAGGGCACGCACCATGTGGCCCAGAGATTGAGCAGCACGGTCTTGCCGGCGAAATGATCGAGCGTCAGCGATTTACCATCCGGTCCGTTGAAGGAAACCGTCGCCAGTTTGCGCGGCTCGTTGGCGGCAACCATGGCGGCGACCTGCCCCTTCATCAGCGGCGCCAGTTTGGCGGCGCTCTCCTTTGCCTGCGGGCATTCGGCCGAAGCGCTACTGCCGATGCCATTGCCAATGCCCGTCTCCTTCACGTATACCGCTGCCGCACCTGCAACGACACCTGCGACGGCGGCGATTGCGATCAGTTTTCCGGACGGCAGGCCGAAGGGTTTTTTCGTCGTCATTTCATTCTCCAGGACGGGCATCTTATGGCCGAGAACAACACGGACACCAAATCCTCCAACCAGATGTGGGGTGGGCGCTTCGCCTCCGGCCCGGACGCGATCATGGAGGAGATAAATGCCTCGATCGGTTTCGACAAGAAGCTATTCGCGCAGGATATCCGTGGTTCCGTCGCCCATGCGACGATGCTCGCCCATCAGGGGATCATTTCGTCAGACGATAAGGACAAGATCGTTCACGGGCTAAACACGATCCTGTCAGAAATCGAAAGCGGCAATTTCGAATTCTCCCGCCAGCTCGAAGACATCCATATGAATATCGAAGCACGCCTGGCGACGCTGATCGGTCCGGCGGCCGGCCGGCTGCACACCGCCCGCTCGCGCAACGATCAGGTGGCGCTCGACTTCCGTCTCTGGGTGAAGGAAGAGCTTGAGAAGACCGAACGGATGTTGACCGGCCTGATCGCCGCCTTCCTCGACCGCGCCGAGGAACATGCCGAAAGCGCCATGCCGGGCTTCACCCATCTGCAGACCGCCCAGCCCGTCACCTTCGGCCATCACTGCATGGCCTATGTCGAAATGTTCGGCCGTGACCGCTCGCGCGTGCGCCATGCCATCGAGCATCTGGACGAGAGCCCGATCGGCGCTGCCGCCCTTGCCGGCACCGGCTATCCGATCGATCGCCATATGACGGCCAAGGCATTGGGTTTCCGCGAGCCGACCCGCAATTCCATCGATACGGTCTCCGACCGCGACTTCGCCATCGAATTCCTGGCGATCGCCGCGATCACGGGCATGCACCTGTCGCGCCTCGCGGAAGAGATCGTCATCTGGTCGACCCCGCAATTCGGTTTCGTGCGCCTGTCCGACGCCTTCTCGACCGGCTCCTCGATCATGCCGCAGAAGAAGAATCCAGACGCAGCCGAACTGGTGCGCGCCAAGACCGGCCGCATCAACGGCTCGCTGATCGCGCTGCTGACGATCATGAAAGGCCTGCCGCTCGCTTATTCAAAGGATATGCAGGAAGACAAGGAGCAGGTGTTCGACGCCGCCGAGAGCCTGGAACTGGCGATTGCCGCCATGACCGGCATGGTGCGCGACATGACCGTCAATACCGCGCGCATGAAGGCGGCGGCCGGCTCCGGTTTCTCGACGGCGACCGATCTTGCCGACTGGCTGGTGCGCGAAGCGGGCCTGCCCTTCCGTGATGCCCATCACGTCACCGGCCGCGCCGTGGCGCTCGCCGAAAGCAAGGGCTGCGATCTTGCCGAACTGCCGCTCTCCGACCTGCAGGCGATCCATTCTGCAATCACCGACAAGGTCTACGACGTGTTGACGGTGGAAGCCTCGGTCGCCAGCCGCAAGAGCTTCGGCGGCACGGCCCCGTCCGAAGTCCGCAAGCAGATCGCCTTCTGGCGCGCCCGCAATTGAGGGTACAGGGCAGGCCGAAAGCCGCCTCGCCCTTCTGCCAGCGCTCGAAACCGGCCAACAATCAGGGTGCACAAGGCTGAGAAACTTCGCTATGAAGATCCCGTCGTTCGATGAACGATATCAGCCATAGGCCGCACAAGAGGATATCCATGCAGAAGAGCTTGCCGCACCTCATCCGCCTGACGGCGGTGCTCGCCGTCATCGGCCTTGCCGTTGCCGGATGCGGACGCAAGGGCGATCTCGATCCGCCGAGTGCTGCGGCGACGAAGGAAGGCGACGTTTCCAAGCCGACGAAACAGCCCGGCACCGTTGACAAGCCCTTCCTCCTTGACCCCCTCCTTTAAGGCGCGCACCTCGTGAACCATTTCGATTACCGCGACGGCATCCTTTACGCCGAGAACGTCCCCGTTCCGGAGATCGCCAAGGCGGTCGGCACGCCGTTCTACGTCTATTCAACCGCAACGCTGGAGCGCCACTATCGCGTCTTCTCGGAAGCCTTCGCCGATGTCGACTCCATGGTCTGCTATGCGATGAAGGCGAACTCGAACCAAGCCGTGCTGAAGACCCTGGGACGCCTCGGCGCCGGCATCGACGTCGTTTCGGAAGGCGAACTGCGCCGTGCACTTGCCGCCGGCATTCCGGCGAGCCGCATCATGTTTTCGGGCGTCGGCAAGACGCCGCAGGAGATGGATTTCGCCCTTGAGGCCGGCATCTACTGCTTCAACGTCGAATCCGAGCCTGAGCTGGAGATTCTTAACCAGCGCGCCGTCAACGCCGGCAAGAAGGCGCCGGTCTCCTTCCGCATCAATCCGGATGTCGATGCCAAGACGCATGCGAAGATCTCGACCGGCAAGAAGGAAAACAAGTTCGGCATCTCCTGGGATCGCGCCCGCGGCATCTATGCCCATGCCGCTAAGCTGCCCGGCATCGAAGTCACGGGCATCGACATGCATATCGGCAGCCAGATCACCGAGCTGCAGCCCTTCGACGACGCCTTCAAGCTGCTGCGCGATCTCGTCGCGACATTGCGTGCCGACGGCCACTCCATCCATCACGTCGATATCGGCGGTGGCCTTGGCGTTCCCTATAAGGATGACAATAATCCGCCGCCGCTGCCCGATGCCTATGCGGCGATCGTCAAGAACCAGCTTCGCGGCCTGAACTGCAAGATCGTCACCGAACCCGGTCGCCTGATCGTCGGCAATGCCGGCATTCTCGTGACCGAAGTTCTTTATGTTAAGGACGGCGGCGAGAAGACCTTCGTCATCGTCGACGGCGCGATGAACGACCTCATTCGACCGACGCTCTATGAGGCCTATCACGAGATCCGTCCGGTGACGATATCGGCAGCAAACGCGCCGCGCATCCGCGCCGACGTGGTTGGCCCCGTTTGCGAGACCGGCGATTATCTGGCGCTCGACCGCGAAATGGCGATGCCGAAGCCCGGCGACCTGATGGCCGTCAGCACTGCCGGCGCCTATGGCGCCGTGCAGGCCGGCACCTATAACAGCCGCCTGCTGGTGCCCGAAGTTCTCGTCAGGGGCAGCGATTTTCATGTGATCCGCCCGCGCAGGACCTATGCCGAGCTGATCAGCCTCGATTCCGTTCCGGCCTGGCTCGACTAGAGCATGTCGCTCAAAAGTGTGAAGCGATTTTGCGTTAACGACATCCGTAAAGCATAGAGCTAAAGCGCAAGAAGCGAATCTGAAAGATCGCGGCGCGCTTTAGCAGCACCATCACTTTTCGGCGAGTAAACGTGAAAAGGCGGTATTCCTGCCCGTTCGCCCTCGCCTTCGCCACAAAGAGTGTTATCCTTTCGTTCATGAGCGTATTGCCCCGCAATCGCCGGAAGCGCCCTCTGTACCAGAACGCCAGATCGCGGAGACCGGACCGATGACAAGCCCCTCAAGGCAGAGGAAGGGTGCATTTGCGCTCCGTCCCTCGCTTGCCCGGCTGGTAACGACGAAACGCCTGCTGGCGCGCACCGTGCTCTTCTTCGAGCAACTGCTGCCGCTGCTGATGCCGGTCCTCTCCATCGTCGCCATTTATCTTTCGGCCTCCTGGTTCGGTATCTTCCGCAACGTGCCGGACTGGCTGCGCATCCTGTTGCTGATCGCCTTTGCCGCGGCGTTCCTCGTCTCGCTTGTTCCCTTCCGCCATCTGCGCTGGCCCAAAACCGCTGAAGCCGATCGCATGCTGGAAGAGCGCAACGGCCTGCCGCACCAGCCGGTTGCCGTCCAGGAAGACGAGCCGGCCTACGACACACCCTTTTCGCGGGCACTTTGGCGTGAGCACCAGGTGCGCATGGCCGAAAAGATCGCAGCACTCGATGCCGGCATGCCGCGGCCTGATATCGCCGCACATGACCGCTTCGCCCTGCGCGCCATCCCTGCTCTGCTTGTTGTCACCGCTTTTGGCTATTCGCTGTCGCTCAACGGTGGCTCGGTCAGTGACGCATTGCAGTCAGCGCCCGAACAGGTGGCGGTCGATCCGGCGGTGCGCATCGATGCCTGGGTGACGCCGCCCTCCTATACCGGTCGCGCGCCGGTTTACTTGACCGCCGACGGCAGCGAACAGGCGCCGATCGGCGTTCCGCAGTTCTCCGGCCTCACCGTGCGCGTCAGCGGCGGAAAGACGGCCGAAAAGGTCGTGTTCCACAAGGCGAACGGCGAGGCGCGAGATATCGCCGTGCAGGCTGACGCAAAGCCACAGCAGGCAAGCGCGCCTGCCGGCGAGCAGCCGACGGCCGGCGCGCCTGCCAATAATGCCCTCATCGCGCAGACGCATGTGATGAAGCTTGAGGAAAACGGCGCGCTCGAAGTCAACGGTCGCCGCTGGAGCTTCGACGTGCTGCCTGACAAGGCGCCTGAAATCGCCTTTGACGGCATGCCGAAGGCAAGCGTCAACGGCGCGCTGGAAATCGGCTTCACCGTCAAGGACGATTACGGCGTCCAGGAGGCCCATGCGGAGATCGTTCCTCTGGAAAATGATCCGACGGCGACGCCGCTATATCCGCTGCCGGAGTACCGGCTGGATATTCCCCGTCGCAACGCCCGCGACGCCAAGGGCGTGACCAGCCGGAATCTGACCGAACATCCGCTTGCCGGCAAGCCGGTGCGCATTACCCTCGTCGCCAAGGATGCCGCCGGCCAGACCGGCCGCAGCCCGCCCTACGAGATGACGCTGCCGTCGCGACCCTTCAACGAGCCGCTTGCCGCAGCTGTCGCCGAGGAACGGCAGGTTTTCGCGCTCGATACCCGTAAGATGCCGCAGGCGATCGCGCTGAACGAGGCGCTGACCATCCGTCCCGAGGAGACCATCCCCAAGCTTACCAACTACTTGCTGCTGGAATCGGCCTTGGCCCGCATGAAGCTGGCAAGAGGCGAGGAGGCTCTGAAGGATACTGCCCAGTATCTCTGGGAAATCGCGCTCGGCATGGAGGACGGCGATCTTTCGCTTGCCGAGCGCAAGCTGCGTGAAGCCCAGCAGAAGCTTGCAGACGCATTGGACCGCAACGCGCCCGACGAAGAGATCAAGAAGCTGATGGATGAGCTGCGCAAGGCGATGCAGGACTATCTGACGGAGCTTGCCGAACGCATGCAGAATGCCCCGACGATGCAGCCGAACCAGAACGCGCAGAACATCCTGCGCCAGCAGGATCTGGAACGGATGATGGACCAGATCGAGAATCTCGCCCGCTCCGGCAATCGCGACGCGGCACAGCAGATGCTGTCGGAATTGCAGCGCATGATGAACAACCTGCAGGCCGGCCGGCCGCAGCGGGGCCAGCAGGGTCAGGAAAACAGCGAAGCTCGCAAGCAGATCGACAAGCTCGGCGAGATCCTGCGCGATCAGCAGAAGCTGATGGAAGAAACCTTCCGCCTCGATCAGCAGCTCAAGGACCGTATGCAGCGTGGCGAATCCGATATGGGCGAAAACGATCCGCTGCTCGACGATATGATGCCGGGAGAGAATGGCGAACCGCAGGACCAGCAGCAAGGGCAGCAAGACCAGAGCCAGCAAGGTCAGGGCCAGAAACCTTCCGACCAGATGACCGCCGAGCAGCTCAGAGAAGCGCTGAAGCAGTTGCGCGCCCAGCAGGATGCCCTCGGCAAGCAGCTCGGGGAATTGCAGAAGAAACTCGGCGAAATGGGCATGAAGCCCGGCCCGGGCTTCGGCCAGGCCCAACGCGAGATGGACGGCGCCGGCCGCGAGCTCGGCCAGGGCCGCGGCGACACGGCCGTCGAGAACCAGGGCCGTGCGCTGGAAGCCCTTCGCCAGGGCGCTCGCGACATGATGAACCAGATGATGCAGGCGCAGCGGGGCCAGCAGGGACAAGGCCCGAACGGCCAGGTCGGCCAGGGCGATCAGAACGGCCGGGATCCGTTGGGGCGACCGCGCATGACCAACGGCTATATCGACAACGATGGCGTGAAGGTGCCTGACGAAATCGACGTTCAGCGCGCACGCGAAATTCTCGATGCGATCCGCGAGAAGCTCGGCAACAATCCGCCACAGGAAATGGAACGGCGGTATCTCGAACGGCTTCTGGACATCCAGTAAGCCTTATACCGCCGTCAAAGATAGGCGTGCGCTTTAAGCGACAAGTGCCCGGGCGACAGCCTTGCGGATATCGGGAAGCGCAAATGGCTTTGCGACGACGTCGATGATTTTTTCTGCGAGATCGTCGGCGCGCTCGCGCTGCTCGGCATAGCCGGTCATCAGCAGGATCTTCAAAGCTGGGAAGGCGTCCTTCGCCTGATGGGCGAGTTCGATGCCGTCCATCACGGGCATGCGGATGTCCGACAGCAGCAGATCGTAGACCCCGTCCTTCAGCTTCTCCAGCCCCTCGGCGCCGTCAGCCGCTTCATCGGTCTCGTGACCGTCAAGCCGCAAGGCCCGGGCTACGAAAGACCGCAGGGAATCCTCGTCTTCCGTAATCAGAATTCTTGCCATATGTGCATTGCTCCGTCTTCAGCCCCGCGACGGAAATCACCAGACTTTCCTTTTCGATCGGTAAAGATGGCGAAGCGATAGGCGAGATGGTTAACAACCCGTCTTCACGCGGCAATGAAGCGACGCCTGCATTCCCTCAGGCGTCGCCGGTCACTACGCCCACGAAAGGCAGTTCGCGAAACGCATAGGCAACGTCCATGCCGTAGCCGACGACGAAGTAATCGGGACATTCGAAGCCGACATAATCGGCCTCCAGCTTTTCCTTGCGCTTGACCCGCTTGTCGAGCAGCACGGCGATCGTCACGTTGCGCGCGCCACGTTCGAAGAGCAGTTCCTTGGCAAAGAGCAGCGTGCGGCCGGACTCGAGAATATCGTCAATCAGGAGGACGTCTCGGCCATGTACGTCGCTGTCGATATCCTTGACGATGCGCACGCCCTGCGAAACGGTGCCGGTGCCGTAACTCGACAGCGTGATGAACTCGACCTCGGGAGCAAGTCCGGTGTCGTGCAGGGCGCGAATCAGGTCGGCGGCGAAGATGAAGGAGCCCTTGAGCACGGCAATGACGAGCAGGTCCTTGGTCGGACCGTTGGCGATCTCCCGCGCCATCGCATGATTGCGCTCCGCGATCTGCTCGGCGGTGAAGAGCGGCTCGATATTTTTTCCGCGCACGACAGGCATAAGGCTTGCTCCATGAAAAGAAGGGTAAGCCGTTAGCACATATGCGCGCCTGAAACAGCCTCGCCGCTCATGAAATCAACGGGATTGGTGCGTCCTGTGGCGGAAAGCCATCACGAAACCCGTTATTTCTACGGCAGGAAAGAAAGCCGGACCTCCGGCAATTTTCCGCCGGCGTGCTGGACGCGGGCTGAAAAGCCACGGCTTTGGCCGTCGTAGATGACGTCGGCGGGCGGATCGATGACGACGCTTGCCGTCAGCCGTTCGTCGGTCACCAGATCGGCGCGGATCGGATGCACCGTCTGCGTTGTGCCGCTTTCGTTTTCGATGATGCCGTTGACGACGAGCACACGCATGCCGTTCGCATCACGCGGCGTCACGGTGACATGGGTGAAATGCAGCGGCGCTCCGGAGGAGGCGCCCGCGGCGGAAAGGCCGGAAAAGCCGCCTGCGAGCCCGAAAACGAGCACGGCGAGCGCCAGTACCAGCACCGCGAAACTGCGCGGCGACGCTCGCTGCAGCCAGGATTCCGCCCTTCGCAGAGCGGAAGCAGCCATCGCCGACAGGAGCGGCGGCCGTGCGACGCGCGCTGCCGCCATGCGCCCGCCGTTGTCGTTATGGATCTTGGTGCTGAAGTCCTTCGGCCGGGTTTTGCCGACCGTCACGAATTCGGCGTCGGAGACATCAGCAGGACGTGTCGAACGATACTGGCGTACGGGTTCGGGCGGCAGGAAATCATAGGCCTGGCCCGGCGTACGGCGGCTGAAGGAGGATGCTTCCATGGTGGCTGCCTCGCAGATGTCCACATGGTTTCGCTGCCGCAAGAAATCTTGGCATTGAAACGAATCCTCCTCAGTCGTAAATTTTAATGGTTAATGCTTCGCAAAGATTGCCATCAAACGGGCGTCTTTCCGGCAAAATTTACCGGCTGTTAACGGTGTTGGTTAACAAGTCACGCGGTGAAACCAAGAACAGACTGAGCTGCCCGTTGATCCACTTCGAGAATGTCGGTTTGCGCTATGGCATGGGCCCGGAAATCCTCCGGGACCTGACATTCGACATTCCGAAGAAATCCTTTCAGTTCCTGACGGGGCCATCCGGTGCCGGCAAGACCTCGCTGCTGCGGCTGCTCTTCATGTCGCTGCAGCCGACGCGTGGCCTCATCCGCATGTTCGGGCGCGACATTTCCGAAATTCCTCGGCCGGAATTGCCGCTGCTGCGCCGGCGTGTCGGCATCGTCTTCCAGGATTTTCGCCTGCTCGACCATCTCACGACCTATGAGAATGTCGCTTTGCCCTTACGGGTGCGCGGCAAGGAGGAAAGCTCCTACAAAACCGACGTTCTGGAACTATTGAAATGGGTCGGCCTCGGCGAACGCATCAACGTGCTGCCGCCGGTCCTCTCCGGTGGGGAAAAGCAGCGCGCCGCCATCGCCCGGGCGCTGATGGACCGGCCGGAAGTCCTGCTGGCTGACGAGCCCACCGGCAATGTCGACCCGCCGATGGCCAGGCGCCTGCTCAATCTTTTCCTCGAACTCAACCGGCTTGGTACGGCGGTCGTCATCGCCACCCATGATCTGGCGCTGATGGAACAGGTAGAAGCCCGCCGTATGATCCTCTCGGAGGGGCATCTCGATATCTATGACTGAGCCCCCGTCCAGGAACCGAGAGAAGGCGCCGGTCCAGCCTGCCGCCCAGCAGAAGCGGCCGGAAATGCGCGTGCGCCCGACCGCGCCGATTCTGCCGCCTTCCAATATCCAGGGCAATGCCCTGATGGTGGTCATATCGATCATGGCCTTTCTCGCCTGCCTGACGCTCGGCGGCGTCAGCATGGTGCGTTCGACGGCGGCAAGCTGGGAGAGCCAGATCTCCCGCGAGATCACCATCCAGATCAAGCCGGACGACAATCTCGATATGGAAAAAGCGCTGACGCAGGCACGCGACCTGGCGCTGACATTCGTCGGTACCAAAAGCGGCCAGATCGTCGACGAGGCAGCCACCGCCCGGCTGCTCGAACCGTGGCTCGGCCCCGGCCTCGATCTCAAGGATCTGCCTGTTCCCCGTCTCGTCGTCATCACCATCGACGAAAACAATCCGCCGGATTTCGATGCAATGCGAGGGCTCCTCAAGGACAGCATTCCGCAGGCGAGCCTCGACGATCACCGCACCTGGGTTGACCGGCTGGTCTCCATGGCGCATACGACGGTGCTGATCGGCACCGGCGTGCTGCTCCTGGTCTTCTCGGCAATGGTGCTCACCGTCGTCTTCGCCACGCGCGGTGCGCTGTCGGGCAACCGCCACATCGTCGAAGTGCTGCATTTCGTCGGTGCCGAGAGCTCCTTCGTCGCCACCGAATTTCAGAAGCATTTTCTGAAGATCAGTTTCAAGGGCTCGGCGATCGGCAGCGCGCTTGCGGCTCTTTTTTTCGCCACCGCCGGCTTCTGGCAGAGCCGCACGCTGGCAACACCGGAGACGGATCAGGCAACGGCGCTGTTCGGCACCTTTTCCGTTGGTGTCCTCGGTTATGCCGGCATCTTCGCGACAATGATCGTCATCGCGCTCTTGACGACCGTCACGGCGCGGCTGACCGTCATGCGGACGATCTATGAAATCGATACATTGCGTTCGGACCCGACACGCACCGACGGCATCGCAAGTTGATCGTGACCATGCCGTTTTATCGTGAAAGCGTCTGTTCCGCGCCGCAATCAACGTATAATCACGATTCATGACCATGGGCGATACGACACGCAATCCGATTCGGCAGGACCCGGAGCTTGATCGTCCGGCGGGCCTGCCGCCGCGGCGCGGTCCGATCCGCCGCCTGCTGCGCTGGGGCGGCTTTGGTTGCATCCTGGCAATCGCCTTGGTGTTCGGCGGCTTTCTGCGGTTTGCCGATTCCGTGACAACGCTCAAGCCTCCGGCCGAGCCCAAGGCAGACGCGATCGTCGTGCTGACAGGCGGCTACCAGCGTATCGACCAGGCCGTGGAACTGCTGCAGAAGGGGGCGGGCAAACGACTGCTGATCTCGGGCGTCCATCCGACGACGACGCCGGCGCAGATTCGCAAGATGACGCAAGGCTCGGCCGATCTTTTCTCCTGCTGCGTCGATATCGGCCACGATGCGATAGACACGATCGGCAACGCCGAGGAAACCTCCAATTGGATCCACGCCAGGGGATACAGAAGCGTTCTCGTTGTCACGAACAATTATCACATGCCGCGCAGCCTCGCAGAACTCTCCTATGTCGATCCGGAGATCGAGTTTATCCCCTATCCGGTGGTCAATTCGGATTTGAAGACCCGCAACTGGTTTACCGACCCGAACGCGATGCGGGTCATGCTCGCCGAATATGCAAAGGTGCTGTTAACGGGCGCTCGCAATATCACCGGCTTCGGCCGTCACACCGGACTGCGCTCGGCAAGTGTATCCGGCGCAGACTGAGCTTTTGCATCGGGGCGGCATCAAACGCTTTTTATCACGGGCAATATCGTGTAGGCCGGTCGCATGAGCATGCCTCGGGATAATTTCATGATCGCCCTGCGTTCCGTCCTCTTCAACACGATCTTCTATGCCAATCTCATCGTCCGGATGATCGTGCTCTCGCCATATTATTTCGTGGTGCCGCGGCTGACCGCCTATGAGATCCCAAAGAATTGGGCGCGCTCCAACCACTGGCTGATGCGCATGATCGTCGGCACGACCTTCGAGATCGAGGGGCTGGAGAACCTGCCTGAGGGCAGTTTTATCCTGGCGCCGAAGCACCAGTCCTTCTGGGACACCTATGCGCTGCTGCCTGATCTCAAGGATCCGGTCTACATCCTGAAGCGCGAGCTGATGTGGATTCCGCTCTTTGGCTGGTATGCGAAGAAGCAGCGCATGATCCCGGTCGACCGCGGCGCCCGCGGCAAGGTGATGGTGGAAGTGCTGAAACGCACCAGGGAGGAGCTTTCGACCGGTCGCCAGCTGATCATCTATCCTGAGGGCACCCGCCGCCCGCCGGGTGCCGAGCCGGTCTATAAATACGGCATCGCCCGCATGTACCGCGATCTTGGCATTCCCGTCGTGCCGGTTGCGATGCATCCAGGCCTCTTCTGGCCGCGGCGGAGCGTCCGCCGTTATCCCGGTCATTTCAAGGTCAGGATCCTGCCGCCGATCATGCCGGGAATGGATCCCGATGCTTTCTTCGCTCATCTGATCGAGGTCACGGAACGGGCAAGCGACGAGCTCCTCATCGACACCGTCGACCGTAATCCGCATCTGCCGTTGCCGCCGACAGCGGTCGCTCGGCTGACCGAGCTGCGCAAAGTGAGGGCGGCGACGGCCTGATCAGCCGGCCCGCAGGCGCTCCACCTCGTTGCCGACCTGCTCCAGCCACGGGTCGCGAATGCCCATCTGTCTCAGGTGCACAAGCGTGTTGAAGACGTAGGCGTCGTTCGGGCCTGACTGCCCCCTGGCCTCGTTCACCACCCGCGCGGCCGCAAGCGCATCGAGCGTACCGGCATATTGCTCGTGGTCGCGATCAGCGATGTAGGTAACCGCTTCCGTTCGGCGACCGCCGGCAAACTGCAGCCGAACCCGGCGCTCCAGATAGACATTGGTGACGAGTTCGCGGGCGCGGAGATAATCGATCACCTCGTCCCATTTCTGCGGCGAAACACGAAACGCCATGCCACGGCATGCTCCACCCCTGTCGAGGCCGAGAACCAGGCCGGGATTGTCCGGGGTGCCGCGATGGACGAAGGATCGGACGCACAGCGAACGCCGGTAACCATGCACCAGAGCTTCTGCCCGCTCCAGGAACTCGAAGCCCGGATTCCACATCAGCGAGCCGTAGCCAAACACCCAAAATTCGTCCATATCGCACGCCAGACCGGAATCACATTGCGATTCACCATTGGAGAACATCATGGCAGCGTCAAGCCGATCCGGCAGCAGCCAAACCGGCAACAGCAAGAAATTCTTGTTGCTGGGCGGAGGCATCCTCCTGGTGATCGCGCTTTATACCGGCGGCTGGTTCTATGCCGCATCGGCCTTGAAAACGACGGTGCTGAAAGCAATCGCGCCGCGCGATCAGGCCGGCGTCACCGGCGAATGCTCCGATATCGAATTCCGCGGCTATCCTTTCCGCATCGGTCTGTTCTGCTCCAAGGTGGATGTCGACGACAATGTCAATGGCGTCTCCGCCACCTTCGGCGCATTGCGCTCCGCCGCGCAGGTCTATGCGCCGAGCCATATCGTCTGGGAGCTCGATTCACCGGCCGAAATCCGCACCACAAACGGCCTTTCGGTCTCGGCTCAGTGGACGAATCTGCAGGCGAGCCTGACGACCAGGCTGCAGGGCATCGAGCGCAGCTCGACTGTCATCGAGGGCCTGAAGGCGACGGCGGTCTCCTCCTATACCGGCCAGACGATCAGCTTCGACGCGGCTCGCACCGAAATTCACCTGCGCCAGAACGGCGCCGATCTCGACGGCGCGATCTCCTTGCAGGATGCGAACACCGCGATCAAGGACTGGCCGCAGCTCTTCCCGAAACTCTCTGCCAGCATCGATCTCACGATTGCCGGCAAGGCCGGCCTGATCGACGGCAGCGACCCGAACGGCCTCAATGGTTCTGCCGGCGAACTGCGTCGCATCGTTGCAGACATCGGCGATGGCAAGGTGATGACGCTCACCGGTCCGTTTTCCTTCGACGAGCAAGGCTTTCTCTCCGGGAAGTTCAAGCTGGAAATTGAACGGCTCGGCCCCTGGGGCGACAGCCTGAAACAAGCTTTCCCGGATCTTGCTCCGACCGTCAACACGGCGACGAAGATGCTGAAGGCGCTGGCCGGCGGTAGAGACAAGGTCTCAGTCGATCTCGTCGTCGATCGCGGCAATGCCACCGTCAGCGGCTTCATTCCGCTCGGTCAGATCCCACCGATCTAAGGCTTTTCCGGGGCTGGAGTGCTGGAAAGGCCGTAATCAATCCGCTTGATAAAAAAAACCTCAGGCACCGATTGCAGACCAGGCAGCTCGATCGCACCAGTTTCTGTAAATCCGTTACGGCGATGCCAGTCCTGCGGCCGGCTCTCATCGCATTCGCTCGACGTCATCAGCAGCCGAGCGCCCTCGCCGCGCATGGCTCTTTCCCAGGCGAGAAACAGCGCGGTGCCGACGCCCGACCGGCGATGGCCAGGCAGAACGCGGATCATCTCCATATAGGGAACCCTGCCCCAGAAGCGGGAGAAGCGCAGGAAGCCGACGATCTCGCCGGCCTCCCTGGCAACGAGATATTCGCCAAGCGCGACGCATCGCGATACCCACACCTTGCCTGCAGTGGCATCCTCGCGAGCCAGCCAGTCGATATCCGCCTGACTTGCGCTCGCCACCTCCACCATCGCGAGAGTCTACTTCTTATCCAGCGCGTGGGGGCGGCCGAAATCGGGGGCGTCGACATCCTGGCCGGCCTGGATGATCGAGCGGCGGATCGCGCGCGTGCGGGTGAAGAGTTCAAAAATCTTGTCGCCTTCACCCCAGCGGATCGCGCGCTGCAGATAGGCGAGATCTTCTGAGAAGCGCGCCAGCATTTCGAGGATCGCATCGCGATTGTGCAGGCAGACGTCGCGCCACATCGTCGGGTCGGAAGCGGCAAGACGGGTGAAATCGCGAAAGCCGGAGGCCGAATATTTGATGACCTCGGACTCCGTCACCGTCTCCAGATCGTCGGCGGTGCCGACGATGTTGTAGGCGATGATATGCGGCAGGTGCGAAACGATCGCGAGCACCTTGTCGTGATGCTCCGCATCCATCTCGTCGACCTTCGATCCGAGCGCTTCCCAGAAGCCGCGCAACCGCTTCAGCGCCGTCTCGTCGGTGCCGGCAACCGGCGTGAAGATGCACCAGCGGCCTTCGAAGAGGCCGGGGAAACCGGCATCCGGCCCGGATTTTTCCGTGCCGGCCAGCGGATGGCCGGGGATGAAATGCACATTGTCGGGCATATGCGGCTGCATCTGCGCGATGACGGATGCTTTGGTGGAACCGACATCGGTGACGATAGCGCCGGGCTTGAGATTGCCGGCGATTTCCTTCGCCACGCTTTCCGAAGCGCCGACCGGAACCGAAACGATGATGAGGTCGGCATCTCGAACAGCATCGGCCGAAGAGGTCGTATAGCGGTCGCCGAGACCGAGCTCTTCGGCGCGCTTCAACGTCTCGGCGCTGCGTGTCGCAACGACGATCTCCTTGGTAAGCCCGAGCCGCCTGATGTCGTGGGCGAGCGAAGAGCCAATCAGGCCGATGCCGATCAGCGCGATGCGATCGAACAGCACGCTCATGCCTGCCGTCCCATGAACTCACGCAGCGTGGCAATGACGCCGCGATTGGCCTCTTCCGGACCGATGCTCATGCGCAGCGCATTGGAAAAGCCGTAGCTGCGCACGGCGCGGAGAATATAACCGCGGCTCGTCAAAAGCTCGTCGGCATCGGCCGCGCGCTTTCCATCGATGTCGGGGAAGTGGATAAGGACGAAATTGGCGACGGACGGCGTCACTTTCAGCCCGATCGCTTCGAGAGCCTCCGTGAGCGTCTCCACCCACATCTGGTTGAAAGAGACGGCCTGCTGGACGAAGGCTTGGTCGCGGATGGCCGCGGCACCGGCGGCGATCGCGGCCGTATTCAGGTTGAACGGAGCGCGTACACGGTTCACGGCGTCGACGATCTCCACGGGCGCATACATCCAGCCCACGCGCAGAGCCGCAAGACCGTAGGCTTTCGAAAAGGTGCGGGTCATCACCACGTTGGAACTGGACGATACGACCTCGATGCCGGCTTCATAATCGTTGCGGCGTACATATTCGGCATAGGCCGCATCGAGCACGAGGACGACATGCTTAGGCAGGCTGGCCTGCAGGCGGCGAATCTCGCTGACGGGAACGTATGTACCGGTGGGATTGCCGGGATTGGCGATGAAGACGATCTTCGTCCTTTCCGTCACCGCCGCCAGGATCGCGTCGACGTCGACGGTATAGTCCTTCTCCTTGACGATGACGGGCATGGCGCCCGTGCCCATGATCTGGATCTTGTAGACAAGGAAGCCGTGCTCGGTGATGATGCCTTCGTCACCGGCGCCCAGATAGACATGGCACAACAGGCCGAGCAGCTCGTCGGAACCATTGCCGCAGAGGATGTTTGCCGGATTGAGGCCATGTACAGCGGCGATCGCCTCGCGCAGTTCGACCGCCTGCCCGTCGGGATAACGTCCCAGATTGTCGGCAGCTGCCTTGACGGCCTCTATCGCCTTCGGGCTGGCGCCGAGCGGCGTCTCGTTGGAGGAGAGCTTGTAAACGCGGGCGACACCCGGCGCATGTTCCTTGCCCGGCACATAGGATGCGATATCGAGAATACCGGGACGCGGAACGGGCTTGCTCATCTCAACGCTCATGGGTCGACCTTAGATTTTCCGGAAAATGACCAAGTGGCATTAAAGCGGAATGTGATTGTTGTCGAGAGGCATGGGCGTGACACAAGCAACCGGAGAATGTCCCATGTTCTTCAGCTGTTGCGTGTGGTCGGTACGCCGTGCGGCGCGAGAACGGGCACGAAGACACGGCGGGAGGCGCGGGCGGCGACCGGCAACCCCTGATAGAGCCGCTTGTGCGCCTCGACGATGATGACACCCGAAAAGGCTGGCCATAAAGTGCGGCCGATCCGCTCGAAAGCGCGGCGAAGGCGCAGGATGGTTCTGAGTTTCGAGGGCGGAAAGAACAACGCTTCGGCGGTCGCACCTGGCGTGAAATTCGTCTCGCGCAGCAGATGCGTCAGCTGACCGCGGGAATAGGGCCGGCCCGAGCCGAAGGGCGTGTGTTCCATGCGGGCCCAGACCCCGCGCCGGTTCGGCACCACGATAACAAGCCGCCCGCCCGGTGCCAGTACCCGCCAAAGCTCTTTCAGCGTCTCGCGCGGGCTTTCCGCAAACTCGAGCGAATGCACCATCAGCACCCGGTCGATCGAGGAATCCGGCAGCGGTAGTTCCTCATCGAAAATCAGCGTCGTCGACGACAGCGAGCCCATCGGCCAGTTCACCGCCCCCTGTCCGGCCGGCATGAAGGCGAAGGTGCGTTCGGTATCGGCCTGGAAGCGATCGAGGAATGGCACGGCATAACCGAGTCCGACGAGACGCTCCTGTGGCAGGCGCACCCAGAGCGAGGAGAGCGCCATGGCGATCGACTGCTCGGCAAGACGCCCGAGGTCGGAGTGATAGAACTGACGAAGGTCGACGATATCTGCGTGCATCGCGATAAATGTTATCAGCGGGCGGTTGGACTTCAAGGCCGGAGTCTCTACATTCCCGCGAGAGTCGTGGGACAAGGGATTGTTTGAAGATGAAACCTTTGGAATTAGACGTTTTTCTCTGCCGCACCGACAATTTCGGCGTGCTCGTGCACGATCCGGAGACAGGATTTACCGCGTCGATCGATGCGCCGGAGGAGGCGCCGATCCTGGAAGCGGCAACACAGCGCGGCTGGAAGATCACCCACATCTTCACCACGCATCACCACACTGATCATGTCGCCGCAAACCTGACGCTGAAGGAGCAGTTCGGCTGCGAGATCATCGGCCCGATCAACGAGGCCATCGCCATTCCTGGTCTCGACCGAACGATGGCCGATGGCGACAGCTTTCTTTTCGGCGATCACACGGTCAAGGTCATTGAGACCCCCGGTCACACCGCCGGTCACATCTGCTATCACTTCGTCGACGACAAGCTGCTCTTTGCCGCCGATACCCTGTTTGCGCTCGGCTGCGGCCGCCTGTTCGAACGCCCCGCCGCCGACATGTGGCATTCCCTGCAGAAGCTCGCCGTGCTGCCGGATGAGACTGCCGTCTATTTCGGCCACGAATATACATTGTCCAACGCCCGCTTCGCACTGACGATCGATCCCGACAATGAACGCCTGAAGAGCCGCGCCGCCGAGATCGAAGCCTTGCGCGCCGAAGGCAAATTCACCGTCCCGACGACGCTCGGGCTGGAAAAGGAAACCAATCCGTTTCTACGCGCCGCCGATCCGGCGATCCGCCGCAATCTGGTCATGGAAGGCAAGACGAACGAGGAGGTCTTTGCCGAGATCCGCAAGCGCAAGGACAATTTCTGATGTCGCCTGAGGAGATCATTCGCGCGCTCGGCATGCAGCCGCATCCCGAAGGCGGCTGGTATGTTGAGACATTCCGCGACACGGCGGGTGGAGCGCGCGGCCATTCGACGGCGATCTACTATCTGCTGACAAAAAGACAGCGTTCGCACTGGCATCGCGTCCATGACGCGGTCGAGGTCTGGCATTATTACGCGGGTGCGCCGCTGGCGCTGCACCGCTCGCAGGACGGGATGGCAAGCGAGACCCTGACGCTCGGAACCAACCTTCCTGCCGGCGAGCGGCCACAGGCGATCATTCCCGCCAATTGGTGGCAATCGGCAGAAACCCTCGGGGACTTCACCCTGGTCGGCTGCACCGTCTCGCCCGGCTTCGAATTTTCGAGCTTCGAGATGGCCCCGGCGGATTGGAAGCCTGGCGACTGAGGGCTACTCCGCTGCCGCAGATTGCGCCGGAATTTTGCGGCGGAACATTTCCTGGGCAGCGAGCACCGCTCCACCGGTGACGAGCAGGCAGGCGAGAGCAATGCGCCAGCTCGGCTCGGCAAATCCGAACAGCGTCAGGATGAGCGTCGAAAGCAGCGGCGCGGCATAACTTGCGGCGCCGAGAATCTGAATATCGCCATTCTTGACGCCGTAATCCCATGCATAGAAGGCCGCCCCGACCGGAAAGAGGCCGAGCCCGACGACGGCAACCCATTCGACGCTGTTTTCCGGCCAGACAGTCGTCTCCAGGCCGAGGTGACTGAAGAAGGACAGGATGGAGGTCGCAAGGCAGAAGCCGGTGACGACATCTGTGGAGACAGCCTCGAAACGCCGTGTCAAAAGGGAATAGCCCGACCATGTGAAGGCGCAGAGGAAGGCAGCGCCATAACCGACCGCGTAAGCCCCATCGAAATCGATGCCGTTGCGGCCGACGATCAGGAAGGTGCCGCAAAGCCCCGCAAGCGCGCCCGCCACATGATACCAGCGCAACCGCTCTCCCGGCAGAAGGGCCGAGCCAACGACGATCAGAAGCGGCCAGAGATAGGAGATCAGCCCTGCCTCCACCGCGGGCGCGCTCCTAAGCGCGGTAAAATAAAGGAAATGATAGCCGAAAAGACCAGCAATACCGGTGATCCAAACCCCGGCAGGCTGCTTCAGCAGCCCCAGCCGCGCGGGGTTGAGGACAAGCACGACGAGGCCCGGAATGCTGCCGATCGCAAAGCAGATGGCCGAAAGCTGGAATGGCGGCATCTTGCCGGAAGAAGCCGTCAGCAGTGCCAGGAACGACCACATCAGAATAGCCGTAAAACCGACCACAGTCGCACGAAGCTTCACCTGTCCCCCTTCACGGAGGCGAAAGCTCCGTCAGCTGACACTGCCATATTTGACGGCAGTGATCGTCACCATTCCATATTCTGTGGGAATGCGCACATAGACCGGAGCATATACATTGGCCGCCTCCGACTTGGCAAACCAGATTTCCATGCGGTCGCTCTTGCTGAGATAGTCGATGTCCTTGCGGCCTTTTTTGTAGCCGGAGCGCGGCACGAAGCGCACGCCGCAGACGACCGCCTTGCCCTTGAAGCCGTCGGTCGAAAAATCCTCGTCGCCTTTCGGCGAAAGCACCAGGTCCATGCGGGTCTCGCCGTCGAAGATCGGCAGCGTCTGCGCGCAGACCTTGGTATCCCCGGTGAAAACAAGGCCGGAGATCGGATCGAGCACCGAACGCATGTCGCCCGGCGTGACGTCGATCCAGTTCTTCGGCCGTTTCGGCGGCGGCGTCGTCGTCGCCGAGATGATGTTGCCGTTGCGGTAGCTGACCTCGTAGACGCGGGCCTTCTTGCCGCTCTTGTAATAGAGCGAATATTTCAGCGCCTGCAGCCTGTCGTTCCGGACGACGCCGGTGACGCTGGTCTTTGCCGAGATCGTCTTGACGAGATCGGCAAGCCCGGCGGATTTGATATCGCCCGCAATCTTGTAAGAGTGATCGTCCTCGATCTGCGTCAGAAACGCCGCGCGCGCGATCGGCAGGCCGGCAAGCGTCACCCGATAGACGGTCTGATGCTGGATTTCGGCCGCCGATGCCGGTATGGCAAAGAGTGCGGCGATGGCCGAAATGAAAATGCGTCTGCCCGAATGAGCCATGAGTGAAGCCTTGTCTTGCCGCGCGCCGGCAGTCCTGCCGAGCGCTCTATACTCCTGCCGTGAACAGAAGAAAACAGCAGCTTTTTGACAGAATTGCGGGAAAGGCCAAGGTTTGGCTTGACGCGCGCAGCCTCTCTGACTATAGAACCGCAACTTTCCAATCAGCCTGTTGGATTGCGAGCCCGGTTTTGCCGGGGATGGCAATTCGATGGCCCGAGAAAAACAAGAATAGGTGTTCAATGTCCCGCGTGTGCGAATTGACCGGCAAGGCCGTCCTGACTGGTAACAATGTCAGCCATGCCAACAACAAGACCAAGCGCCGGTTCCTGCCGAACCTGTGCCAGGTAACGCTGATCTCCGACGCTCTCAACCAGCGTTACCGTCTTCGCGTTTCGGCTGCGGCTCTTCGCTCCGTCGAACATCGTGGCGGCCTCGATGCCTTCTTGATCAAGGCAAGCGAAAACGAACTGTCGATGCGCGCGCGCCTGCTGCGCCGTCAGATCGTCAAGAAGACCGCCGAAGCCGCTGCTGCGTAAGCTTCTGACCTTCTTTTATACGGCTTCAAAAGGCTTGAACGGATGATGCCGGACAAGCCTTTTGCTTTGCCTGGGCACTCCAACTGGTGGCATCACCCAGGATAAAAAAATGCTGAAGACCCGCTATACCCTTGCCTATATCGCACTGATGACGCTTGTCGTCGTCGCCTCCAACTTCCTCGTCCAGTTTCCACTGAACGCCGAAGTCGCGGGTATCAACTTGGCCGACATCCTGACCTGGGGCGCCTTCTCCTATCCGATCGCCTTCCTGATCACCGATCTGACCAATCGTCAGTTCGGCCCGCAGGCAGCCCGGAAGGTCGTTTTTGCCGGCTTCGTCGTCGGCGTGACGCTGTCGTTCTTCACGTCAGTGCCACGCATCGCCATCGCCTCCGGCTCGGCCTATCTCGCCGGTCAGTTGCTCGACATCGCCGTTTTCAACCGCCTTCGCCGCCAAGCCTGGTGGCGCGCGCCGCTTTTGGGCTCGCTGATCGGCTCGGCGCTCGGCACGGTGATGTTCTTCTCATTGTCCTTTGCCGCGTTTTTCGTCTTCCTCGGCCCGAACGAGCCCTTTGCGCTCGAAGCAGCTCCTGTCCTCGGCGTCTTTGCCATAGAGGCGCCGCGCTGGATTTCCTGGGCGATCGGCGATTTCGCCGTCAAGATGATCGTCGGCCTCGTGATGCTGCTGCCTTACGGCGCGCTGATGAACGTGCTGCGGCCGATGCAGCCCGCACGCGTCAGCTAAAGCCTTTCAACGGCGCTGCCGGACCGCGCCGGCGGCGATTGCGGGATGCAGCAGAACCTCTGCAGCCAGGTCATCGATCTCTCGTGACGAATCAAGCCGCAGGACCGGGGCCGTCTGCGTTTCCAGCCATTGCTCACGCGCTGCAAGACTGCGGCGTTCCGGACCGGCAGTGTCGTAACTTGCCGCCCATTCCATGAATTCCCCGCTTTTGATTTCCATGTCAACGCCAGGCCCGATCCTGTCTCCGTAGCGGGCAATCTCCCGCGCGCGAATCCGCGCCATCCGCAGCTCCGGCTCGACCCTGAGAAACACGATCAGATCATAGAACGGCTCGATCTGCCTCGCCCATTTCAGCGCCGATCCGGAGAGGACCCAGCCGTCATGCCGTGCCGCTTCTGCAAGCAGCAGCCGAATGCGTTCGTCGGCGTCACGCGGCGTCGTGAATGGCGGGTCGGTCGGCAGCCAGAAGAAATCGTCAGTATCGAGATGGGCGATATCGAGCCGTACGGCAAGCGTATGACCGAGCGAAGTCGTGCCGGAACCGGATGCACCCATGATATGAATATGCACCATGATTGTCCCTCCGAAAGCTGCTCTCGACGCGACAATGGCATAGCCGGGACATGTGACGTCAATCTGACGCCGCGCTGAGCATGCGGCTATCGGAGAGCCGGAATTCCAGCATCAGATTGCGCTGCAGGATCGAATGGTTGTCGTCCGACACCATGATGATATGGGTCGTGCCGTCGGCGGCCTGAAACACGTCAAGCCCTTCCATATTGTCGATCTGCGAGTTGAAATTGCCTTCGAGCAGCAACTCGCCATCAACGACGGCCTGCGGCCGGATATCGGCGGCTTTGATGCGCCGAAGCCGCATGCCGATACCTTCGGCCATGTTGAAGCGCCGCTCCAGGAGCAGCAGGTCGCCGTCCGGCAGGAAAGCACCGTCGGTTACGTCGAAGCTGCCATCGCGTTTGATCGAGAACAGCCCTTTCAGCGGGCCGCTGAGAATAGCCGCCATCCGATTGCCCTCGCTGTCGAGACCGCGCTCGGAGACGATGACCACGCCGCTCTTCAACGGACTGGAGGCGGGTGCCACTGCTATGGTTTCGATACCGCGATTGTCGCTCAGCATCTTGCGCGGGATGAGGATCGGCAGGGTAGCGGTCGCGCGCGATGCGGCAAAGCCGGGATCGGGATAAACGTCGACGCGATGATTTTGCTCGAATGAGACGAATATCCGATCGCCATCGAGCGCCACGCCCTCGGCATCCATATAGCCCTTGCCCTCGAGGCTGCGGCCGGCGCGGTTCTTCATCGGGGTGATCTCGACCTGAGAAAGGCCTGAAAGCCTGCCCCTCGCATCGCGCTCGATGCTGCCGGTCAGCCACTGGCCGGTATCGAGCACGACGATGAAGTGTTTCTGGTCCTGACGGAAACGGATGGAGGAAAGCGAGCCGAACAACGCTCGGCTGGAAACCATCTCCAGCCCGCCAAGGAATTCCAGCGAGCCGAACGTCGTCTCCGACGATCCGATCCTGTAATCGGTAATTTGCCGGCTAATTATGGGTATTTCGTCGCCGGCCATCGCCGCGGAAGCTCCCCCTGCCAGGCAGAGCGAGATCGATGCCGCGCGGCACAGGCGCTTGACCATCATTCGATATGTTTCCTTCCCGCGTCAGCCGGCACGGCGTACCGGCCGCCGCGAGGCTGGGCGGATTGATCTTCGAAGAGCGAGGCGAGCTGTTCGGTCATCGCGCCTGCAAGCTCGTCCGCATCGACGATCGTCACGGCGCGGCGATAGTAGCGCGTTACATCGTGACCGATGCCGATTGCCAGCAGTTCGACGGGCGAGCGCGTCTCGATCTGCTCGATGACGGCGCGCAGATGCCGCTCGAGATAATTGCCCGGATTGACGGACAGCGTCGAATCGTCGACCGGCGCGCCGTCCGAGATCATCATCAGAATGCGGCGCTGTTCACGGCGGGCGAGCAGGCGGTTATGCGCCCAGATCAGCGCCTCGCCGTCGATGTTTTCCTTGAGCAGGCCTTCGCGCATCATCAGCCCGAGATTGGCGCGTGCCCGCCGCCACGGCGCGTCGGCCGATTTGTAGACAATGTGGCGAAGGTCGTTGAGACGACCCGGCGTCTGCGGTTTGCCGCCGGCAAGCCAGGTTTCACGCGCCTGCCCGCCCTTCCAGGCTTTCGTGGTGAAGCCGAGAATCTCGACCTTAACGCCGCAGCGCTCCAGCGTGCGGGCGAGAATGTCGGCGCAGGTGGCGGCTACCGTGATCGGCCTGCCGCGCATGGAGCCGGAATTGTCGATGAGGAGGGTGACGACCGTATCGCGGAACTGCGTGTCCCGCTCCATCTTGAAGGAGAGCGGCTGCATCGGGTCGATGATGATGCGCTGTAGCCGCGCCGTATCAAGATAGCCCTCCTCCAGATCGAAATCCCAGGAGCGGTTCTGCTGTGCCATGAGGCGGCGCTGCAGCCGGTTGGCCAAGCGCCCGACCGCGCCCTGCAGATGCGCCAGTTGCTTGTCGAGAAAGGCGCGCAGGCGCTCCAGCTCGGCGGCGTCGCAGAGTTCCTCAGCGGTGATGATCTCGTCGAACTCTTCGGTATAGACGTGATAATCGACCTTTTCGTTGAAATCGGCAAACGGCGTATTCGGGCGGCGGGTCTCGCCAGGCGTTTCCGAATCGTCCTCGCCCTCTTCCATCATGTCGTCGTCGGAGATTTCGGCGCCTTCAGTCTCGCCGTCCTCCATCTGCTCGTCGGAAACCTCGCTGTCCTCGACCGGGGCGGCATCGGTGCCGGCATCCTCGTCGACCTCGTCCTGGTCCTGCTCCTCGCCGCTCGGCTGGTCTTCCTGCTCCGACTGATCGTCATTGTCAGCTTCGCTGTCGTCGTCGCCATACTCCTCGGCCATTTCCATCGCCGACAGCATGTTGCGGACGACCTTGGCGAAGGCCTGCTGGTCGTTTATCGCACCCGACAGGTTACCGAGTTCAGCCCCCGCCTTGTCTTCGATGAAACCGCGCCAGAGATCGAGCACCTTGCCGGCGGAGGCAGGCGGACGCTGGCCGGTCAGCTTCTCGCGCACCATCATGGCGACGGCTTCGCCGATCGGCGCGTCTTCCTGGCGCTCGATGCCGGTGAAATTCGCCTTGGCATATTTCTCTTCCGTCATGGAACGCAGGTTCGCCGCCACGCCCTCCATGCGCAGCGTCCCGATCGATTCGACACGCGCCTGCTCGACCGCATCGAAGATCGCTCGGGCGTCGGAGCCCTGCGGCGCCATCGTCGTATGCATCTTCTCGTCATGGCAGGCGAGGCGCAATGCCATGGAATCGCCTAGCCCGCGGGTGACCGCCAGCTCATGCGCCGTCGGCCGCTTGGAAAGCTCCGGCAGCCGGATGCGCTCGCCGGTCATACCAGGCCGTTCGTTGGCGAAGGTCACCTCGACATCGCCGTCGCCGGCGATCGAGCGGACGCAGCCGGATATCGCCCGGCGCAACGGCTCGACGTCGACGGGCGCACTGGGCTTTGCTTTCGAATTGTCACCGCGAGCTGCCATGATCGGTCGGGCCTCAGGCTCCGAGGACGATGTTGGCAGCACTTTCCTTCAGCTCCACGCCGAAGGCGCGCTGATAGTGCTCGGCGACCAGCGGGCGCTCCAGCTCGTCGCACTTGTTGAGGAAGGTGACGCGGAAGGCAAAGGCGAGATCGCCGAAGATTTCGGCATTCTCGGCCCAGGTGATGACCGTGCGCGGGCTCATGACGGTCGAAAGATCGCCGTTCATGAAGGCGGCGCGCGTCAGATCGGCAACGCGGACCATCTTCGAGACGATCTCGCGCCCTTCCCTGTCCTTGCCGAAGCTCTTCACCTTGGCGGCGACGATATTCACTTCGTGATCATGCGGCAGGTAGTTCAGCGTCGTGACGATCGACCAGCGGTCCATCTGCGCTTGGTTGATCTGCTGCGTGCCGTGATAAAGGCCGGTGGTGTCGCCGAGGCCGATCGTATTGGCGGTCGCAAACAGGCGGAAAGCCGGATGCGGCCGGATGACGCGGCTCTGGTCGAGCAGTGTCAGGCGGCCTGACGATTCCAGGACGCGCTGAATGACGAACATCACGTCGGGACGGCCGGCATCATATTCGTCGAAGACGAGCGCGACATTGTGCTGATAGGCCCAAGGCAGGATGCCGTCCTTGAACTCGGTAACCTGCAGCCCGTCCTTGACGACGATCGCGTCTTTGCCGACGAGATCGATACGGCTGACATGGCTGTCGAGGTTGATGCGCACGCAGGGCCAGTTGATGCGCGCCGCCACCTGCTCGATATGCGAGGATTTGCCCGTGCCGTGATAGCCGGAGATCATCACGCGGCGGTTATGCGCGAAGCCTGCGAGAATGGCGAGCGTCGTCTCGCGGTCGAACAGGTAGTCGGGATCGAGATCCGGCACATAGGCGTCACCCTTGCTGTAGGCGGGAACGCGGATGTCGGAATCGATGCCGAAGGTCTCGCGGACCGAAACGGTAGTATCGGGCAGTTCTGAAATATCGAGGTCGATCTTGCTCATCATGTCTCCAAGGCGGGTGAAGCCACCCGGCCAAACTGTCTCAGGCCATGTCGCAACCGTGACGCCGCGATTTTATTCCGCGCCCGTCCAGGTCGGAACGTCGGCGATACTTCTCCGGGACTGAGACGAAACCTCGGCGGGATGATGACCGCGTGCGAGCATTCTTGAAAGAGTCCCGGACAAGAAACGCCGCGTCCGGAAGGTCGGCCGAGGCGATGTCGGGAAAACACGCAGATAGGAGCCGCGTTTGCCTGCGGCCTCAGCCGATTTGGACCATACCCGATTGAAGCCCAAGAGCAAGGACGGGAATTAACAAAAACCGTTCTGCTTCAACAATTGATACGCCTGGATGACGGCGCGGAAACGCTCTTCCGAGCCGCGGTCGCCGCCATTGGCATCCGGATGGTGCTTCTTGACCAGCTCCTTGTAGCGGCTCTTGATCTCCGCCGAGGTCGCGTTAGCGTGGAGACCCATTGTGTCGAAGGCTTTGCTTTCGAGCGATTTCAGCTTGCGCGCCTGGGGAAAGCGCGGCCCGCTGCCCTTGCCGCCTTCCTTGACGAAGCCGAAGGGATCGCGAACGCGCGAGTAGGCGCCGGAGCGCACCTCGGAATGCAGCGGGCTGTCCTTGGCCGACTTATTGACGCCGACGGTCCATGTCGGTCGATGGCCGGTGATCGCCTCTTTCTGGTAGCGCGCGATCTCGCCGTCCGAAAGTCCGGAGAAATAATTATAGCCCTTATTGTATTCCTTGACGTGCTCGAAGCAGAACAAAAAGAACTGGCCTTCCGCATTGCGCCCCACCGGAGCGCGATGCGCACCTTTCTTATCGCAGCCGTCCCATTGACAGGTAGGCGGCGCCTGCTCTGTCTCCTGCTCGCGTTTGCGGCGTGTGCGGATGCGATCGAAGTATTTTGAATCAAGTCTCATGGCGGCGCTAATTATGGGGCTGTCGCGAGGCGACAACAAGAATTGACAAATGGGAATGTTGCTGGCTTGGTGGGAACCCTTTTCGCGAAGCAGCAAGACCGGATGATGACCCTGCGGACCCGCATCGAAGAAAAACTTATCGAAGCCTTCGCGCCCGAACGCTTGAGCGTCATCGACGAAAGCCATCTGCATGCCGGCCACCAGCCTGACATCACGGGCACCGGCGAAACCCATATGCGGGTGAGGATCGTTTCGACTAAATTTGCCGGCCTCTCCCGCCTGGCGCGCCACCGGGCGATCACCGATCTGTTGAAACCGGAGCTCGATGCCGGCCTGCACGCGCTGGCCGTCGAACCGGCGGCACCTGGTGAACCCACCCGCTGGTAGAGGCACAGCAGCCTATATGGGTATAGGGCGCAGGCAATCCAACCGGATCACACCGGTTTCGTATCGTCTTCCTGCGCGGGGCGGATGCGCAGCTTGGTGATGCGGTTCTTCTCCCGCTTCATCACGACGAAACGTTTGCCGTAGAAGGTGAAAGCCTGACGCTCTTCCGGGATGGTCATTGATTCATGGATGACGAGGCCGGCGATCGTCGTCGCCTCCTCGTCGGGCAGGTTCCAGTCGAGCGCGCGGTTGAGATCGCGGATCGGCACGCTGCCATCGACGACGACAGAGCCGTCCGCTTCCTGACGCACGCCCTGCATCTCGATATCGTGCTCGTCGGAAATGTCGCCCACGATTTCCTCGAGAATATCCTCCAGCGTGACGATGCCCTGCACCTCACCATATTCGTCGACGACGACGGCGAAATGCTGCTTGCGGCGCAGAAAAGCGTTGAGCTGGTCCTCAAGATTGGTGCTGTCGGGCACGAACCACGGCTTCTGCGCGATCTTCACGATATCGAGATTCTGCGGCTCCATGTTCGGCTCGGCCAGTGCCCGCAGAAGGTCCTTGGCGTGGACGACGCCGATGATGTTGTCGATCGTGGCGCGCCACAACGGCATGCGCGTATAGGGACTTTCAAGAATGGCGCGCACCACCGCTTCCGGCGGATCGTCGGCATTAATCGCCCGCATCTTGGTGCGGTGGACCATGATGTCTGATAGCTCCAGCTGGCTGAGGTCGAGCACGCCGCCGAGGCGATCACGGTCGGCCTTCACCACCGATCCCTCGCGGTGCAGCAGATCGACGGCGCCGCGCAGCTCCTCATGCGCCGTCAGCATCGAAACTTCCCGCGAAAGATTGATGCCGAACAGCGCCAGGATCTGTCGCACAACCGCATTGACGAAGGAGGACACCGGGCCGACGATGGCCACGAACAATCTGGTGGGAAATGCGACGGCGAGCGCGAAGCGTTCCGGCGCCGAGATCGCCCAGCTCTTCGGCAGCACCTCCGCGAAGATGACGAGGATGATGGTCATGGCGAGCGTCGCCACCGCCACACCCGAACTGCCGAACAGCCCGAGAAAAAGGCTGGTGGCGATCGAGGAAGAGAGGATGTTGGCAAGATTGTTGCCGATCAGCAGCGTACCGATCAGCCGGTCGCGCCGTTCGATCAACTGCCTGACGAGGCCGGCGCGTTCATCGCCGTTGACCTCAAGCGTATGAATGCGGCTGCGCGAAACGGCGGTGAGCGCCGTCTCGGTGCCGGAGAAGAAGGCGGACGTCAGCACGAGCGCCGTGATCGAAAAGATCTCCGGCCAGTATGTCGCAAGAAACGCCAAAGCGCCTTCGATCGTCGTCAAGGATGTTTTTCCCGGAGAAAACTGAGCACTTCGGATGCCGGAACATCGTCGGCGACGAAGGACTGACCGATGCCGCGCGTCAGGATGAAGGTGAGCTTGCCGCTCTTGACCTTTTTGTCCTGCGCGATCGCATCCATCAGCGATTCAGCCGGCGGCAGCTCGCCCATGATATCCGCCATGCGGGTCGGCAGGCCGACTTCCTTCAGATGCCGCTCGACGCGCTGCGCATCGTCTGGGCTCGCAAGGTTCATTCGTGCGGAAAATTCATGCGCCAGCACCATGCCGATCGACACGCCCTCACCGTGCACCAGCCGCCGGCTGTCATAAGCGGTCGCCGCTTCCAGCGCATGCCCGAACGTATGGCCGAGATTGAGCAGCGCCCGCTGGCCGGTTTCCCGCTCGTCGGCAACGACGACATCGGCTTTCGCCTGGCAGCTGGCAGCGATGGCCTCGATGCGGGCCGAGCCGCCCGTAAACACCGACTTCCAGTTCGCTTCCAGCCAGGCAAAGAAATCCGGCTTGTCGATCAGCCCATACTTTGCGACCTCGGCGTAGCCTGCGCGGAATTCCCGCCCGCTCAGCGTATTCAGCACATCCGTATCGGCCAGGACCAGGTCCGGCTGATGGAAGACACCGATCAGGTTCTTGCCGTGGCGGGAATTGATGCCGGTCTTGCCGCCGACGGAGGAATCGACCTGCGCCAGCAGCGAAGTCGGCACCTGCACGAAGCGCACGCCGCGGCGGACGATGCCGGCGGCAAAACCCGAGAGGTCACCGATGACGCCGCCGCCGAGCGCGATCACGCAGTCGTTGCGCTCGACCCTGGCTTCAAGCACCTTGTCGCAGACATCAATGAGATGTTCGAAGCTCTTCGTCTTTTCGCCGGGCGGCAGCACGACCTCGGCCGAGACGATACCTGCCGCATTGAGGCTCGCAACGACGGCCTCGAGATAGAGCGGAGCGACGTTTTCGTCGGTGATGATGGCCGCCTTGCGGCCTTTGAGACGCGAGGCGATCTCGGCGCCGGCCCGCGCAATCAGCCCTGGCCCGATCAGGATGTCATAGGCGCGCTCGCCGAGCGGCACATGCACCGTCTGGACTGATGAGGTGGAGCTTATCGCATTCATGACGCTGCACTTTCTTTCTGTTCGACCACAGCCTTCAGCACCTCGTCCGCCATGATTTCCTTGCGCACATCACGCGAGAGTATGGTGAGGTCTGCCTGCGCATAGATTGGGTAACGCGCCTTCATCAGATTTTCGAGGGTCTGCTTGGGATTTTCGGTCTTGAGCAGCGGCCGCGTGTCACGCTTGTTGACCCGCTCCCAAAGCACGTCGAGATCAGCCTTCAGCCAGATCGAAAGCCCGCCCTTTTTTATATGCCTGCGGGTGCGGTCATTGATGAAGGCGCCGCCGCCGGTGGAGACGACGCGCGGTCCGCTCTTCAGGAGCCGCTTCATCACTCGCGTTTCCAGCGCCCGGAACTCTTCCTCGCCATAGGCTGCGAAAAGTTCGGCAATGGTCATGCGCGACACCCGCTCGATCTCATGATCGCTGTCGATGAAGGGAATGCCGAGTTGGCTGGCGACGATGCGCCCGACAGAGGATTTCCCGGCGCCCATCAGGCCGACGAGGATCAGATTGCGTGAACCGAGCGCAGCGCGAGCTCTGTCTTTCAGGCTGTCAGCAACGGTCAGCAGTGGTTCACTCATCGGTCCATTCACACTTTGTTTGCAAACCGTATCGACAAATGCAGGTAGAGCGTCAAGTCGCGGACAAGGGAATCATGGCTCGAATGGCGCTTCTTGCACTTGCGAATACGCTTCTTATAACAGAAGCACAGCATGAAGGAGTTGCCGGATGCCGACCCTGTTCCGTTTCCTGTTCTTCTGCGCGATCCTCGCCGGGACGGTTTACGGAGCGATGTTGGCGCTCGTGACCTTCGTCGAGCCCGAGCCGCGCGACGTGACGATTCGTCTTCCCTCCGAGCGGGTCAACCCGCCGGCGACGGGCACAATCAACACGACCGGTAAGTGAGTGAGATGATGGATCTAAGCCGCGTCCACGTGGAATCCTTTCTGGAAATGATGAGCGCCGAACGTGGCGCTGCCGCCAACACCCTGCAATCCTACCAGCGCGACCTCGACGATGTCAGCGCTTTCCTGAACGGCCGCAGCATAAGGTTGACCGAAGCCGGTTCCGCCGACCTGGCCGCCTATCTCGCCTCGCTCGCCCGCCAGGGCTTCAAGCCCTCCTCGCAAGCACGCCGGCTCGCCGCCATGCGGCAATTCTACAAGTTCCTCTATGCCGAGGGCCTGCGGACCGACGACCCCACAGGCGTTCTCGATGCGCCGAAGAAGGGACGTCCGCTGCCGAAGACAATGGGGGTTGAAGAGGTCGGCAGGCTGCTGTCGCAAGCGCAGGCCGAGGCCGACGACCCGGCCCCGGGCCAGTTGCAGCGCCTGCGCATGCTGGCGCTGCTGGAACTGCTCTATGCCACCGGCATGCGCGTCAGCGAACTCGTCTCGCTACCGGCCCGCGTACTTGACCAGGAGGGCCGTTTCCTGATGATCCGCGGCAAGGGCAACAAGGAGCGGCTGGTGCCGCTGTCGCACTCGGCGATCGCGGCACTGAAATCGTATGGGCGCCTGCTGGCGACCGAGACCGCCGCGGCGAAGGAGCCGCAGGAAAGCCCTTGGCTCTTTCCTGCCGCCTCCAAGGAGGGATACCTGCCGCGCCAGGTTTTCGCCCGCGACCTCAAGAACCTGGCGATCCGCGCCGGCCTGACGCCGTCGCTGATCTCGCCGCACGTCATGCGCCACGCCTTTGCCAGCCACCTGCTTGCCAACGGCGCCGATCTGCGCGTCGTGCAGGAACTCCTCGGCCATTCCGACATTTCGACCACACAGATCTATACGCATGTCCTCGAAGAGCGGCTGCAGCAGCTCGTCCAGATGCATCACCCCCTTGCCAAACAGGCGAAAAAGCACGAATAGGACCGGCGACAAGGGGCGGAGCCAGGAAAACGCCCCGGGCACAAGGAACGGAAACGCACCTCATGCACAATTATCTCGACTTCGAAAAGCCGATCTCCGACCTCGAAGGCAAGATCATCGAGCTGAAGAAGCTCGCAATGGAAGACGAGAGCATCGACACCACCGATGAGATCGGCAGGCTGGAGGTTCGCGTCCGCGAAGCGATCGTCGAAATCTATTCCAAGCTCAATGCCTGGCAGAAGACGCAGGTGGCCCGCCATCCGCAGCGCCCGCATTTCGTCGATTACGCCAAGACGCTGTTTCAGGAATTCACCCCGCTCGCCGGCGACCGCAAGTTTTCCGAGGATGCCGCGATCCAGGCGGGCCTTGCCCGCTTCCGCGGCCAGCCGGTCGCCGTCATCGGCCAGGAAAAGGGCAACGACACCAAGACTCGCCTGAAGCATAATTTCGGCAGCCCCCGGCCGGAAGGCTACCGCAAGGCGATCCGCATCCTTGAAATGGCTGACCGTTTCGGCCTGCCTGTCATTTCGCTGGTGGATACGGCCGGCGCCTATCCCGGCGTCGGCGCCGAGGAGCGCGGCCAGGCCGAGGCGATTGCCCGCTCGACGGAAATGTGTCTCGGCGTCAAGGTTCCCCTCGTTTCCGTCGTCATCGGCGAGGGCGGCTCGGGCGGCGCGATCGCGATTGCCACCGGCAACAGGGTCTACATGCTCGAGCATTCGATCTACAGCGTCATCTCCCCGGAAGGGGCAGCCTCCATCCTCTGGCGCGATTCGACCCGCGCCCGGGAAGCGGCGACCAACATGAAGATCACCGCCGAAGACCTGAAATCGCTCGGCGTCATCGACGGCATCATTTCCGAGCCGCTCGGCGGCGCCCATCGGGATCCCGATAGCGTGATCGCCGCAACCGGCGACGTGATCGCCAATGCGCTCGGCGAAATGGCCTCGCGTTCCGGCGAACAGCTGCGCAATGAGCGGCGTCAGAAATTCCTCAATATGGGCCGCAACCTCTAAGACAAGTTGCGCTTTTCCGCGATTGGGGCCAAATCTTGGCCACATTGATATTATCTGTAACATTCGCGCTTGCGGGGATGTTCGAGGCACGTCATAGGCTGGTAAGGTTTTATAAAGTATAAGCCGCCTATGATTCCTTCCAATGCCCGAACTCCATAGGCGGACCGGGTCGCACTATCTTTATGGGCTAGTTTGGATGCGCATACGTCATTTTGCCTATGTTTCCGTCATGGCGCTGGCTCTCGCCGGCTGCAACGATACGTTGGAAGTGGCACAGGTCGATCTTTCCAAGGTCAAGAACAAGGTCGAACAGCCGCTCCCTCCCCATATCCTGAACGCCATGGCCGCAAAAGGCATGGACCGCAATTCGCCCATCATGATCCGCATCTTCAAGGAAGAAGGTGCAATGGAGATCTGGAAAGCGAAGACCGACAACCGTTTTGACAAGATCGCCGATTACAAGATCTGCGCCTGGTCCGGCCGCCTCGGTCCGAAGGTCAAGACCGGCGACCGGCAGGCGCCGGAAGGCTTCTACGAGCTGACCCGCGCCAACCTGAACCCGAATTCCAAATATTATCTGGCGATCAACACCGGCTTCCCGAACCGCTACGACGCAGTGAACGGCCGCACCGGTTCCGATCTGATGATCCACGGCGCCTGCTCGTCATCCGGCTGCTATTCGATGACCGACCAGCAGGTGCTGGAGATCTATGCCTTCGCCCGTGACGCCTTCAAGGGCGGCCAGTCGACCGTGCAACTGCAGGCCTTCCCGTTCCGCATGACGGCGGAAAACATGGTCAAGCATCGCCTCGACCCGAACTATGACTTCTGGAAGATGCTGAAGGTCGGCTACGACAATTTCGAAGTGACGAAGCGCCCGCCCGAGGTGAACGTCTGCGAGAAGAAATACGTCTTCAACCAGCAGGCAACCGATGGCGGCGCCTTCAACGCCGCCGGCAAATGCCCTGCCATGTCGACGCCGCCGGCGCTGACGGCAGCCCTTGCCTCCTACGGCAAGACCTATGACGCCGACTATGCCAAGGCGATGAGCAAATATGATGGCATGGCCTGGTACGACCCGTCCGAAGCCGAGCGCAAGGCCGTGGTCGCCAAGCTGCGCAAGGGCCGCGAACTCGCTTTCGCGCCGACAGGCACCTCGCTGGAAGCCGGCCGCATGGTCAAGGTCGCCGAACTCGAAGACCTGATGGCCAAGCGCACGACGCAGAGCCTCACCGCCAACTCCGCGGCCGGCGCCACACCCGCAACGCCGGCCCAGCCGCAGGCAACGACCGTCGCCGCCGCAACGCCTGCGGTCGTGCCGGTGCCGATGCAGAATCCGCTCGCTTATGCCGCGCCAGCGCCCGAACCGCAGGAGACGGCAGAAGCCGCGGCAAAGAAGCCGTTCTGGAAATTCTGGGCGCGGAACTGAACGGCTTGAACCCCGTTCGCTACGATCTTCGCGGCCTGAAATGCCCACTCCCCGTGATGAAGACGCGCCGGAAGCTTGCCGCCATGACAAGCGGCACGCTCGTCCTCGTCGATACCAGCGATCCGATGGCAGTGATCGATATGCCGCATTTCTGCAATGAGGACGGTCACGAACTGGTCGCGACGGAAAAGACCGAAGACGGCCACCGCTTCCTAATCCGCAAGCGGTAAAACATGTCACTTGACGTAGCAGCCTGAAAAATCGGACTCGATAAGAACGACGCGGCGCGCCTTTAGATGCGCAAACCCGGAATGGCGAGTGGATTGTCGGACAGCGCCTGACGATCCGGTGTGTCGATCCGCGGCTTGCCGAGGAAGGCGTCGAAAAGATCCTTCACGAAAGCTTCGGGCAGATCCTTGGTGATCAGCACCATGCGCGTGCGCCGGTCTTGCGGATCGGGCCACGCCGGCAGCCGCACCGGCGGGTGAAAGATGCTCTGGACGCCGTGCAGCACCAGCGGCCGTTCCGGTCGGTCGGAGACGGATACGATCGCTTTCATCCGCAACAGCTTTTCGCCATGGGCCGAGCGCAGGAGATCGACGAACATTTCGAGCGCCATCGGATCGATCGGCTTTTCTTCGACGATGGAGAAAGACCGGATCGAAGCATCGTGACGATTGACGTCGTGCGGATCCTGCTGCGCATGATCATGATGGTGGTGGCCGTGGCCATCACGATGATGGTGATGGCCATCGTGATCGTGGTCATGATCATGATGATGCGCCTCATGCGCATCCTCGTCCTGCAGCCAGCGCCCGACATCGGCGATCTTCGTTGCCGGGTCGTAGAGACCGTTCACCAGGAGCGCGGCGCTGCCGGCCTCGGCGACGTCGGCATCCATCATCGCCGCGCGCGGATTGAGCGCCCGCAGGCGCTGTTCCAGCTCCGCCGTTGCGCCGGCCATCGACCTCTTCGAGACAATCAGCCGGTCTGCAACCGCAGCCTGCCTGCGCGCTTCTTCGTGATTGTCGAGCGTCTGCAGCCCATTGACCGCATCGACGACCGTCACGACGCCGTCGAGTTCGAAGTTTGTGGCGATGACTGGATTGCCCATGATTGCCTGCATGACGGGCGCGGGATCGGCAAGACCGGTCGTTTCGATGACGACGCGCTTTACCGGCTTGACTCGGCCCGTCTGCACGGCGTCCATCAGGTTCGCCAACGTATCCACAAGCTCGCCGCGCACCGCGCAGCAGAGGCAGCCGTCGGACAATTCGATGATCGAATCGCCGGAACTTTCGACCAGCAGATGATCGATGCCGACATCGCCGAATTCATTGATGATGACAGCCGCATCCTTCATGTCAGGATCTTTGAGGATGCGGTTCAGCAGCGTCGATTTGCCGGCACCGAGAAAGCCGGTCAGTATGGTGACCGGAATCCTGTCGTTAAACGCGCTCATATCTGCCTTACCTTAGAAGCCCATCTTGTCTTAAAACGCGGTCGGGCGCGGCAGCGGCACCGGCACGTTGGCGATGCCGCCAGCCGTATCGCCGGTCGCCACCTTTTCCGGCTGCTGAGACGGCTGCGGGTCCTGCCCCGGAATGAGGCCGGCGAAGACGAATTGCGGGTCGTGGTCCATTTCCAAAATGTAGGGCGAGTGCACCTTCATGCGGCCGACCTCGTCTCGCGTTTCGCTGCGTATCTTGGCGCCCTTGGCGCTGCATATATCGGCTGTAATGTCGGTCACCTGGTCTTGTCCGGGCCCGTAGGGCTTTAGCGAACCCAGCGTCTCATTGCCGGGAAACTGCGTCGTAAAGCCCTTCTGCAACAGATTCGCCGTCGCATCGGCACGCGCCGCGAGACTGTCCGTGCCGAGCACGACGGAAACAAGCGTACGGCCGTTGCGCGTCGCCGAACCGATCTGGTTGAAGCCCGAGGCGCAGATGAAGCCGGTCTTCATGCCGTCGGCGCCGGCGAAGCGGCCGATCAGCATATTGAGGTTCGGCACGTTCTGCTGGCCGGTGGTGAAGCCCTCGAGCGCGAAATAGCTGGCATATTGCGGAAACTCGCGACGCAGCGCCACCGTCAGCACCGCCAGGTCGCGCGCCGTCGTATATTGCCCCTTGCCCGGCAGGCCGTTCGGATTGACGAAATGCGAATCCGTCATGCCGAGCTTCAGCGCCTCGCCGTTCATCCGGGTCACGAAACCTTCCTGCGTACCGCCGACGGCTTCTGCGACCGCGACCGCAATATCGTTGGCCGATTTCACCATCAGGATCTTCAAGGCACTGTCGAGCGTCAGCTTCTGGCCCGGCTTGAAATACATCTTGGCGGCCGGCTGCGCGGCGGCGCGCTTGCTCATGACGATGGGCGTATCGAGGCTGATCTGGCCGGCGCGGATCGCATCGAAGACGGTATAGACGGTCATCAGCTTGGTGAGTGAGGCCGGATACCACTTTCGGAAGGCTTCTTCGTGTTCGAGAACGCGGCCTGTCTGCACGTCGACGAGAATATGGGGATTGGCCTGGACGAGCGAAACGGAAGCGACAAAAGCGGCAGTCGCCGCAACCATGAAACGAAACGGCCGCATGGCGGCAAACAAACGGAAGTGGCTCGTCGACACGGTTCGTCCTTCAGAGGTCCGGAAAATCTCGCAACCTTCATCTATCTAGCCTATATGGCTATGACATGGCAAAGGTCATTGACGAAGTAATTGCACGGGCCTCACGCCCATTTGAAGCGACGAACGATTGTCGGAATTTGATAACAGGAACGCCAAGATGCCGATTTTGAACAGAGCCGCCGAATTGCAGGACGAAGTCGCCGAATGGCGCCGCCATATCCATGCCCGGCCCGAGCTTCTTTTCGCGGTGGAAAACACGGCCGCTTTCGTCACTGAGAAACTCAAGGATTTCGGGGTTGACGAGATCGTCACCGGCATCGGCCGCACCGGCGTCGTCGGACTAATCAAGGGCAAGGGCGAAGGCCGCCGCACGATCGGCCTGCGCGCCGACATGGATGCCCTGCCGCTGACTGAAATCACCGGTAAGCCCTGGGCTTCGAAGACGCCGGGCAAGATGCATGCCTGCGGACATGACGGCCATACCGCCATGCTGCTCGGCGCCGCGAAATATCTCGCCGAAACCCGCAATTTCAATGGTAATGTCGCCGTCATCTTCCAGCCCGCCGAAGAAGGCGGCGGCGGCGGCAATCTGATGGTCAAGGATGGCATGATGGAGCGCTTCGGGATCGAAGAAGTCTACGGCATGCACAACCTGCCGGGCCTGCCTGTGGGACAGTTTGCGATCCGCAAGGGCGCCATCATGGCGGCAACCGACGAATTCACCGTCACCATCAAGGGCCGCGGCGGCCACGCCGCCCAGCCGCACCGGACGATCGACCCGATCGCCATCGCCGCCCAGATCGTCGGCAATCTGCAGATGATCGCCTCGCGCACCGCCGACCCGATCCGCTCGGTCGTCGTTTCGGTGACCAAGTTCAATGCCGGTTTCGCCCATAACGTCATCCCGAACGATGCGACCTTCGCCGGCACCGTTCGCACCCTCGACCCTGAGATGCGCACACTTGCCGAGACGCGCTTTCGGCAGATCATCGAGGGCCTGGTCGCGGCTCATGGGGCCGAGGCCGAAATCAGCTTCAACCGCAACTATCCCGTCACCGTCAATCATCCCGACGAGACCGACCACGCGGTCGCCACTGCGAGCGCCATTGCCGGCGAAGCAAACGTCAATGCCGAAATCGATCCGATGATGGGCGGCGAGGACTTCTCCTATATGCTGAACGCCCGTCCCGGCGCCTTCATCTTCATCGGCAACGGCGACAGCGCTGGCCTCCACAACCCGGCCTACGACTTCAACGACGAAGCCATCGCCCACGGCATCTCCTACTGGGTGCGCCTTGCCGAACAACGCCTGGGTCTCTGATAAGAATTAAGGCTTGGCTTCGCGCCAAGCCTTTTGTATGCATGGCATCCAAGTGGTCCCGTAGCTCAGCAGGATAGAGCATCAGATTCCTAATCTGGGGGTCGCGCGTTCGAATCGCGCCGGGATCACCATTCTCAAACGCTGAGCCATATGGCCACTGCGAGAATGGGTGGAATGACTGATCTCGTCTTGTAGATCGCCGCTGAAGGATTTGCCTCGTTTCAAGCTCGCGGTACCTGACGATAGGCTCCTCGTCTTCTTATGATCCGCCGTGCCCCTAGTCCCAGCAACGCCGCCACAACCGATCCGCCGACAAAACCGATTGCGCCCCAGAAGAGGCCGGCAAAGCTCATAGGCACCCCAGGCACGAAATCGCGCCAGGTATTGGCGAAAACCACATCATCCGCATTCCTTAGCAGCACGAAGGGCTTGGCGACGGGGGCCGCGGCGCCGAGTTTCAATTGCTGCGACTGCAGCCTTTCATAACGAGTAATCGTGCTCTGCATCGAGACGCCGCGGTCGCGCAGGAAATCATCGGAAGATTGGGCATAGGCGTTCAGCGCCTGCTCGCGGTCGAGCTGATGCTGGGCGGCTTGGCGGTTGAAGTCCTCGACGATGACACGCAGCTCATCGATCGCGCCGCCGATCCGCTGGCGATATTGCTGCGCAAATTCAGGCGCTTGCGAAAAGACCGTGCCGCCGGCAAGTCCGGCGACAAGGGCGATGATCCTTGCAATCTGTCCCACGACCGTGGTCTCCGGCTGTTTCCTGCGCTAACGATCCGCGGCCGCAAAGGTTTCTACCTTCGACACAATCGGTAACGCTATGTGATTGAACCGGCGGCGCTTCCGGCGAGTTGAGACTATGACCAACTCAGAAAGAGAGGCTCGTCATGAAACAGTTCATTCTTGCTTGCACGCTCGCTGCAGCGTCCGTCCTTTCCGCCATGCCGTCCCAGGCGGCAAGCGTGACTATCACCACCGATAACCCGCGTCCTTATTATGGAGATTTGGAGCGTCCTTATTATCGCGATTCGGAGCGCCCTTATTATCGCCACCGGCCCTACTACCGCCATCACATGATGCGCCGCGTCTCCGATGATTGCTTCACCAAGACGGAAAGAATCCGCCGTCACGGTCATACGATCATCAAGGAGACCCGGATCTGCCGATAAGGCGGTCCATGCATGAAAAGCCCGGTCGCTCCTCCCCGGCCGGGCTCTTCAGGAACTTCGCAACATCGGCTGCGTTTATCGCGAAAAAGGGAGAACTCATCATGCGTATCAAGATGACTCTTTTGGCAATCGCCTATGTCGCCGTCAGCGCTCTGCTGCTCGCCATCGCGTATCAGCCGCAGGGGTCGGTGGCCACAGCGAAGACCGATCGCCTGGAAGGCGCGTCCTTCCTCGTCGAGCGCTTCGCCGGTTGATCAGCCGAGCGCCGGCGTAGAGGCCGGCGCTCGCAAGCGGGACGCGTTTCGCTAATATCAATGTGGGTAGCCGACGGCAGACCCGCTGAGCAGGATTCGGTTCTGCACCGCGGTCACGCCCTCGACCGCCCGGGCGACGGCGGTTGCCCGTTCGATTTCCCCGACCGTACCGACGGTGCCTGTCAACACGACCTGATCTTCCTCCATCGTCACTTCCACATCCGATGCATCGATGCCGCCGGCAATTGCCAATGCATTGGCGACGGCGGCCTCGAGAGATGCGCGATTGGCGATCTCCGCTTCCACTTCGGGCGCAAGCCCGTGAAATGTCGGCTCTTTGAAAACCATATTCCGTTCCTCCGAAAGATCTCAAGAAGAAACGCCATCGGCCTGGTTTGGTTTCCTGCGTTACCAGCTGACGCGATAGCGGAGATTGACGCTGCTCGCCTCATCAGGCGAGAACGGATTGCTGACCGAGGCATCGAGGTTGAGGTTCGGCAGGATCGCCTGGTCGACGGCCACCGTGCTCGAGAAGTCGCCGCTGGCATTGCTGACCCCGGCGCCTGCCGAAAGCGAGGTTCCCGTCCAGGGATGGATCAACTTCAGCGCCTGTGACGCCGTCACCGAAGTCTCCCTGGCATCGACTGGATCGTAACGGACGCTCAGGGAGCGGCTTGATTGCATGTCGAGCGAATCCGACAGGATCCAGTTGCGCGAGCGGCTGAGCGTCAGAGCGCCGCTGCCGCGCAGCGTATCGACGCTGACCCTGGCGCCCTGCTGCGATTGGCCTGCCGGCGTAACGCTCGTCTTGCTGATCCTGCCCCAGAGCATGGCCTGTTCGGAATCGGGTAGCGGCGCGCCGCCTTTTGTCGCTGCCAATGCGAGATCGGCGCCGGCGCTCGTCTCCCATTCCGCCGGCAGACGAAAACCCATCGTTGCCTTGTATGATCGATCCGAGACTTTGGCAGGCGACCAGATCAACAGGTCGTCCGCCTTTGCGGTCGCGGTCAGCGAAAGCACGATGGCGAAAAGAATGATGGCTATTCTGAATATCGTCATGTGTTCCGATCGTTTTGACCTGACACGTGCTGGCTCATCGAATGGGACGATACCGCACCAAAGTGCCGGCAGCGAACGCGGACAGGCAGCACGGCCAAGCCGTTCATCCCGATGTCATCCTCGATTTAGTGTTTGGCCGAAAAGGCCGAGGGCAGCCAAGTGCCCTTTTTCAATGGCCGCCGCAGCGCCCCGGTTGCCCATGCGCCGACGAGCGGCGGCAGGGGAATCACATCCCTTCAGGAATGCCATAAGGATCACACCCCGCCGCCGCTCTGTAAACCCCCGAGGAGCTGAAATCTGCTGCACCGCACACTTGCCGCACCCTCCAAACCCTAGTAGAGCCTGAGCCTACGAGAGACATTTTTCGCGAAATTCCAAATGATGACCGGCAAAACCGCGCCGCGGCGCCTCAGCATCTTCGGCTCGACCGGGTCGATCGGCCGCAATACCCTCAATGTCGTCGAACATCTGGGCGGGCGGGAGAACTTCGAAATTTCCGTTCTGACAGGCAACGGCAATGTCCAGCTGCTCGCCCGGCAGGCCAGATCCTTCGGCGCGCGGCTGGCGGTGACGGCAAACGACCGGCATTATGAAGCGCTGAAGGGCGAACTTTTCGGCAGCGGCATCGCGGTCGCGTCGGGGAAATCCGGCCTGATGGAAGCGGCCGACCGCGAAGCCGACTGGGTGATGGCGGCAATCGTTGGCACGGCGGGTCTGGCGCCGACGCTTGCCGCTGCGCGCCGTGGCGCTGATATCGCCCTTGCCAACAAGGAATGTCTGGTCTCGGCCGGCGATCTCTTCATCGGGGCGATCCGCGCCGGCGGCGGCAAGCTGCTTCCCGTCGACAGCGAGCACAATGCGATTTTCCAGGTGCTGGAAGAAAACCAGCGCCATGCCGTCGAGCGTGTCATCCTGACCGCCTCGGGCGGTCCCTTCCGTACCGCCTCGTTGAAGGAGATGGCCGATGTGACGGTGGAAACCGCACGCGCCCATCCGAACTGGTCGATGGGCTTGAAGATCTCGATCGACAGCGCCTCGATGTTCAACAAGGCGCTGGAAATGATCGAAGCCCGCCATCTTTTCGGACTGAGGCCCGAGCAGATCGAGGTGATCTTCCATCCGCAGTCGATCATCCATTCCATGGTGGGTTATACCGACGGTTCGGTGCTGGCGCAGCTCGGCGCGCCTGATATGCGCACCGCCATCGGTTACGCGCTGTCCTTTCCGCGCCGGCCGAACCTGCCGGTCGAGCGGCTGGATTTCGCCAAGCTCGCGAGGCTGGATTTCGAGGCGCCGGATGAGGTGCGGTTTCCCGCCTTGCGGCTGGCGCGCCTTGCGATGACGCGCGGCGGCGTTCAGGGCGCGGTGCTGAACGGCGCCAAGGAAGTGGCGCTCGAGGCCTTCATCGAGGGGCGCCTCTCCTTCCTCGCCATGGCCGAGGTCACCGAGACGATCATGGATGACCTGGCCCACCTGCCGCCGGCTGCCGGCATGGACGATGTCTTCAACGCCGACCGGCAAGCCCGGCAGCGCGCGGCAGCGCTGCTGAAGCTTGATCTCGTCGGTTGAGAGCTCGGTCGGCTAGCGCAGCCGATTGCCGTGCTCGTCGAACAATCGGCAATTCGAAGGCTCGAACTGCAGGCTGACCTCTTCGCCGACCGCAATGCTGGTCGGCGACCGGTGCTCGACGGTGAGCGACTGACCATCGCCTAGCTGGCAATAGAGATACTGCGTTCCTCCGAGATACTCCGAAAAATCGACCCTTGCCCTCAGGCTGCCATTGAGCTCGGGCGCCACTTTCAGATGCTCCGGCCGCAGACCGAGCGTCACGGCCGCACCGGCCAGCCTGTCTTTCGCCAGCAGGCCGCTTTCGACGCCCCCGCCGGCGATATCGACCAGGCCGCCTTCGCCCCATCGGGCGTTCAGGAGATTCATCCTCGGCGAGCCGATGAAACCCGCCACGAACGTATTCGACGGATTCTCGTAGATTTCCCGCGGTGTTCCGGCCTGCTCGACGCGGCCGTCGCGCAGCACGACGATCTTGTCGGCGAGCGTCATCGCCTCGGTCTGATCATGCGTGACATAGATCATCGTATTGCCGAGTTCGCGATGAAGGCGGGCGATCTCAATGCGCATGGACACACGCAGCTCCGCATCGAGATTGGACAGCGGTTCGTCGAACAGGAAAACATCGGGCTCGCGCACGATCGCCCGGCCGATCGCCACGCGCTGGCGTTGGCCGCCGGAAAGCTGGCCGGGGCGCCGGTCGAGCAAATGGTCGATCTTCAGGATCGCCGAGGCTGCCTTGACGCGCTTCTCGATCTCCGCACCCTTCGTACGCGCCATCTTCAGGCCGAAGGCCAGGTTGTCGCGCACGCTCATATGCGGATAGAGCGCGTAGGATTGGAAGACCATGGCGATGCCGCGCTCGGACGGATCGAGATCGGTGACAACACGTCCCTTGATCTCGATCTCGCCCTCGGTCACGTCCTCCAGGCCGGCGATCATGCGAAGCAACGTCGATTTTCCGCAGCCGGACGGACCGACGAAGACGACGAATTCGCCCTCCTCGATCGTCAGGTCGATGCCATGGACCACCTGCAGATTGCCATAGCTTTTTCGCACGTCCTGAAGGACGACGCTCTTGTTACCCATACCGTTCGTCATCCCCAAACGACCTACTTGTCCGCCTGGACCCAGACGAGCATCTCTCCGGGCGCGCGGTTGTCCCAGAGATGATAGGGCACGAAGCGTGCTGTGGCGACCCGCCTTTCGGCCGGCGCCTTGCGGTAGAGCGATGTGCCCCAATTCGATGTTTCCTCACGCTCGACCTTGAGATCGAGAGCGACGGCATCATTGAGGTCCTTCAGCACGACGGTTTCGGCGGCCGACAGGTCGCGGGGCAGAACGATGGTGTTGAGGTCCTCGCCATTGTCCGTTGTCTCAACGCAATAGACGAGCGGACCGCGCATCAAGGCGACGCGGCCGGCATCCTGGCGCACTTTCGGATTGGCATATTGCGGACGAAGCGCCAGCGGCAGGTAGAGGGCCACCTTATCATCATCGGCCCATTCGCGGTCGATCCTCGCATATCCGTCGCGGACATGGGCACCGAGGTCGAGCATCGCCCCGTTGACGCTGAGGGTTGCGCCCTCTGCCCAATCCGGAATGCGCAGCGACAGCGCGAACCGAGCCGGCTTTGCCAGCTTGACAGTGAAGGCGACCGCGCCGTCCCACGGATAATTGGTGCGCTGCTCCAACGCCAACTCGGCACCATTGGCAAGCTTCAGCCGGGCGGTGCTTTCGCCATAGAGATGGACGGCGATCTCATCATCGGCAACCGCATACATGTATGAGCCGATCGACGTCACCAGACGGGCGATGTTCGGCGGGCAGCAGGGGCAATGATGCCACTTCCAGCGGTGGTGCTTGCCCGCACTTTCGAGCGGATTGTCGTAGAAGAAGGTCTTGCCGTCTGTGGAAAGACCCGGCAGCGCGCCGTTATAAAGCGCCTGCTCCATGATATCGGCATAGCGCCGGTTCGGTCCGCGCCCGAGCATGCGGCTCGCCCAGAAGACCAGGCCGACGGAGGCGCAGGTTTCCGCATAGGCCGTGTCGTTGGGCAGATCGTAATAATCGGTGAAGCCTTCGTTGGAGGCGGCCGGGCCGATGCCGCCGGTGATGTACATCTGCTTGGTCGTCAGATCGTCCCAAAGCGTTTCCAGCGCCGCCGTCAGACTGTCGTCCTTGTATTCGGTGGCAATATCGGCCATGCCGGAATAGAGGTACATGGCGCGCACCGCATGGCCGACCACCTTCGTCTGTTCGCGCACCGGGAGGTGCGCCTGGCCATATTCATAGGTCTTCTGATGGAAGTCGGCAGCGCTCCGGCCGTCGCGAGCGGCCTCGGCCGTAAAGAAGTGCGGCTCGGTGCCGCGTTCGTCGATGAAGTATTTCGACAGGTCGAGATATTTCTTCTCGCCGGTCACCCGGGCGAGCTTGACCAATGCCAGCTCGATTTCCTCGTGGCCGCAATAGCCGGGAATCTGTCCCTCGCCATGGCCGAAAACCTTGATCATGTAATCGGCGTAGCGGCACATGATGTCGAGCAGCTTGCGCTTGCCGGTCGCCTGATAATAGGCGACCGCGGCTTCCATCAGATGGCCTGCACAATAAAGTTCGTGATGGTCGCGCAGATTGGTCCAGCGGCGGGATGGCTCGACGCGCTGGAACCAGGCGTTCAGATAGCCGTCCTTGTCCTGCATTCGCTCATACATGTCGATGATCTCATCGGCGCGCGCCTCGAGCTTCGGGTTCGGCCGGCGATAAAGCGAGTAGGCGATCGTCTCGATCGACTTGCCGAGATCGGAATCCCAGAACATCTGCGTCGTCCCGCCCCAGGGCTGAATGGGAATGACGACGCCCGGGCTCGGCTGGTTGACGTCGATCGCTTTCAACATCCCGGCCTCGACGCAGCGGTCGAGCAGGGTCTCGGCGGTGGAATTGCAGACGGCGTCCTGCCACTTGCCCCAGAAGCCGGCGAGCTCGACATCGGGAACGGCGACGGGACGAAACTGGCGGTCATTGCTTGACTTGGTCATGGGCTCTACCTTGAGCATGATGCCGAAAAGTGTGAGCGGTTTTCGGACGACATCATGCTCTAACTCTTTAATTTAGAACTGGATTCAGATTTTAGGCCGACGGCCTAAAATCATCCTGTTCTTGCGATCATTTCACCGCGCCGGCCATCAGCCCGCGCATGTAGTAGCGTTGCAGGAGCAGGAAGACGATCAGGCAGGGGATCGTCATGACGACGACACCGGCCTGCACCGCTCCCCAGTTGATGGCGCCGAGCCGTCCGGCGCGAACCGCCGTCATCAGTACCGGCAGGGTGTATTTCTCATTGCTGGAAAGCAGCACGAGCGCAGCGAGAAACTCGTTCCAGGCGTTGAGGAAGGCGAAGATCGCCACCGTCGCGACACCGGGCAGCACCAGCGGCAGCAGGACGCGCGCCAGCAGCCTCAGATCGCGCGCACCGTCGATGCGCGCTGCCTCTTCGATCTCCTTGGGCACGGCGTCGAAGGCATTGCGCATCATGAAAACGGAGAAGGGCAGTTGCAGCGTCACATAGACGAGCGTCAGCCCGAGCAGCGAATTGTTGAGGCCGAGTTTTGCCAGGATGATGAAGAGCGGCGTCAGGATCGACTGGAACGGGATCATCAGCGTAGCAATGATCAGCACGAACAGTGCATTCTTCATCGGGAAGCGATAACGCGAGAAGCCATAGCCGGCGAGCAGGCTGACAAGAACGGTCAGCACCACGGTGGCGACCGAAACGAACAGCGAATTGATCATGTGCCGCCAGATGCCGGCGCCGAACGTATCGAGCAGCGCATAGGCATCGAAGCTGATGCTGGATGTCGGCCACGGCGGCAAGGGCGGCAGGGTGGCCTCGGCACCCGGCCGGAAGGAAGCGAGCAGCGTGACCGCGAACGGCGCCAGAAAAAAGATCGAAATGGCGATGCCTGCCAGATGATAGGTCGACTTCGTGCGGATGGCCTTGCGGGCGCGGCGTTGCCTTGAGGTCGTCATGGACGCTCCTCCCCGACGCGCAGCAGCCAGAGCTGCACGATGCTGATGGCGACCAGAATGGCGAGGAGCGCAATCGAGAGGGCCGCGCCATAGCCGAGATTGAAGGAGACGAAGGACTGGCTGAAGATGTAATAGACCACCGAGATCATCTTGTTCTGCGGTCCACCGGCCGTCATGATATAGAACTGGTCGAAGGCGAGGATCGAGCCGGTAACCGAGACGATCAGGGCTAGCGCGATCGTCTTGCGCATCAGCGGCAGCGTCAGGTGCCGGAAGCGCTGCCAGCGGCCGGCGCCGTCGATGCGGGCCGCCTCCGTCAGCTCGGATGGAATGGCCTGCAGCCCGGTCAGCAGAATGATCATGGTGAAGCCGGCGATCTTCCAGACGACCATCACCACGACCGTCAGAAAGGCGGTGTCGAAGGTCGCAAGCAGGTTGGGGCTCTTTTCCAGAAGACCGAGTGCTTTCAGGGCTGGGCCGATGAAACCGCTATCGACATTGGCAAGCCAGACCCAGAGCAGCGAGGCTGTGGCAAGGCCGACCACAACAGGCAGGAAGATGATCGTGCGGTAGGCGCTGACGAACTGCCTTTCCTTTTCGACGAAGATCGCCAGCGGAAAGGCGACGGCGAAGATCGCGACAGTGACGATCACGGTGTAATAGGCGGTGAAATTCAGTGCCGCCATGAAACGGGTGTCGTTGAACATGCGGAAATAATTGTTGAAGCCGATCCAGCGCGACGCTCCCATCAGCGGCCAGTTGTGAAGGCTCATCCACCCCGTGAAGAGAACCGGCATGACGAAGAAGACGATGACCAGCGCCATCGCCGGCGCGATGTAGGCAAGGCCGTGCCAGTTGGATCTGCGCCGCCGCCGGCGCCGCGGCAATAGGGTCTCTGAACCGGAACCGGTCATCAAACGCTCCGCATCTGTCTATGGAAATTGGCCGGGAAGCTGCCACCGCTCCCCGGCCGCGGCCTTGGGAGAGTTATTGGCCGCTATCGATGATCGACTGCATTTCCGACTGGGCGCTCGAGAACGCGCCGTCGACATCGTCGCCGAAGATCGCCGCGTTGGTGAAGCTTGCCCATGGGCCGTTGGCGCTGTTGATCAGGTCGTTGAACTGCAGCGTATAGGGCGTCTTGGCGACGCTGATCGCCTTGAGGCCGACCTGCATGCGCGGATCGAGACCTTCCAGCACCTTACCGGCGATGTCGCCGCGGGTCGGCAGGCTGCCATATTTCGCCATCACCTTCTGGCCGTCCTCGGAATAGATATATTCGAGGAACTCCTTCACGGCGTCGATCTTCTTGGTGCCCTTGGTGATGACGAAGTTGTCGCCGCCGGCGAAGGAGGAAGGCTTCCCGTCGACCCCGGGAATGAGGGTCACACCGAAATTGATCTCGGGATGCTGGGTCACCAGCGTGCCGATCGCAAAGGCGCCGAGGCTCTGCTGGCCGATCTTGCCGTTGGTGAAGGTCAGGAAGTTCGTACCGTTGTCGCTGGCCGCACCCGCCGGCACGAGGTCCTTTTTGACCATGTTGCGGTAGATGTCGACGGCCTTGCGCATCTGAGGCGTATCGAGCGTCGCCGTCTTGCCGTCGGCCGACAGGATGTCGGCGCCCGCACCCCAGACGAGCGGCGTGAAGGTGAAGATCATGCAGCCACCGCAGCCGCCGCCGGAGAAATAGAAGCCGTAGGTGTCGTCACCGAGTGCCCGGATCTTCTCTGCATTGGCGGTGATTTCATCCCAGTTCGCCGGCGCCTTCTCCGGGTCGAGACCGGCCTTCTTGTAGAGATCCTTGTTCCAGGCGAAGACCGATGTCTCGACGGAGAGCGGCAGGCCGTAGATCTTGTCCTGATAGGTGCCGAGGCGGACATGCGACGGCGAAAGCGAGTTGAAATAGGGCAGCGACTTCGCCCAGTCCGTCAGATCCTCCAGCTGGCCCGCCGCGGCAAAGGCAGGATTGTAGATGAGGTCCATCGACAGCGCGTCGGGCGCCTGTCCGCCGGCGATTGCCGTCGCATATTTCTGCACCAGCTCGGAGAACGGCACTTCGGTCATTACGACCTTGTTCTCGTGGCTGGAATTATAGGCTTCGACGACCTTCTTGAAGGCGTCGCCGATCCCCGAGCGGACCCACATTTCGACGTTTTCGGCCGCCGATGCAGCCGACACCATGCACAAAGTAGCGATGCCGGTCGCAGCCAATAGACGCTTGATCATGACACTCCTCCCAATATGGCGCATCTCCTCGCGCCTTTGCTCATTTCCCTGATCTCATTCCTCGGGAGGCCTACCCCCGCATGACCGCCGGACAACGAGCCGGCAGGGCAATTTTCTCACTCCCGGCTCGACAGGCCGTCCTTCCGCAAGCGCCAGCACCGTCAATCCGGCCTGCCGCCCGAGTTCCTTCAGTTCCATATCTACGGTCGTCAGCGGCGGCCGCGTCTGGGCCGCGACAATCTCCCAATTGTCGAAGCCGATCACCGAAACGTCCTGCGGCACCTTGACGCCGCGCTCGCGCAGCGCATCCACCGCGCCACGGGCGATCTGGTCGTTGCCGCAGAAAAGCGCGTCCGGCTTTTCCCCCGGCCTCTTCCAAAGCTGTTCCACCGCTTCATGACCCCAGCTTTCCGACCAGACGCCGTAGAGCACCGGCTCGCGGTGGCCCGCCACCTGATGATAGGCCCCGGCCCGCTCCCGCACCGAAAAGAAGTCTTCCGGCCCGGTAATATGGGCAATCCGCCGCCGCCCGATCGTCACGAGCCATTCCACCGCCAATCTCGCACCCTGCTCGTCGTCCGAACGGAAAGTAACGCTGTTCGGCGTCCCCTCGGTGAAGGCATAGACGACAGGCACATGCAAATTCGACAAATCGACAGGCAGACGCTTGTCCAGCCGCTTGCCGGTTGCGATGATACCGTCGACCTGCTTGTCCAGCATCGCATCGACATGGATCTGGGCGAGTGCCGGATCATCTTCGATGGCGCACAGGAAAACCGAAACGCCATGATCGACGAGAGCGTCCGAAATACCCGCCATCACAGGCAGCGTGAAACGGCCGTAGGTGTCGTTCGTCAGCAGCCCGACGGTGAAGCTGCGCTTGCTGAGAAGACCTCTTGCCAGCGCATTCGGCCGATATCCGATTTCGCCGGCAATCCGCTTAACCCGCTCGCGGGTTTCTGCCCCCATCCGGCCGGTGTCGTTGAGCGCCTTCGACGCCGTCGAGATGCTCACGCCGGCGGCCGACGCGACCTCATGGATGGTGATCCTGCCTCTTTTTCCTCCCGATATGTTCAGGCCTTCCTCCTTCTCAAGTGGCTTGAGAAAAGCTTTTACCAATCTTTCTGTCAAGTGAGAAAAGGTTTTCTCATGTAGATCCAGAGACGGAACATCGAGGCAGGCAGCAGGAAGGAAGGCGGGGAAACGGCCAATGCGAATCCATGAGACGGGATTGCAATGCGTCATTCACGGGTAGTGCGCCAGCCCACCGCTGGACAATCTTGCCCGGCTAATGAATGTGGAACAAACAACCGCCGTCAGAACCCGATGGAGGTTCTGATTCGCGGAGCTAGAACCCAAGCGATCGCTAGATCAGGCGACGTGCCTTGCCAGCGCGCAACGCGACCAGAGCGAATGCAGGGCCTCGACGAGATGGGCGATATCGGCGTCGGAATGCAGCGGCGTCGGGGTGATGCGCAGCCGCTCGGTCTTCTTCGGCACGGTGGGATAGTTGATCGGCTGGACATAGACGCCGCAATTGTCGAGCAGCAGGTCGGAGATCCACTTGCACTTGGCGGCATCGCCGACCATCACCGGTACGATATGGCTGGGATTGTGCATATGCGGAATGCCGTTCTGGTCGAGCAGCGAGCGCAGCTTGCGCACCCGGTCCTGGTGGCGGGCGCGCTCGAATTGGCTGACCTTCAGATGCTGGATCGAGGCCACCGCACCGGCGGCGAGCGCCGGCGGCAGCGCCGTGGTGAAGATGAAGCCGGAGGCGAATGAGCGGATGAAATCGCAAAGGGCCATCGACGCGGCGATATAGCCGCCCATCACCCCGAAGGCCTTGCCGAGCGTGCCCTCGATCACCGTCAGCCGGTCCATCAGTCCCTCCCGCTCGGCAATGCCGCCGCCGCGCGGGCCGTACATGCCGACGCCATGGACTTCGTCGAGATAGGTCATTGCCCCGTATTTGTCGGCGAGATCGCAGATCTCCTTGATCGGGGCGATATCGCCGTCCATCGAATAGACGCTCTCGAAGGCGATCAGCTTCGGCGCCTTCGGATCGGCGGCTTTGAGCTTGGCTTCGAGATCGGCGACGTCGTTGTGCTTCCAGATCACCTTGTCGCACTTGGCGTAACGGATGCCCTCGATCATCGAGGCGTGGTTGAGCGCGTCGGAGAAGATGATCAGGCCGGGAATTTTGGCGCCGAGCGTACCGAGTGCGGCCCAGTTGGAGACATAGCCTGAGGTGAAGATCAGTGCTGATTCCTTGCCGTGCAGATCGGCAAGCTCACGCTCGAGCAGGACGTGGTAATGGTTGGTGCCAGAAATATTCCGGGTGCCTCCCGCACCCGCGCCACAGTGGTCGATGGCGGCCTTCATCGCCTCGATCACCTTCGGGTTCTGGCCCATGCCGAGATAGTCGTTGGAGCACCAGACCGTGACTTCCTTCTCGCCATCGGCCGTATGGCGCGTCGCACGCGGGAAGTTGCCGCGGTGACGCTCGAGATCGGCAAAAACGCGGTAGCGGCCCTCGGCATGAAGCCCGTCCAGCTCGTTTTTGAAAAATGCTTCGAAATCCATCATATGCTCCAGTATCGCGCGGCCGTTCTTGCCGACCGGACGTCCGCGCGTCAATGCTTACCCTTTGCTTTAACATCAACTGCGGCAAAAGGCCCAGATTTTTGAATGATTCCAGATAAAAAATACGCGCACAATCATCAATGAGTTTGATGGGCACAACGATGAAAATCGCGAAACCGCAGCCTCGGGCACGACGCCGGTCCTGCAAAATTATCGGATCACCGGTGGACAACCCTTTCTTCCGACATAGTTTTCCAGCTAGCCTGCCAAAAAAACAAAAGGGACGGCCTTTGCCCACTGGACAACAACCTCGGAGAGAAGAGATGAAAAAAGCTGTCATACTCGCATTGATCGGCCTGTCGATCGCAAGCTGCACGCCGACCCAGCAGGGCGCCGGTATCGGCGCTGCATCGGGCGCCGTCATCGGTGGCGCGGTCACCGGCAATGTCCGCGGCGCGGCCGTCGGGGCCGCCATCGGCGGCGTGTCAGGCGCTCTTATCGGCAGCGTCGCGGAACAGCCCGGCCAGTGCTACTATCGCGACCGCTATGGTCGCCGTTACATCGACGCTTGCCCGCGCTGAGAGCGCTGACAAGCGGCAAAACAGGAAATCCCGGACACACATCCGGGATTTTTTGTGCTGAATTAGTGCGTGGGCAATTTAAAATGGTACACCCTGCGCGATTTTGCCGCTAAGCTGTTCACGGCTGGGCAACGAAGCTTCATGTAGGCGTAACCAAAAGCAGCGGATGCGGATTAGAGGGACAAGTCCGAAAATAGGTTTTGCGTATCGGCGAACAGGCACCATGATGGTGGTCGCAGCGGCAGCTGCTTTCTCACCGGTCCTGATCGGCGATGCTTACGCCTTCAAGCTTTTCGGCATCACCATCTTCGGCAAGGAGGAGGACGAGAGCGAACAGGTGCCCGATCCGGTGCGCTATCAAGTCGACCTCAAGGCCGACACCGCCGATCCCGATCTTAAGGAAGCACTCGAAAACAGCTCCCGCCTCGTCAGGGACCAGAAACAGCCGGTCTCCGGCGATCTCGGCATCGTCGTCAAGGCGCGTGACGACCGCGAGCGGCTGATCGCCGCCTTGTACGAAAAGGCGCGCTATGGCGGCGTGGTGACGATCACCATCGATGGCAGAAACATCGACGACCTGCCCCCCAATCCGACCTTCGACCGCTCCGGGCCGATCCCCGTCACCGTCAATATAACACCCGGTCCCGTGTTCAGGGTCAGAGAGGTGCAGTTCGGCGGCGACGCCGCAGATCGCAATCCCGCCGATTACGACCTTGCCCCCGGCGCCGAGGCCGGCTCGCTCGCCATCATCAAGGCCGGCGACAAGATCGTCGAACAGTTGAAAAGTGAAGGCCGGCCCTTCGCCAAATTGACCGAACGCAAGGTCGTCGCCGATCACAGGAGCGATACGGTCGACATCGTGCTTGCTGCCGAAGGTGGGCCTGTCGCCCCGATCGGCGATGTCGGGGTCACCGGCGAAAAAACCGTGCGGCCCGGTTTCATCCAGCGTTATTCCCGGCTGAACAAAGGGGACGCCTATTCGCCGGAAAGGCTGAAGAAGGCCGGCGAGCGGCTTCGCGCCCTCGGCGTCTTTTCGAGCGTCACTATTCATCAGGGCGATGTGCTGGCGCCTGATGGTACGCTGCCGATGACGATCGAGGTTTCCGAAGGCAAGAGGCGTTATTTCGGCGTCGGCGCGCAATATTCCACCACCGACGGCCTCGGCATCCAGGGTTATTGGGGCCACCGCAACCTGTTCGGCGAGGCCGAGACGCTGAGGATCGAAGGCTCGGTCTCGCGGCTCGGCGAAACAACCGATGTCGGCAGCCTCGACTACTCCGCCGGCATCCTCTTCACCAAGCCCGGCGCCTTCTTCCCGGCCGCCACGCTGAAGGCCGGCATCGTCGCCAAGACCCAGAACCCGGACGCTTATAATGCGACGCTCGTCACCGCCTCGCTTGGCCTTTCCTATGAACTGACCGACAAGGACACGGTGTCGGCGAGCGGCGAAGTCAGCTGGGAGCGTGATGACGACGCCTTCGGCACCAATGACTATCTGACCATCGCCCTGCCGCTTCAATATGATCGTGACGCACGCGACGACAAGTTCAATCCGACCGAAGGCTATCGGGCGACAGCATTTGCAAAGCCCGGCTACGAGATCTTCAACGCCACACCCTACGCGGCATTCGAGGGCTCGATCTCCGGCTATCTGCCATTTGGCGCCGAGGACCGCCTCGTGCTTGCCGGCAAGATCGCGGCCGGCGTGCTGATCGGCGGCGGCGGGATCGAGGACATTCCTGCCACGCAGCGTTTTTTCGCCGGCGGCGGCGGTTCAGTGCGCGGATATAGCTATCAGGAGATTTCGCCCTACAATGACAATGGCGATGCCACCGGCGGCCGCTCCTATGTGACCGGGTCGTTGGAGGCCCGCTTCAAGATCACCGATACAATCGGCCTCGTGCCCTTCATCGATGTCGGCACCGTATCGGATAGCACCTTCCCGGGTTTTTCCGATATCCGCGCCGGCGCCGGCGCGGGAATACGATATGCCACACCTTTCGGGCCGTTGCGGCTTGATTTTGCCGTGCCGCTGAACAAGTACGAAGATGGCACAGATTATGGAATTTATGCCGGCATCGGCCAATCCTTCTAGGGTTGCGATTCCGGCTTCTTCCGATCGATGGGCCGCATGAAAACGGGGTAGTCCGCGCCAATGCAAACGCTGGCAAAAATCGTCAACTGGATAGTGCGGGTCACCGGCTATGCCGTAGGCGCCATTTTGATTCTCGCTGTCGCGGCACTTGCGATCTTCGGCTTCACCTCCTTTGGCGCCCGCATCGTCACCGAAAGGATCGCCTCCACCCTTTCCAACCGCGACATGACGATCGAGGTGCGCGAACCGGAAGGGCTTTTGACTGGCGGGCTTCGCGCCGCCGAAATCTCCCTATCCGACACCAGGGGCGTTTTTGCGGAAATTCACGGCGTGGCAATCGATTGGAACCCGCTGGCGCTGCTGACGGGAACATTCCACGCCAAGCGTTTCCAGATCGACACGATCAACGTGCTGCGCAAGCCGGTGCGCACCCTGCCCTCGCGGCCCGGCGCCGAAAATTCCGGCGGCTTCGCACTTCCGGTCAAGATCGATGTCGACCATGTGGCCCTGCCCGATATCAAACTGGCCGAAGCTTTTGCCGGGCGCGCCTTCGCGCTCGCCGCCAACGGCAGCCTTTCGGCGGATGGCGACGGCGGCGAAGCGATGGTCAATGTCAGCCGCCACGCGGTTCCGGATGCGCGCCTTACTGCCGATATCGCCTATGCGCCGGCCGAAAACCGGCTGCGGCTGAAGGCTGAGCTTGCCGAGCCGAAGGGTGGGCTGTTGGCAGGCTTCCTCGGCCTGCCTGACAATCCTGCCGTCAACATCGACCTCGACGGTCAGGGACCGATATCCGACTGGACGGGCAAAGTGCAGGCTGCGCTCGACGGACAGCAGCGCGCTGCAATCGAGGGCCGGCATGCGATTGGCACAGACGGACTGCACCATCTCGATCTCAAGGGTGGCGGTGACCTGAGTTCGCTTCTTCCCGCGGCATTCCGGCCGCTTTTCGCCGGCCAAACCAATATCGACCTTGCCGCCACCTTCGACGATCATGGCAAGCTCGATATCCAGACCGGCAACATCGCCACCGGCAGCGTCGTCATCGCCGCATCGGGCGCGCTTGATCCGGCCGGCAACAACAGCCTGAACGCCAATCTCCTCGGCACATCCGGCCCCGTCGATTTCCGCTGGCCGCTCGCCGAAGGCGAAGCGCGCTTTCTGATATCAGGCCTCAACCTGGCTCTAACAGGCGAGGCGCAGACCGCCCGACTGAGCCTCAGCGGCTCGCTCGACAGCGCAACCCTGCCGCAGGCCGATATCGGCAACGTCAAGCTGACAGCAAAGAGCGACGCCTTCAATCTTGCCGCCCGTTCCGGCAGCGTTCAGCTACGCCTCGTGGCCGGCGACGCAACCTTTGCCGAGCCGAACCTCAACCGCGCAGTTCAAGGCCCTATCACGATCGCCGCGCCGCTCCAGATTTCGCCGGGCGACATCGGCTTCAACGGCACCACCGTCGAAAGCGCCAATATCAACGGCAGCCTCAACGGCTCCTATCGGCTGGCGGACCGCGCGCTGACCGGCAATGTCAAGCTGAGCGTCGAACCGGCGGCCCTGCCGGCTGCGGCGACGAGCAGGTTCGATCAGCCGATCTTGGTCGAAAGCCAAGTGACTGGCACGATCCCGTCGAAACTCGCGCTGTCCAACCTCGTCCTGAAATCCGGCACGCTTGAAGCTGCCGGCAACGTCGCGCTCGACGGCTCGATGTTGAACGCCGATCTTTCAGGCCGGCTGCCCGATATCGGCAAGCTGATGACAGGCGCCAGCGGCGGAGCAGGTTACGCGCTGAGGATCGGAGGCGAACTGCCGGCGATCTCCGTGACAGCCAATATCAAGGCTCCCAGCCTTGAGATAGCTGATCGCGCGCTCGCCGACCTCAATATCGATCTGTGGGGTGTCGCCGATCCCAAGGCGCCGCAGGGGAAGTTTGCGGCCACCGGCACGATCGACGGACAGCCGCTCGGCATCAACGGCGACATCCGTTCTGAAAACGGCAAGACGAACATTCCCGCACTGACCGCCGATGTCGGCGGCAACCGGCTGACCGGCAATCTGGAACTCTCGCCCTCCTTTACACCCTCGGGCGCCTTGACCTTCGATTTTCCCAAGCTCGGCTTGCTGGCCGCGCTCGGCGGACAGAAAGCCGAAGGAGACCTCAAGGGTTCGCTCGGCATCGATAGCCACGACGGCAAGATCGCGCTCAAGCTCGTTGCGTCAGGCGCCTCGATCCGCCGCGATACGCTCGCGATCGCTAAGCCGGATATCGACCTCACGGTCAGCGATCTCAGCACCCTTGCGGCAAACGGCACGCTCAGGGCCGAGGAGGTAGCTGCCGGAGCGAACAAACTTGGCGGACTTTCTCTCAGTTTTACCAAGCAGCAAGACCGCACCAACTTCGACCTCGATGCTGCCTATGACGGCAATCCCGTGATGGCGGACGGCACCATCGAGATGGCCGCCGGCAATATCGGCCTCAACCTCGATCGGCTCTCGGCAAGCCCCCGCAACATTCTGATCGAACTCGCCGCGCCGACGCGGGTCACAGTCACCGGCGGCGTCGCCAATCTGGACGGACTGACGTTGAAGACCGGCGCCGGCTCGGTATCGGTTACCGGTTCGGCCGGCGAGACGCTGAAGCTCGATGCCATCATCAAAGAGCTGCCAGCATCACTCGTCGACGGTTTCGTGCCGAATCTTTCGGCTGGCGGCACGATCTCGGGAACGATTGCCGTGACGGGAACGCCGGCAGCACCCATCGCCGATTTCAAACTCGACTGGAAGGATGCGACCACAGGACAGCTTAAGGGCGCGGGCCTGGCACCGCTCGGCATCATCGCCAGCGGTAAATTTGCCGACAAGAAGCTCGATTTCGACACGACAATCGCCGGTGCGGACAGCCTGTTGCTCAAGACAAGCGGCGACGTCGGGCTCGCTGATCCGACGACGCCGGTGCTCGATATCGACGCCGATATCCTCAACCTGCCGGCGCAGGTCGCCAATGGTTTCGTTTCCGATCTCGCCGCCGAGGGCGCCATCACGGGAAAGGTGACTGCCTCCGGTTCGCTTAAGGCTCCGACCGCCAATTTCGATCTCGCCTGGAAAAACGCTGCCACGAGCCACACAAAGCGGGCCGGCCTCGCGGCTCTTGATGTGACCGCGTCCGGCAAATTCGCGGGCGACAAGCTCGATTTCGACGCTGCGGCCAGCGGCGCCAACAACCTCTCGCTCAAGGCAAACGGCAACGTCGATCTCACCGGGACGACGGTCGGCAGCGTCAAGGCGGACGCAACATTGAACAATATCCCCGCAGCTATTGCCAACGGCTTTGTTCCCGATCTCGCAGCGGAAGGCGCTTTCTCCGGAACGGTCGCGGCCAGCGGGTCGCTTGCAGCTCCGATCGCCGATTTTGATCTCCATTGGCAAAACGCCGCGACGAGTCACACGAAACGAGCCGGCCTTACCGGTCTTGAAGCTAGGGCGTCCGGAAAGTTCGCCGACAACAAGCTCGATTTCGACGCTGCGGCCAGCGGCGCCAACAACCTCTCGCTCAAGGCAAACGGCAACGTGGACATCACCGGAACGACGGTCGGCAGCGTCAAGGTCAACGCAACACTGGACAATATCTCGGTGGCTATTGCCAACGGCTTCGTTCCCGATCTCGCAGCGGAAGGTGCTCTCTCCGGAACGGTCGCCGCCAGCGGGTCGCTTGCGGCTCCGATCGCTGATTTTGATCTCCATTGGCAAAACGCCGCGACGAGCCACACGAAACGAGCCGGCCTAACCGGTCTTGATGCCACGGCGTCCGGCAAATTTGCCGACAACAAGCTTGATTTCGACGCCGTGGTCGCCGGCGCAGACAGCCTCTCGCTCAAGGCGAACGGCAATGTCGCCGTGACCGGCACGACGATCGGCACCGTCGCGGCCGATGCGACGCTGTCAAATATCCCGGCAAGCCTGGCAAACAGCTTCGTCGCCGATCTCGCCGCCGAAGGCACAGTCTCGGGGAGGATCTCGGCTGCGGGCTCGCTTTCCGCCCCGACCGCCAATTTCGACCTCAATTGGAAAGACGCTGCGACGAGCCACACGAAGCGTGCCGGCCTTGCCGCTCTCGACATTACCGCGTCGGGGAAATTCGCCGATAACAAGCTGGATTTCAACGCGGCCGCCGGTGGCGATCAAGGTCTCTCATTGAAGGCCATGGGCAATGTCGCTCTCGCTGGTACGGCGATCGACAGCGTGAACGTCGATGCCGAAATCGCCAAACTCCCGGCTGCTCTCGCCAATGCCTTCGTCCCCGATTTGGCGGCCGGCGGCATAATATCAGGCACGCTCTCGGCAGCCGGAACACCCGCTGCACCCAAGGCCGATTTCAAGCTCGACTGGACGGGCGCCGCGACCAGCCACACCAGAAGCGCGCATCTTTCCGGCCTCGCGCTTGCCGCATCGGGACACCTCGCCGACAACAAGCTTGACTTCAACACCAATCTTGGCGGCAAGGACGGCCTGTCGCTGAATGCCGCTGGCAATGTGGCGATATCGGGCACTTCGATCCGCAACATCGACGTCAAAGCCGATCTTGCCAATCTGCCCGCGGGCCTTGCCAACGGCTTCGTTCCCGGTCTTGCCGCGGAAGGCACCGTGTCGGGAACGGCATCCGCCTCAGGAGCGCTGCCCAAACCCGCCGTCGATTTCAAGCTCGATTGGAAGAACGCCGCCACCGCCCAGACCAGGAGCAGCGGCTTGTCGGGCCTGAGTGCCGCGGTCACCGGCAAGTTCGCCAATGACAGGGTCGATTTCGATGCTAGCCTTGCCGGCAAGGACGGCATGTTGGCCAAGGCGGCGGGTGGCGCGACGATCGCGGGAACCGCGATACGCGACCTTTCGATCAATGCCGATATTCCGGCGCTGCCCGCAAATATCGCCAATGCCTTTGTTCCCGGCCTCGGAGCCGAAGGCACGCTGTCGGCGAGCGCCCAGACATCGGGAACGCCGGCAGACCCGATCGTCGATTTCAAGCTGAACTGGAAAGATGCCGCGACAAGCCACACCAAGGCCGCCGGCCTCTCCCGCCTTGCCTTGGCGGCGACGGGAAAATATGCCGGCGACCGGCTGGATTTTGATGCCGACCTCAGCGGCGGTGGTGGTATTTCGCTGAAAGCCGCTGGTAATCTTTCCATTGCAGGCACAACGATCCGATCGATCGACGTCACCGCAAACGCCGCCAATGTTCCGGCCGCCATCGCCAACGGTTTTGTTCCTGGCATAGGAGCCGAAGGCACGATCTCGGCGACGGCCAAAGTGACTGGCACGCTGAGCTCGCCCGTCGTGGACTTCAAGGTCGACTGGAAGAATGCGGCAACGAGCCAGACGAAGGGCGCCGGTCTTTCGCCATTCACCATCGGCGCATCCGGCAAGCTTGCCGATAACAGGCTGACGGTCGACACCAACCTTGCCGGCGACGCCGGTATGTCGCTGAAAGGCGGCGGCAGCGTCGTGATATCGGGCAACCGCGCCCTCGACATGCGCTTCAACGGCAATGTTCCCTTCGCCGTGCTTGGCGCCCCGCTCGCACAGCAGGGCTTTGTCGCCGACGGCGTCGCCAAGGTCGATCTTAAGATTGGCGGAACGGCCGCAGCCCCCGTCATCAACGGCACGGTCTCGACATCAGGCGCCAAGCTTGTCGACGTCAGGCGCAATCTTGCCGTCAACAATCTCGCAGCCACCGTCACCTTCAATGGCAACCAGGCCGTCATCTCGCGCCTCAGCGGCAATCTGGGCGGCGGCGGCACGATTTCGGCAAGCGGTACCATCGGCATCCAGCCCGCCGGCGGATTTCCCGCCGACATTTCGATCAAGCTCGACAAGGCCGTCTATGTCGACGGAACGCTTGTCGTCTCGACCGTCAACGGGACGGTCGGCCTGCGCGGGCCGATCCTGAGTGCAACGCTGAGCGGCAAGCTTCGGCTGGACAAGACCTCGATCACCGTGCCGGAAAGATTGCCGACCTCACTCCGTGAAATCGACATCCGGCATAAAAACGCACCGCGAGCGGTGCTGGCGCAGCTGCGCGATGACGGTGAACGGAAGCCGGGCGAGAAGTCCTCGACTATCACACTCGACCTCGAAATCGATGCGCCCTCGCAGATCTTCGTGCGCGGCCGCGGCATCGATGCCGAGCTTGGAGGTCTCGTGACGATCCGCGGAACGGCGGCAGCACCGAGCGTCACCGGTGGCTTTACAATGCGCCGCGGCCGGCTCATCATTCTCAATCGTCGCCTCAATTTCTCCGACAAGAGCAAAATCACCTTTGCCGGCGACCTGACGCCGGCGCTTGACATGGAAGCGACCTCCACCTCCGGCACGACGACCCTGACGGTCGATGTCTCAGGCCTTGCCACCGATCCCTCGATCACCTTTTCCTCCTCGCCGCAGCTGCCGCAGGACGAGGTGTTGGCGCAGCTGATCTTCGGCCAGTCGATGTCGAAGCTCTCGCCGGTGCAGATCGCCCAGCTCGCCGACGCCGTCAGCCAGCTGGCCGGCAACCGCTCCACCTCGCTTTTCGAGGGTCTGCGCAACCAGCTCGGCGTCGACGATTTCGACATCAGCACCGACGCGAAGGGCCAGACGAGCGTCAGCGTCGGCCGCTATCTCAACGACCGTACCTATTTCGAATTGCAGCAGGGCGGCTCGGCCGGCGCCAAGGCGATCATCAATCTCGATGTCGGCCGTGGCGTCAAATTGCGGGGAGTCGCCGGCGGGAATGGCGCCGGCGAAGCGGGCATCGTCTATGAACGGGAATATTAAAGCAGCTTAGAAACCCGTCTTGCTCGTTTTAAGAAGAATGTTGGTCTCGGTCGAATTGATGCCGTTGATCAGTCTGATTCGACGCAGCGTCTCGTCAAAGGCGGCAAGATCGCGGTCCTCCAGCTCGGCGACGAAATCCCATTTGCCGTTGGTGCTGTGAAGCGCCCGCACCTGCGGCAAGCCCCTGAGCTGATCGGCCACCCTGTCGGCGAGCTTGCCGAGCACCTCGATCATGACGATCGCGCGCACGCCGGCGGATCGCGTCTCGTGACTGGTGCGGATGGTGAAGCCGACGATGGTGCCGCTGGCGACCAGCCGGTCGATACGGGCGGCGACCGTTGCCCGCGATGCACCGGTCATTGCCGCGAGCGAGGAGACGGACATGCGAGCATTGTGGCGAAGCGCACTCAGAAGTTCGGTATCGAGATCGTCCACGTCGAACACTTTGTCAAAATAGCTTTATCAATCTGCGCAATCATAATCCATTTCTGGCACTTTTCCATCTTTTTGCCGCCAGCCCTTTATCCCACTATTGGCCGAAAACAGGCCTCAAACGGAGCCCTCGAATGAATGCGCAATCGCGATCTGTCACCCTCATCGGCGCACCCTTGGAAGAAGGTTCGGGTCGCAGAGGCGCCGCCATGGGCCCTGCGGCCCTGCGGATCGCCGGCGTCGACCAGACCCTGATTGATCTCGGCCACGACGTCGCCGATATCGGCGATCTCTCTATCGTGCCGGCGATGGATCTGCCGAATCATCCGAAAGCCCATAATCTGAGGATCGTCGGTGCCTTCACCCGCGCATTGGAAAGCAGCGTCTATGACGTCGCCGCCGCCGGCCGCTTTCCGCTGATTCTCGGCGGCGATCATAGTCTGTCGATGGGCAGCGTCTCCGGCATGGCGCGTTATGCCGCCAGCAAGGAGCGCCCGCTCTTCGTGCTCTGGCTCGATGCCCATGCCGATTTCAACTCTCCGGCAACGTCACCCTCCGGCAATATTCACGGCATGCCCGTCGCCTTCTTCTGCGGCGAGGCGGAGTTCGCCGAAATCCTCCCGAAGGACCGGCCCTTCGTCGACCCGAAGAATGTCTTCCAGGTCGGTATCCGTTCGGTCGATGCGCGCGAGCGCGAGGAAATCCATGAACACGGCGTCAACGTCTTCGACATGCGGGCGATAGACGAGCAGGGCATCGGCGCCGTCATGCGCGAGATTCTCGCTGTTGTCGCAAAGGCCAACGGCCTGCTGCATGTCAGCCTTGATCTCGACTTCCTCGATCCCGACATCGCGCCCGGAGTCGGCACGACGGTGCCTGGCGGTGCGACCTTCCGCGAAGCGCATCTTGTCATGGAAATGCTTTCCGACAGCGGCCTCGTCTCGTCGCTCGATCTCGTCGAGCTCAATCCGTTCCTCGATGATCGCGGCAAGAGCGCCCGTATACTGGTGGAACTGACGGCAAGCCTCTTCGGCCGCCGCATCTTCGATCGTCCGACACGCGCCGCATAGACAAGCTGAGGGAGAAGCGCCATGAACACTTCGGAAAAACTGATCGCAACGGAACAGCGGCTCGGCGCCCACAACTATAAGCCGCTCGACGTGGTGCTGACGCGTGGCGAAGGCGTGTATGTCTGGGATACCGACGGCAATCGTTATCTCGATTGCCTCTCGGCCTATTCTGCCGTCAATCAGGGCCATTGCCACCCGAAGATCCTCGCCGCCATGGTCGAACAGGCGGGGAAGCTGACGCTCACATCCCGCGCCTTCCGCAACGATCAGCTCGCCCATCTCTACGAGGAGCTTGCGACGCTGACGGGCTCGCACAAGATCCTGCCGATGAATTCCGGCGCTGAAGCGGTGGAGACCGCCATCAAGGCGGTGCGCAAATGGGGTTACGAGGTCAAGGGTGTTCCTGAAGGCAAGGCGGAAATCATTGTCTGCGCCGACAATTTCCATGGCCGCACACTGAGCATCATCAGTTTCTCCACAGATCCCGACGCCCGCACCAGCTTCGGCCCCTATACGCCGGGCTTCCGCATCATTCCCTTCGGCGACGCCGAGGCATTCGAAGCCGCGATCAACGGCAATACCGTGGCAGCCCTGATCGAGCCGATCCAGGGCGAAGCCGGCGTCATCATCCCGCCGGTCGGCTATTTCACCCGCATCCGCGAGCTCTGCACTGATAACAACGTCACTCTAATCCTCGATGAGATCCAGACCGGCCTCGGCCGTACCGGCAAGCTGCTGGCGGAGGAGCACGAAGGCATAGAGGCCGATGTGACGCTGATCGGCAAGGCGCTTTCCGGCGGCTTCTATCCCGTATCCGCCGTCCTTTCCAATTCCGAGGTGCTGGGCGTGCTGAAGCCTGGCCAGCACGGCTCGACCTTCGGCGGCAATCCGCTCGCCTGCGCGGTGGCGCGCACCGCCCTCAAGGTGCTCGTGGAGGAAGGCATGATCGAGAACGCCGCCGCGATGGGCGATTATTTCCTCGACGGATTGAGGTCGATCCGCTCCAACATTGTCAGAGATGTACGTGGCCGTGGCCTGATGATGGCGATCGAGCTGGAGCCCGAAGCCGGCGGCGCGCGGCAATATTGCCATGCGCTGAAGGAGCGCGGCCTTCTCGCCAAGGACACCCATGACCACACGATTCGCCTCGCTCCGCCACTTGTCATAACGAGGGAGCAGGTCGATTGGGCCGTCTCGCAGATCGAAAAGACGATCGGCTGAAGTAGAGCGAGGCGGAAAAGCTTTATGCTCCCGTTCCCGATTCAGATTTGGGCAACACTCTTCCGTTAATGTCGTCGCTAACCGTAACGATGCTTTGAGTGCAGAGTCATCGCGTGGTGTGAAGGCAAAGCTCGTCCGCGCCAATGGTGGCGCACTCGCTTCTGCTTTGGCTTACGACAGTTGGGAAGAATTCTAATGGCCACGATCAATTCCACTAGCTTCAGCGGCGATACGCTCGAGATCATTGCCTTCCGCCTCCATGATCAGGAATTTTGCGTCAAGACCACGACCATCCGCGAAATCCGCGGTTGGGCGCCCTCGACCCCGATCCCGCATTCGCCGGCCGATGTTATCGGTGTCATGAACCTGCGTGGTTCGGTCATCCCGATCATCGATCTCGCCTATAAGCTCGGCATGAAGAGTACGGTTGCCAACGAACGCAGCGCCATCGTGGTCGCCGAAGTTCATAGCATGGTCATCGGCATGCTCGTGGACCGCGTCTCGGATATTCTCACCATCTCGTCCAGCCAGGTCCAGCCGGTGCCCGAGGTGACCGCCTCCTTCGACCGCGCTTTCTGCGAAGGTATCATCGCTTCGGAAAACGGCATGATCTGCTTCCTGAACCTCGCCAAGATGTTCAAGGAAAATGAGACGGATGAACTGGCTGCCTGATCTGCCGGAACAATTGGATATCGGAAAACCGCCGCTTTCGGCGGTTTTTTATTGCCGCCGAGTTTCTTGCAGCGCCGCGACCTCGCCATCCCTCAGAACCACTTGTCCGGAAGCGGCCTGACCAGCGCGTTGGCGATGAGACCGGGCGCCGGCATGACGGCAAGAATATACATGGTGCCGGTAGAAGGCAGTGGCGCGTGCGCAGGCAGTTTGCTGCTGTCTCCCCTCCGGCAGACACCACTTTGAATTACCGGACCCGGTTTGCCTCCGCCTCCGGCTTGCGGATCAGTGGAGCGGCCTGAAGCACGAGAGCATCCAGGCCATTCTCCTCTTTCTCGAGAATTTCAAACAACTGCCGCCGCATGCGCCGCTCCCAGAATTTGTTGATGTGCGTGGCGACGCCTTGCGCGGCCTCGTCTTGCGGCTGGCTTTTGAAAAAGGTGGCGATCTGGTTTGCCATATAGACAAGCTTGGTTTTGGTATCATGCGACATCGGCGATGCTTCCGGGCGAGATGCGGTGCGGGTGTGTGAAAATCTCGAAATCTTCGCCGCGCACCAGCGCGACGAGCGTCATGCCGGCCGCTTCGGCCGTGCGGATGGCAAGGGCCGTCGGCGCTGAAATGGCAATGAGCGCTGGGCTGCCGAGGATCGCCGCCTTCTGCACCATTTCCACCGACAGCCGGCTGGTGACGACGACTGCGCCGTTTCCGCCGCTTTCGCCGGCGCGGATGACGGCGCCGCAGAGTTTGTCCAGCGCGTTATGGCGGCCGACATCTTCGCGAACCGCGATCAGCCCGCGGCCGGGAAGGTAGAATCCAGCGCCATGGACGGCCCGCGTCTCCTGATGCAGCGGCTGCGCATCGTTCAGAAGCGAAACGGCCTGAACGATATCCGCATGAGACAGCGTCAACGGCGATGCCGAGACATCGGGCACCGGCCGCACCGCCTGCTCGATCGATTCGATGCCGCAGAGCCCACAGCCGACTGGTCCGGCCATGCTGCGGCGGCGCGCCCGCAGCCGATCGGCGACGTCGTCGGTAAGGCTGACCTGCACGTCGATGCCCTGCCCCCCCTCGACGATCTCGACGGCGGATATCTCCGCCGGCTTGGCGATAATCCCTTCCGTCAGGCTGAAGCCGACGGCGAAATCCTCAAGATCCGCCGGTGTCGCCATCATCACCGCATGCGAACTGCCGCCATAGGAAAAGGCGATCGGCACTTCCTCGGGCACGATGCGCGAACCGCTGTGCATGACGCCGTTGCGGCGGGCGGTTTCGGGAGCACGGGCGGTGGTGGCGAAAGTCATCACAGACGCCTCCTCTTCTCCCCGAGGAAAGATGGGAGGATCTCGCCGACAACGCCAAATCGCCCCGGCATCGTCACTCCGCCGCTTCAAGCTTGCCGGCGATGCGGCGCGATTGCCGTGCCTGCTCGTCATATTCGAGCTGCCACTCGCTCGGCCCGTTCGACGGCGAGACCTGCACCGCCGTCACCTTATATTCCGGGCAGTTGGTCGCCCAATCGGAAAAGTCGGTGGTGATGACGTTGGCCTGCGTATTGGGATGATGGAAGGTCGTATAGACGACACCGGGCGCGACACGATCGGTGATCAACGCCCGGAGCGTAGTGTCGCCGGAGCGGCTGGCGAGCTTCACCCAGTCGCCATCGCGGACGCCGCGCTGTTCGGCATCGTGCGGGTGGATCTCCAGCCGGTCTTCCGCGTGCCAGACGACGTTCTCGGTCCGGCGTGTCTGCGCTCCGACATTATACTGGCTGAGGATGCGGCCGGTGGTGAGCAGCAGCGGGAAGCGCGGGCCGGTGCGCTCGTCGGTCGCCACATATTCGGTGCGGATGAACTTGCCCTTGCCGCGGACGAAACCGTTGACATGCATGATCGGCGAGCCGAGCGGGTTCTTCTCGTTGCAAGGCCACTGCACCGAGCCCATCTTGTCGAGGTAATCGTAGGACACAAGCGCGAAACTCGGCGTCGTCGCGGCAATCTCGTCCATGATCTCGGACGGATGGGCATAATTCCAGTCGAGCCCCATGGTCTGGGCAAGCTTCTGCGTCACCTCCCAATCGCCATAACCGTTGCGCGGCATCATTACCTTGCGCACGCGGTTGATGCGTCGCTCGGCATTGGTGAATGTGCCGTCCTTCTCGAGGAAGGTCGAACCGGGCAGGAAGACATGGGCGTAGTTGGCGGTTTCGTTGAGGAACAGGTCCTGCACGACGACGCATTCCATTGCCGCAAGGCCTGCCGCGACATGTTTCGTGTCGGGATCGGATTGGAGAATGTCCTCGCCCTGGACGTAAAGGCCTTTGAAGGAGCCGTCGACCGCCGCATCGAGCATGTTCGGAATGCGCAGGCCCGGTTCGTCGCTGAGCTTCACACCCCAGAGCTTTTCAAAGATATCGCGCGTGGCATCGTCGGAAACATGCCGGTAGCCGGGCAGTTCGTGCGGGAATGAGCCCATGTCGCAGGAGCCCTGCACATTGTTCTGGCCGCGCAGCGGATTCACGCCGACACCGGGACGGCCGATATTGCCGGTCGCCATCGCCAGATTGGCGATCGCAATGACCGTCGTCGAACCCTGGCTGTGTTCGGTGACGCCGAGGCCGTAATAGATCGCACCATTGCCGCCCTTGGCATAGAGCCTTGCCGCACCGCGCAGATCTGCCGCCGGCACGCCGGTGAAAATCTCCGTCGCTTCGGGACTATGCTGCGGTTCGAGGACGAAGGCCGCCCAGTCCTCGAACTCCGACCAGTCGCAGCGCTCACGGATGAACGTCTCGTCATAAAGCCCTTCGGTGACGATCACATGCGCCAACGCCGTCATGACCGCGACATTGGTGCCCGGCTTCAGCGGCAGGTGGTAGGAGGCCTCGACATGCGGTGACCGGACGATATCGGTACGGCGCGGATCGATGACGATGAGCTTCGCCCCCTGGCGCAGCCGCTTCTTCAGCCGCGAGCCGAACACCGGATGGCCATCCGTCGGGTTGGCGCCGATAATGACGACAACATCCGAATTTTCGATGCTGTCGAAATTCTGCGTTCCGGCCGAGGTTCCGAATGTCTGGCCGAGACCGTAGCCGGTCGGGGAATGGCAGACGCGGGCGCAGGTATCGACATTGTTGTTACCGAAACCGGCGCGGACCAGCTTCTGCACCAGATAGGTTTCCTCATTGGTGCAGCGCGAGGAGGTAATGCCGCCGATCGCGTCGCGCCCATATTGATACTGAATCCGGCGGAACTCCGACGCCACATGCGCGAAGGCCTCGTCCCAGCTCACCTCCCGCCAGGGATCGCTGACCTTTTCGCGGATCATCGGGTTGAGAATGCGGTCCTTGTGTGTGGAATAACCGTAGGCGAAGCGGCCTTTGACGCAGGAATGGCCGCGATTGGCTTGTCCGTCCTTCCACGGCACCATGCGCACCAGCTCCTCGCCGCGCATCTCCGCCTTGAAGGAGCAACCGACGCCGCAATAGGCGCAGGTTGTGACGGCCGAATGCTCCGGCTGGCCGATCTCGATCACCGATTTCTCCGTCAGCGTCGCCGTCGGACAGGCCTGGACGCAGGCGCCGCAGGAAACACATTCGGAATCCATGAAATTCTCATGCATGCCGGGTGACACGCGGGAGCCAAAACCACGCCCTTCGATCGTCAGCGCGAAGGTGCCCTGCACTTCCTCGCAGGCGCGCACGCAAAGCGAACAGACAATGCATTTAGAGGGATCATAGGTGAAATATGGATTGGACTCGTCCTTCGGCATCCATTTCAGATTGATGTCGCCGTTGCTGCGCGCCTTGACGTGATTGTCGCCCTCATAGCCGTAGCGTACGTCACGGAGGCCGACAGCACCGGCCATATCCTGCAATTGGCAATCGCCATTGGCAGCGCAGGTGAGACAGTCGAGCGGATGATCGGAAATATAAAGCTCCATCACACCGCGGCGGATATCCTTCAATCGTCCCGTCTGCGTGTGCACCACCATGTTTGCCGCCACCGGCGTCGTGCAGGAGGCCGGCGTGCCGGCGCGGCCCTCGATCTCGACAAGACAGAGCCGGCAGGAGCCGAAGGCATCGACCATGTCGGTGGCGCAGAGCTTCGGCACCTCGATGCCGGCTTCCATTGAGGCGCGCATGATGGAGGTGCCCTCCGGCACGCTGATCTGCTGCCCGTCGATGGTGAGCGTCACCATGGTTTCGGATTTCGAAGCGGGAGTGCCGTAGTCGATTTCATGGATGAGAGACATGGATTGCACCTCCGCTAGATTTCAGTATCGGGCGCCTTGAGGCATGCCGCTCATCCGCCTGCCGGCACCTTCTCCCCGCAAGCGGGGCGAAGGGGTATGCCGCACCACCTTCACTCGATACGCGCCCTCGTGGCACGTCTCCTCTCCCCGCAGGCGGGGAGAGGGTTAGGGTGAGGGGCAACTTCGAATAAAAAACCATTACTCAGCCGCCTCCACGACCGGTGCCGGCGAAAAATCTTCCGGGAAATGCGTCATGGCGCTCATCACGGGATAGGGCGTGAAGCCGCCAAGCGCACAGAGCGACCCGAATTTCATGGTATTGCAGAGATCGCCAAGCAGTACCCGGTTCTTCTCCGGCTCGATGCCGCGCGCGATCTTGTCGACCGTCTCGACGCCGCGCGTCGAACCGATGCGGCAGGGCGTGCATTTGCCGCAGCTTTCGACGGCACAGAATTCCATGGCGAAACGCGCCTGCTTCAGCATGTCGGCCGTGTCGTCAAAGACGACGATGCCGGCGTGGCCGATCAGCCCATCCTTGGCGGCGAAGGCCTCGTAGTCGAAAGGCGTATCGAACAGCGCCCGCGGGAAATAGGCGCCGAGCGGCCCGCCGACCTGAACCGCCTTGACCGGCCGGCCGGTCCTCGTTCCGCCGCCGATCCTGTCGACGATATCGCCGAGCGAAAGACCGAAAGCGGTCTCATAAAGCCCGCCATATCTGACATTGCCGGCGATCTGCAGCGGAATGGTGCCGCGCGAGCGGCCCATGCCGAAATCGCGGTAGAAGGCGGCGCCCTTCTCCATGATCACAGGCACTGAGGCCAGTGAAATCACATTGTTGATGACGGTCGGACAGTCGAACAGGCCCTTATGCGCCGGCAGCGGCGGCTTGGCGCGCACGATGCCGCGCTTGCCTTCGAGACTGTTCAAGAGAGCCGTTTCTTCACCGCAGACATAGGCGCCGGCGCCGGTGCGCACCTCGATATCGAAGGCGCGGCCCGAGCCAAGCACCGATGGGCCGAGAATGCCGCCCTGTCTGGCAATGCCGATGGCCTCGCTCATCACAGCGATCGCATGCGGATATTCCGAACGGGTGTAGACGAACCCCTTCGTGGCGCCGGTCGCAAGCCCCGCAATCGCCATGCCCTCGATCAAGACGAAGGGATCGCCTTCCATGATCATCCTGTCGGCAAAGGTGCCGCTATCGCCCTCATCGGCGTTGCAGACGATATATTTGCGTTCGCCGCTGGCATCGAGAACGGTCTTCCACTTGATGCCGGTGGGAAAACCGGCGCCGCCGCGTCCGCGCAGGCCGGAATCCGTGACTTCCTTGACGATTTCGGCAGGCGTCATCGAAACGGCGCGGCGAAGGCCGGCAAGGCCGCCATGCGCCTCATAATCGCCGAGCGAAAGCGGGTCGGTGATGCCACAGCGGGCGAAGGTCAGGCGGGTCTGTTCCTTCAGGAACGGGAGGTCTTCAACCTCCCCGAGACAGAGCGGATGGCCGCTCCCGTTCAGCATTCCGGCGTCGAACAGAGCAGGCACATCCTTTGCCTTCACCGGCCCGTAGCCGATGCGCTTGCCGGCGGCCTCGACCTCGACCAGCGGTTCCAGCCAGAACATTCCGCGCGAGCCGTTGCGCACGATCTCTGCATCGAAGCCGCGGGCGGCGATCTCCTGGGCAATCGCCTTTGCCACCTTTTCGGCCCCGAGCGCCAGCGCAGCGGCATCGCGCGGAACATAAATCTTGACTGTCATCGACGTGCCTCCGCAACGAGTTCCGCCGCCATCTGATCGTCCACGCGGCCATAAACCTCGCCGTCGAGCATCGCCGACGGGGCGCAGGCACAAAGGCCGAGACAGTAGACCGGCTCCAGCGTCACGGCGCCGTCGAGCGTCGTCTGATGAAAATCGATCCCGAGCAGCGCCTTGACGCGATCGGCCAACGCGTCGCCGCCCGTCGACTGGCAGGCCTCGGCGCGACAGAGCTTCAGCACATGGCGGCCGGCGGGATGGTCGCGATAATCGTGGTAGAATGTCATCACCCCGTGCACTTCGGCGCGCGAGAGGTTCAGTTCCTCCGCAATCACAGGCAGGGCTTCCTGCGGCACATAACCGAATTCTCGCTGAACCTCGTGCAGAATGGGAAGCAGCGGTCCTTCAAGGAAGCGAAGGTCGGCGACGATGGTCCGCGTACGCGCTGCGATATCGCCTTGGGCGATATGAATGGTCATCAGGCAGCCCTCCCGGCGGCTCGCTCGTTTCGGGATGGCAGGCCTCCCCAGCCGAGCGCCATCGTGCAGACAACATCTCAGGGAAGCCGATGACGATCAATAAAGCTATCTCGTGGATTGATAGGTTTTTTCTATCAGAGTTCCTCATCCCGCACGAGCACTCTCGCTTCGTGCAGCAGGGCCGAAACGAGCGGGGTGAAGGGCTCCCGATAGGGTGCGACGAGGCCAACCAGATGGTGGGCTTCCGGTTCGACAATCGGAATCATCCGGATCTCCACCGGAAAACCAAATGATTTCGCCACGTTGCGCGGCATGATGCTCGCCCAGCGTCCGGTCCTGACATGCGAGAACAGCACGATCATCGAATTGGATTCGAGCGTCGGATGCACAGTGGCGCCGGCTTCCGTCAGATGCCGGTTGATGATGCGGCGGTTCTGCATGTCGGCGGTCAATAGACAAAGCCGAAGATCGCCGACCTCCTTCCAGGTCACATTGTCGCGATCGGACAGCGGGCTGCCTGCAGCAGTGATCAGATGATAGCGCTCGGCATAGAGCGGAACACTGGTGACCCGGCCGAGCGGCTCGTTTTCGAGATAGGTGATGCCGGCGTCGATTTCGAGATTTTCGAGCATGCTCAGCACCTGCAGCGAGTTCCGCGAGACGATCGAGAAGGTCACTCCCGGATGTCGTTCCTGAAAGGGCGTGGTGATGCGCGATAGCATGGCGAGCGCCGTCGGAATGGCGGCAAGGCGAATATGGCCGGAAAGTCCGCGGCGGGCCGCGCGCATCTCCTCGCGCATGGTGCGGGCATCGCCGACGATGCGCCGGGCCCATTCCAGGACGCGCTGGCCCTCCGGCGTCAGCCCCTGAAAGCGCGAGCCGCGCTGCACCAGCATGACACCAAGCTGATCCTCGAGCTGCCGGATCGCGGCTGAAAGCGTCGGCTGGGAAACCCCGCACTCCTCCGCGGCGCGGCCGAAATGCTTTTCGTTGGCAAGGGCGATGAAAAATTCCAGCTTGTCGATCATCCGGTCTCCCGATCCGGCGCGAAATCATCCGGATCAGCTATCTTCGACGCAGCAACCGTGCTCCGCAAGGGCGGGTACTAATTGTTTTCAGCAGCCGGAAAAAGATCGAAGAGCGATTCAAGGAAGGCAAGCACGTTTGTATTACCGATACGGTAATAGACCAGCCTGCCCTGACGGCGCGTATTGACGAGACCTTCGAGCCTCAAACGCGCGAGCTGCTGCGAGACCATTGCCTGCTGAATGCCGAGGATGTTTTCGATTTCACTCACCGTCCGCTCCTCGGTCGCGAGTATGCAAAGAATCAGAAGTCGAGTCTGGTGCGCCAGCGCCTTCAGCAGATCGCTCGCCTCACGAGCGTTTCCAGCGAGTTTGTGCAGTTCCTGACCGGACATTCCCGGCTCGGGCTTGGGCAATGGCATTCGACATCTCGGAAGGGAAGCAAAAAGGCAGATCAGCACAATAGCATATTCGCACACACGAATTTGCCAAAAGTGAAGAAATGTCAAAAAAGGTCTAACTAAATCAGCAGATAAGCTGGCCGCCATTGATCTCGAGGACCTGGCCGGTAATGTATCCGGAGAGCGAGGGCGCCGCCAGAAACAGATAGGCGGGAGCGCAATCCTCCGCTGTGCCCAGCCGCTGCAAGGGAATAGTCTTTCTCGTCTGCTCCAGCTTTTCGCGGGAGGAATAGCGCTCGTGGAAATCCGTCTCGATCGTTCCGGGCGAGACACAATTGACGCGGATGCCATCCGGCGCGAGCTCGCGGGCAAGCGCCTTGGAATAGGTCGAAACGAAGGCTTTCGAGGCAGAATAAATCGAAGAACCGGGACTGCCGCCGGTCAGCGCGGAAATTGAAACGGTGTTGACAATGGCAGCGCCTTCCGCCGCCTTCAATGCCGGCAGCAACGCACGCGTCAGCGCCACCACCGACGTCTGGTTCAAACGCACAATCGCCTCATAATCTGCGTCAGTCAGTGTGGCAGCTGGAAAACGGCCGAGCATAGTGCCGGCGTTGTTGACGAGCACATGCACCTTGTCGAAAAAGGTAAGCGCATTTTCGGCAAATTGCGCAGCGCCGCCAGCGGCAGTGAAATCGGCGTGCAGCAACAGCGCCCGTCTTTCGGATTCAGCCGTCAGCAGAAAATCCGGCAGATCGCGCCCCGGTTTGCGTCCAGTATGGACGATCACCTTCGCGCCGCAGTCCAGGAACTGCCGGGCCACTTCGAGACCGATGCCCCGCCCGGCGCCGGTTACGATGACATTGCGATTCTCGAATAGTCTCGGATGGAACACGAAGCTGTCCTCCTCGCGGACAATGCCGACTGTTGCGCCATTCGCCCTTAACATATGAGCGCGCCGACCGAAAGAAAGGCAGGGATCATCTTTCCGCCAGAGGCTGGCGCTCTTCGCTGAAAGTTCATACTTCGATTTCGGTCTCCAGCAGCCGTGCGCCTGGCCCTTCCTCGCCGAGCTGATCGAAGGGATTGCGCAACGGACAGCTTTCGATCGACAGGCAACCGCAGCCGATGCAGCCGGTCAGACGGTCTCGCAGCAGGCTCAGCCGTCTGATTCTCGTGTCGAGTTCATCCTTCCAGCGCGCCGACAGCGTCTGCCAGTCGGCAATCGTCGGCGTACGCCCCTGCGGCAGGGAGGCAAATGCCGTCTGGATTTCCGAAAGCGGAATGCCGACACGTTGCGCCACCTTGATGATGCCGAGCCGGCGAAGGACATCGCGTCCGTAGCGCCGCTGGTTGCCGCGCGTGCGGATACTCGAGATCAGCCCCTTGGCCTCATAGAAATGTAGCGCCGAGACGGCAAGACCACTGCGTTGCGCCACTTCGCCGACCGTCAGAAGCCTGCCGAGCGGCGTGGCAGAAATCCTATTCATCGCCTATTGACCTCAATATTAGTTGAGGTTTTATAACCGCTGCTTCCCCGGCCGTAAAGCACGAGGCGCAGGAAGGAGCGTCAGTGAGATCATCCGGTCGATACAAGCTGAAATGATGGCGTCGGCGCTTGCCCGGCCCGCGCCGATCGCCCCTGCCGATATTGCCGCCTGAAAGACAAGCGCTCGGGGTCCGTTCCCGGCAGGTACGGAACCTCGGAAAACACCCGGACAGGACCTCCGTCCGGGTGTTTTTTATCTGCGCCCCATCCGACCGGGCGGACGGGTTTGCAATTTTGCGGTTGCGGCAAGAAAACCCCGATGATAGTTTTCGCCGAAATAACAGGGGAGCTCCGTGTCGCCGGGGCTGAGATGTGAGGCGCAAGCCTCCGGACCCTTCTAAGCTGATCTGGGTAATGCCAGCGGAGCGAGGTCCAAATGTATTCCGGCGCGCAAGTGTCACTCTACCGGACGTCCGGCAATTCCGTCGGCATCCCTATCGATGCCCTCAAGGCAACCGCCCCAAATCGCGGCAGGCTGCGCATCGACACCGATGCCCTCGACAGGTTTGCGCGAACGGCCCGGCGAAAGCCTGAAACCGAACGCCGATGACATCGCCACGACCATCGGATTCGCGCCTTGCGACGCTCTATCTCGCCGTGTACCGGGCAATGCCCGCCTTGCTCGCAGGCTTTGCTTTTCTGGCGGCATGGGAACTCTATGTCGATCTTTCCGGTATCAAACCGTCCATTCTGCCGGCGCCTTCGCGTATCCTTGTCCAGGGCTGGCTGAACCGAGAGGCGCTGATAGCAAACACCTGGCCGACGCTCGGAGCGACACTCGGTGGTTTCGCCCTGTCGCTCGCCTTCGCCTTCGTCTCCTCGATCCTGATGGATTTCATGCCCTTCATGCGCCGGGCAATGCTGCCGATCTTCATCGCCAGCCAGACTTTGCCGCTGGTGGCGATCGCGCCTCTCGTCGTCCTCTGGTTCGGTTTCGGCCTTTTGCCGAAGATATTGCTGGTGGCGCTCGTCACCTTCTTTCCGCTGCTTGTTGCCCTGCTTCAGGGCTATGAGGCGACCGATCGCGACATTGCCGAGCTCTTGAATTCGATGAAAGCGAGCCGCTGGCGCATTTTTCGCCTGGCGCGGTTTCCCTCGTCCCTGCCCTATTTCTTCGCCGGCCTCCGAATCTCGATCACCTATGCCGTCGTCGGTGCGATCTTTGCCGAATATGCCGGCGCTGCAAGCGGCCTCGGCATCTATATCCTCAACGCCAAGAACAATTTCCGTCCCGATCTCGTGCTCGCCGCCGTGATCGTCAGCGCTCTGTTGACGCTCTGCCTCTTCGCGCTGACGCTGGTTATCCAGCGTTTCGTCATGCCCTGGCAGCCATCCCAGGAGCGGCGCCGATGACCGGTCAGATGCTTGAGCTGCGCAACATCTCGAAGTCCTTCGACGGCATGAAGGTTCTAGACGACATTTCGCTCGCCGTCGCAGACGGCGAGTTCGTCTCGATCGTCGGCCCATCCGGCTCCGGAAAATCGACCGTGCTGAGACTGCTGACACAGGCGCTGCGACCCGATTCCGGCGCCATGCTTTTCAACGGTGCAGCGCTGGAACAGACGCCGCATTCCTTTGCCTTCATGCCGCAACGCGATGCGCTGATGCCCTGGCGCCGGATCATCGATAATGCCGCGCTCGGCCTGGAAGTGAAGGGCATGGCTCGCCGGGCTGCCCGCGCCGCTGTCGCGCCCCTCTTCGAGCGGTTCGGCCTTGCCGGCTTCGAACATCACTACCCCGCCTCTCTTTCCGGCGGCATGCGCCAACGTGCTGCGCTGCTGCGCACCGTCATCCAGGAGCAGGACATGCTGCTGCTCGACGAGCCCTTCGGCGCGCTCGATGCGCTAACCCGCACGCAGATCCAGGAGTGGCTGCAAGGCATGTGGACCGAACATCGCTGGACGGCGCTGCTGATCACCCACGATGTTCGCGAGGCCGTTTTCCTCTCCGACCGGATCTACGTGCTGTCTGCCCGTCCGGCGCGTGTCATCCGCGAATTCCGCGTTCCCCTGCCCCGCCCGAGAAGCATTGCCGATCTCGGTTCGCCGGCGGCCCAGGCGATCGAGACCGAAATCCTGCAAACCCTGCTTCATCCGCTAGAACAGGATGGTTTTAGGCCGGTCGGCCCAAAATCTGAATCCTGTTCCAATTTAAAGAGTTGGAGTCTGATGTCGTTCGAAAACCGGACTTTTCGGCGTCATGCTCTAAAGACCTGAGGAGGTCACCATGCCGCTTCTCACCCGCCGCCAGACGATGCTCGCCGCCATCGCGACAAGCCTCGCCGGCCGCGTCGCCTTCGCTCAATCGGCGCCCGCAAAGGTTCGTATCGCGCTCGACTGGACGCCCAACACCAACCACATCGGCATCTACGTCGCCAAGGCGAAGGGCTTCTACACGGCCGCCGGCCTCGATGTCGAAATTCTACCCTTTACCGACACGAGTGCCGGCACGCTGGTATCAAACGGGGTCGCCGGTTTCGGCATCAGTAGCGAGATCGAGGCCCTGACGCAGCGTGCTGGCGGCGGTGACGTGAAGATGGTCTACGGCGTCGTCCAGACGGAAACCGCACGCCTGATCTTCAAGGGCGGGCGGGACGACATCAAGAGCCCTAGAGATCTCGATGGAAAGACCTATGGAGGCTTCGGCGGCACTTGGGAAAGCGCGCTGGTCTCGGCGATGATCCGCAATGACGGCGGCAAGGGCGACGTCAAGACCGTCACCCTCGGCACCTCCGCCTATGAGGCGCTGGACAATGGCTCGATTGACTTCACGCTGGAGATCTACACCTGGGAGGGCATCGCCGCTGAGTTGGAGAATCGGAAGATCAGCCGCTTCCACTATTCCGATTACGGCATTCCCGACGAGCAGACGACAGTCATCGTTTCCAGTGACGCCTATCTCTCTGCCAGTCGAGAACACGCGCGCGCCTTCATCCAGGCCACGCGTCAAGGCTACGTCTACTCCATCGATCATCCCGACGAAGCCTGCGACCTGCTGATATCAGGAAGTAACGGTGCGCTGATGAACACGGAACTGGTAAGAGCATCTCAGAAGGCGTTGATCGAAGGCCATTTCCTGAGATCCGAAGCCGGCGTGATCGGCACGCTTGATCCGGCAAAGGCCGATGCCATCGGCGCTTTCCTGGTCGAGAACGGCATTCTCGTCGATGCGAATGGCGTCGTGCTCAAGGAGAAGCCGGACTTTTCCACCTATTACACCAACGAACTCCTCGGCTGAGCCCGCCCGGGGCCTTGCCGAGGCGGTCTTCCCAGGCAATTCTTTGCGCCCGGGCGGTTTGAGCCGAATCGGGCAGGGCGGGGAACGACATGCGAGCACAGGACAGACTGGCCGGAGCCGACTTTCTGCGCGCAATGGCCTGCTTGTTGGTGCTCGCGCACCATCTCGCGCTCCGGCTGGATATGCGCAGAATTCCGGATGAATTTGCGGCAACGGCAAACGTCCTCCGCTTCGGCAATTTCGGCGTCGCCATCTTCTTTGTGCTCAGCGGCTTTCTGCTTGCCCGCCCCTTCTGGCACGCTCTCGACGCCGGCGGCGCCATGCCCAGCCTTGGGCACTACGCCATCCGCAGGTTGGCGCGCATCGCTCCGGGCTTCTGGGTCGCCACCAGCGTCAGCTTCGTCCTTAGCCTGACGCTGCTTGCCCTGCCGCTGACGCCGGAACTCGTCGTCCGCTATATTTCGGGACTGTTGTTCATGAGCCAGTGGCATTGGCGCACGTTTTTTCCCGTCGAAGCCGATGGGCCGCTCTGGTCCATTCCCTTCGAGGTCACCAGCTATGTGCTCCTCCCGGTCGGCTTTTTCGTGCTGTTTCGCTTGCCGCTGCTGCGGCAACGTCCGTTCTTCGCCCGCGCCGCCTGGCTCTGCGTCATTGCCGTGGTCCTTCTTGCCCATCTGATGATCCTGAGGCTCTTTGCGCTCGATGATATCGGGCGCGGCTGGGCATATGGCCTTCAGGGTGGAGCGAAGGAATGGATGCCCAACTATAATCCGATCGGCTTCTTTGCTGTCTTCGCGCTCGGCGCGCTTGCCGCCGGCATCGAAGTGATGTTGCCCGCAAGACGATCTCCCTGGTTCGACGCCGCGGCACTCCTCGCCGTCGCGGTTGCCGCTTACCGCCTCCTCATATCCCCAGGCGGCTCGGCCGAAGGTTACGGTTGGCTTCACATCCCCTATGGATTTCCGGTCTTCCCACTGGCCGTTGCAACAGCGCTCGTTTCACTCAGCCATTCGCAGCGTCTGGGCAGGCTGCTTGATAACGCTCCCTTCCGCTACATCGCCAAGATCTCCTTCGGCATTTACATCTGGCAGGAGATCATCCTGACATTGATCCAGAGACTGGACCCCGGCTCGTTCGGCGCCTCCTCGGAGAATGTGGTCACCGGTTGGATGCAATCCTGCACACTGACAGCGGCGCTCGTTTTTCTGGTGGCAAGCCTCAGTTATTATCTGTTGGAACGACCAGTAATCGATTTTGGCAATCGCCTGACATCGCGCCGCCTCATCGGGCTACTCCTTTAGAAGTATAACTTCGAACGCCGCTCAACTAGAGGCATTAAGGTTAACGCGAAATACTCCCATTTTTGGCGTCTTTATGCTTACCGATTTCTTATTTATAACGATGACAAACCATACGTAAGCATGTATCTGTCTCCCCGCTGTTCAGTATCGCATCTAAACTTCTGGGCATTGAGTAATGTATGCTTTTACTTCGAAGATAAGTTCACGCTTCGATTCGTCTCAGCGTCAGAACAAAATCCGGACCCTGGTTGTAGCGAACTCCAACATTCGCCAGCCGGACAGCTTTTCCGGTGTCGAAGGGAGGGCGGCTCTGCGATTGGCCGTAAAGCGGCTGATTGATATCGTCATCTCGGCCAGCGCTCTGCTCGTACTGGCGCCGCTTTTCCTGGCAATCGCTCTTTTCATCAAACTCGACGATGGAGGCCCCGTATTCTTCCGCCAGATCCGTTGGGGCCTGAACGGGCGGAAGATCACCGTCTTCAAGTTCCGCTCGATGCACATCGAAGCTTGCGATCCCAGCGGCATTCAGCAGACCGTCAAGGGCGACAGCCGGGTGACAGGCTTCGGCGCTATGCTCCGCAGGACCAACATTGACGAGCTGCCGCAGCTTCTGAACGTCCTCAGGGGCGACATGTCCCTGGTCGGTCCGCGCTGCCATGCCATCAACATGCGCGCAGCCGGCCGGCTCTACGAAGAATTGGTCCCGAACTACCACCACCGCCACGTCATGCGCCCCGGCATCACCGGCCTCGCGCAGACACGCGGTTGGCGCGGGCCGACCGCACGGCCGCTGCAAGCCCGGGCCCGGATCGCCTGCGATATCTATTATGTCAGGCATTTCAGTCTGCTGCTCGACCTGAAAATCCTGTTCAAGACGCTGGTCATCGAGCTGCGCGGCGGCACCGGCTTCTAGAGCAATTCCAGGAAAAGTATGGGACGGTTTTCCGTTCGGAATTGCGTAAAATAAAATCTTAGGGCGATTCTGCGCTTCGGTGAAAACCTGAACCGCTCTCGAACCCTCCTGGTTGGTCCATAGCGTCGCACGCGCAAAAGTGCGACACTGCAAAAACGACATCAGCCAAACGAAGCGCTAAAGCGCGAGAAGCAAGTCAGCAACGCGGGTATCAAGGGCCATAGCGCCTTTGCGCGCCCTGAAGACGCGCGGCGCTGCAAATGTGGCCTCTCGGTCATGAGCCCGACAAAAGCGGTTTTGAACGCCCGCTCTTTTTCAAATCTTTGATGAGGCGCTTCGAGCTCGCTCGCAGAAATGAAAAAGCGGCCTCGCGGGCCGCCTTTCATCGAAGCTGTCGATTGGTCAATCCTGCTGGACGATGCCACTAAGATGCGTCAGTTCCATGATGAAATGCTCGAGCTTCGACTTGTGCTCGTGCAACTCGGCATGTTCGAGTTCCTTGCGGGCTGCCTCGATGCGACGGGTCAGTTCGTCCTTATGGAGTTCCTCGACTGGAACGGCGGACTCTGCCAGCAACGTGCAGCCGGTCGGCAGAATGTCGGCAAAGCCGCCGAACACGACATAGTCCTGCTTCTTCCCAGAAGCTGAACGCACGCTCACGACACCCGGCTTGACCGTCGTCATCGTCGGCGCATGGTGCGCCATCACGGTCATCTCGCCCTCAGTCGCGGGAATGACGACCTCGGTCACCATCTCCGACAGCAGCAGACGCTCCGGCGAAACGAGCTCAAAGTTGAAATTGTCAGCCATCAGTGACTTACCTTCTCGGCTATGGCTTTTGCATCTTGCAATTTGGTCCCGCAGAACGGGCAGTGCAGTATCGCCTGGTCGAGATATCCGAGACCTTCTTCGGTCTGAACCAGTCCCACGACCATCATGATCACGCCGTTATCGGCACGGTAGATGATCGGTGCGGCTGGCTCTGGGAGTTCCGCCACGACCCCTTTCAGGGAGTCGCAGCAGAATATCTCGTCCTTAGCGTCGCTCATCAAGCAGCAGCGAGCTTCTTGGCCTTTTCGATGGCTTCATCGATCGAACCGACCATGTAGAAGGCAGCTTCCGGCAGGTTGTCATATTCACCGTTGACGAGGCCCTTGAAGCCCTTGATCGTGTCTTCCAGAGCAACCAGCTTGCCCGGCGAGCCGGTGAAGACTTCGGCGACGAAGAAGGGCTGCGACAGGAAGCGTTCGATCTTGCGGGCGCGGGCGACGGCCAGCTTGTCTTCTTCAGACAGTTCGTCCATGCCGAGGATGGCGATGATGTCCTGCAGGGCCTTGTAGCGCTGCAGCGTCGACTGAACCTTACGAGCGACCTCGTAGTGCTCTTCGCCGACGACCATCGGGTCGAGCATGCGCGAGGTGGAGTCGAGCGGGTCGACGGCCGGGTAGATACCCTTTTCAGCGATCGAGCGCGACAGAACGGTCGTTGCGTCCAAGTGGGCGAACGAGGTTGCCGGTGCCGGGTCGGTCAAGTCGTCGGCCGGAACGTAAATGGCCTGAACCGAGGTGATCGAGCCGGTCGTCGTCGTGGTGATGCGTTCCTGCATCTGGCCCATGTCGGTTGCGAGCGTCGGCTGGTAGCCGACGGCCGACGGGATGCGGCCGAGCAGAGCCGACACTTCCGAACCTGCCTGCGTGAAGCGGAAGATGTTGTCGACGAAGAACAGAACGTCCTGGCCCTGGTCGCGGAAATGTTCTGCGACGGTCAGGCCGGTCAGAGCGACGCGAGCGCGGGCGCCCGGCGGTTCGTTCATCTGGCCGTAAACGAGCGCAGCCTTGGAGCCTTCGCCGCCGCCGTGCTTGTTGACGCCCGATTCGATCATTTCATGGTAGAGGTCGTTGCCTTCGCGGGTACGCTCACCCACGCCTGCGAAGACCGAGTAACCACCGTGCGCCTTGGCGACGTTGTTGATCAGCTCCATGATGAGAACGGTCTTGCCGACGCCGGCGCCGCCGAACAGGCCGATCTTGCCGCCCTTTGCGTAAGGAGCGAGAAGGTCGACGACCTTGATGCCGGTGACGAGGATCTGCGCTTCCGTGGACTGCTCGACGTAAGCCGGAGCGTCCTGGTGGATGGCGCGCCTGTGAGCGGTGGTCAGCGGGCCTGCTTCATCGACCGGCTCGCCGATGACGTTCATGATACGGCCGAGCGTTTCGTCGCCGACGGGAACCGAGATCGGAGCGCCGGTATCGACGACCTGCTGGCCGCGAACGAGACCTTCGCTCGAGTCCATGGCGATGGTGCGGACTTCGTTTTCGCCCAGATGCTGAGCGACTTCGAGAACCAGGCGGACGCCGTTGTTGTCGGTTTCAAGCGCGTTCAAAATCGCCGGCAGTTCGCCTTCGAAAGCAACGTCGACGACGGCGCCGATAACCTGGGTGACTTTGCCGACAGAGCGGGTAGCTGCCTCAGCCATATTCTTACCCTCTTTCCCTAACTCAGAGCGCTTCCGCGCCCGAAATGATTTCAATCAATTCCTTGGTGATCTGAGCCTGACGCTGACGGTTGTAGCTCAGCGTCAGCTTGTTGATCATCTCACCGGCATTGCGCGTCGCGTTGTCCATCGCGCTCATCTTGGCGCCCATCTCGCCCGCGACGTTCTCAAGGAGAGCACGGAAGATCTGGACGGAGATATTGCGCGGGATCAGGTCGTCGAGGATCGACGCCGGATCCGGCTCGTATTCATAGACGGCGCTTGCATGTTCTGCATCCTGGGCGACGGCTTCGGGAGCCTTGGCCGGGATGAGCTGCTGGGCGGTCGGAACCTGTGAGATGACCGACTTGAACTCGGAGTAGAACAGCGTGCAGATGTCGAACTCGCCGGCCTCGTACATCTCGATGACGCGCTTTCCGATCTGGTCGGCATTCTCGAAACCGATCTTCTTGACTTCGCGCAGTTCCTTGCGCTCGATGATCAGCGATGCATATTCACGCCGCAGGATATCGTAGCCCTTCTTGCCGACGGTGAAGATCTTCACCGTCTTGCCCTCGGCAAGCAGCCTGCGGACATGGTCGCGCGCAAAGCGGGCAATCTGCGAGTTGAAACCGCCGCAAAGACCGCGTTCGGCCGTGCAGACCACCAGCAGATGGACCTGGTCCTTGCCGGTGCCGGTCATCAGCGCCGGCGCGCCATCCGCCTCGGTGACGGCCTTGGCAATGTTCGCCAGAACCGCACCCATGCGCTGCGAATAGGGCCGGGCGGCCTCGGCCGCCTCCTGCGCACGCCGAAGCTTCGCCGCGGCGACCATTTTCATCGCCTTGGTGATCTTCTGCGTCGCCTTGACGGAGGCGATCCGGTTTTTCAGATCCTTAAGTGAAGGCATCCGTTATCCGTCCTAACTGGGCCCGATTACTGGAAAGACTTGGCGAAGCTATCGAGAGCAGCGGTGAGCTTGCCCCGAGTATCGTCGCTGATAGCCTTTTCCGTTCGGATCGCGTCGAGGATGGCAGAGCCTTCCGAGCGCAGATAGGACAACAGGCCCTGTTCGAACTTGCCGACCTGAGCGACCGGCAGCTTGTCGAGATAGCCATTGACGCCAGCGAAGATCACGGCGACCTGCTCTTCCGTCTTCAGCGGCGAGAACTGCGGCTGCTTCAGGAGTTCGGTCAGGCGTGCGCCGCGGTTCAAGAGGCGCTGCGTCGCAGCGTCGAGGTCCGAACCGAACTGGGCGAAGGCGGCCATTTCACGATACTGGGCGAGTTCACCCTTGATCGAACCGGCAACCTGCTTCATCGCCTTGATCTGGGCCGAGGAACCGACGCGCGAAACCGACAGGCCGACGTTAACGGCCGGGCGGATACCCTGATAGAATAGGTCGGTTTCAAGGAAGATCTGGCCGTCGGTGATCGAGATCACGTTGGTCGGAATGAAGGCCGAAACGTCGTTGCCCTGCGTTTCGATGACAGGCAGAGCGGTCAGCGAACCGGCGCCCTTGTCGTCGTTCATCTTTGCGGCGCGTTCGAGCAGGCGCGAGTGCAGGTAGAAAACGTCGCCCGGATAAGCTTCGCGGCCCGGCGGGCGGCGCAGCAGCAGCGACATCTGACGGTAAGCGACAGCCTGCTTGGACAGGTCGTCATAGCCGATCAGGGCGTGCTGAGCGTTGTCGCGGAAGTATTCGCCCATTGCGCAACCTGCGAACGGAGCGAGGAACTGCATCGGAGCCGGATCGGAAGCAGTCGCAGCGACGATGATCGAGTACTTCAGGGCGCCGCGCTCTTCGAGAACCTTGACGAACTGGGCAACCGTGGAGCGCTTCTGGCCGACGGCGACGTAGACGCAGTAGAGCTTGTCGTTGTCGGGGCCGTTGTCGTGGATTGGCTTCTGGTTCAGGAAGGTGTCGAGCAGGATGGCAGTCTTGCCGGTCTGGCGGTCGCCGATGACGAGCTCGCGCTGGCCGCGGCCGACGGGGATCAGAGCGTCGATGGCCTTGAGGCCGGTCGACATTGGCTCGTGAACCGACTTGCGCGGAATGATGCCTGGAGCCTTGACGTCAACGCGCGCACGGCGGGTCGCGTTGATCGGGCCCTTGCCGTCGATCGGGTTGCCGAGAGCGTCGACGACGCGGCCGAGCAGCTCCGGACCGACCGGCACGTCGACGATGGCGCCGGTGCGCTTGACGGTGTCGCCTTCCTTGATGTCGCGGTCGGAGCCGAAAATAACGACACCAACGTTGTCGGATTCAAGGTTCAGGGCCATGCCGCGGATGCCGCCGGGAAACTCGACCATTTCACCAGCCTGAACATTGTCCAGACCGTAAACGCGAGCGATACCGTCACCGACGGAGAGAACCTGGCCGACTTCCGAGACTTCTGCCTCTTTGCCGAAATTTTTGATCTGGTCTTTGAGAATTGCGGAAATTTCCGCGGCGCGGATATCCATCAGCCGACCTCTTTCAATGCAAGCTTAAGGGTAGAGAGTTTGGTACGAAGAGACGTATCAATCTGACGGGACCCGACCTTGACGATCAGACCACCAAGAATTGACGGATCAACCGTGACAGCAATTGCCACGTCTTTGCCGGTGACGCCCTTCAGCGCCGCCTTCAATTCATTTTCCTGCTCTGCTGAGAGAGCATGGGCCGAGGTGACCTCGGCAGAAATTTCGCCGCGATGATTGGCGGCGATCAGCCGGAAGGCCTTGATCATGCCGGGCAGAGCGAAGAGGCGGCGGTTGCGCGCCACGACCTTCAGGAAGTTGGCAAAGAAGCCCGAGATGCCGGCCTTTTCACTGATGGCGACGATGGCCTTCAGCTGGTCCTCGGCAGAGAAAACCGGGCTCAGTATGAAGCGCTTCAAATCATCGCTCTCATCCAGCATCGCCTGGAAACGGTCAAGGTCTGCAGTTACGGTAGCGACGGCACCCTCTTCGAGCGCCAGCTCGAAAAGCGACGAGGCATAGCGCTCTGCAACACCAGAAGTAAGCTGGGACGTGTCTGCCACTGGCACAAATTTCCCTGATTTCAATCCAAAATCCGGCTCTCGGCGGGCGCCGAACCTATGATCTTGAATTCGTTTTGATTTCCCCCAGAAATCACAAGAGAAGCCTCTTGCTTCTTCCGAAATTCGGGGTCCGTCTAACATAGGATGTTCGGACTCGCAACACGCGTAACGTCCGAATACGCCTTTCGCATGAATTTCTGTTCGCAAAATTGCGCAAAGGCTTCCGGACAGGCCGCGAAGGCGGCCCGCCAGCGGTGAAATTCACGTTTGAATGAAGCCGAAAACATAAAGCAGCGGTAACGCAGCAAGCACGACTTGCACAACCAGAAGTAAATAGTTGACCAGATTGCTCCCCTTATCGGACAGGATCGATATGATCCGCGCAAAGGCAGCCATGCTGAAGGAGGCGCCGAGCGCCATGTAGATCCAGTCCTGCGCAAGCAGGATCGCCGAAAGCCCGAAGCCGAGATAGAAGCCGCCCATCGAGCGTCCCTCGCCATATCCTTCCGACCGCCCCTCCTGCACCTGCAAGCCGAGAAGACGGAAAGCATGGCCCGGCGCAAACATCATGATGAAGCCGGCCAGCGCCGTAAAAGCGGCGGCGCAGAAGGCGAGTTGCTCGCCGAGTTCGGTCGGAAAATAGAATTCCATGCATCAGCCCCGAATCGCCCAGATGATTCGCTGTTTTATGGCATGCGCTGGAAAAGGAGGAAATGGCGGCGTACTATTTTAGAGAAAGCTCTGGGGATCGATGTCGAGCTGCACCTGCACCGACCCGCGCTCCTTCGGAGATTGCGACAGCATCGCCCGCAGAAATCCCTGCATGTCGGAGTTGCGCCGTCCGTGGACCAAAAGGCGGAAGCGGTGGCGGCCGCGCACCAGGGCAAGCGGCGCTTCGGCCGGGCCGAGCACCGAGATGCCGGAGACCTGGGGTGCAGCGTTGCGCATGCCACGCGCATGGTTCTCCGCGTCATGGCGCGTTTCGGCCGAAACGATGATTGAGGCGAGCCGGCCGAAGGGTGGCAATGCCGCACGTTCGCGCTCGGTGATTTCGCGCTCGTAAAAGGCATCGGAATCGCCGGAAACAATGGCCTGCATGACCGGATGCTGCGGCTGGTAGGTCTGCAGCAGCCCGTGGCTTTTGAGACCGGTGCGGCCGGCGCGGCCCGTCACCTGCGACAGAAGCTGAAAAGTGCGCTCGGCCGCGCGCGGATCGCCATTGGCAAGGCCGAGATCGGCATCGACGATGCCGACCAGCGTCATCAGCGGAAAATTATGCCCCTTGGCAACGAGCTGGGTGCCGATGACGATATCGGCCTCACCCTTCGCGATCGCATCAAGCTCCAGCCGCAGCCGCTTCACGCCGCCCATCATGTCCGAGGAGAGGACGATCGTCCGCGCCTCGGGGAAATGTCGTTCCACCTCTTCGGCGATGCGCTCGACGCCTGGCCCGCAGGCGACCAGATGGTCGAGCGTCCCGCATTCCGGGCATGCCTCGGGCGTGCGCTCGGCATGACCACATTGATGGCACTGCAGCTGCTTGCGGAAGCGATGCTCGACTAGCCAGCTCGAACATTGCGGGCATTGGAAGCGGTGACCGCAGACCCGGCAGAGCGTCAGCGGCGCATAGCCGCGCCGATTGAGAAAAAGCAGCGCCTGCTCCCGCCTCTCCACCGTCTTGCCGATCGCCCGGATCAGCACCGGCGAGAGGAAGCCACCCCGCTCCGGCGCGTGTCTGCGCATATCGATGAGATGCAGGTCCGGCAGCGCCGCGTCGCCGAAACGCGTGGGCACGTGGACAGTGCTGTAGCGGCCGTTCTGCCCATTGACCTGGCTTTCGACCGATGGTGTCGCAGAGACCAGGATGACGGGAAAATCGCCGATGCGGCCGCGCACGACGGCCATGTCACGGGCATTGTAGAAGACCCGATCTTCCTGCTTGTAAGCGGGATCATGCTCCTCGTCGACGATGATGAGGCCGAGATTCTCGAAAGGCAGGAAGAGCGCCGAGCGGGCGCCGGCCACGACGCGCACTTCGCCGGTCACCGCCTGGCGCCAGACTTTTTCGCGCATGCGCGGGGCGAGATCGGAATGCCATTCGGCCGGCTTTGCTCCGAAGCGATCCTGAAAACGCTCGAGGAAACTGGCCGTCAGCGCGATCTCCGGCAGCAGGATCAGCACCTGCTTGCCACGTTTCAGGGTCTTGGCGATCGCCTCGAAATAGACTTCCGTCTTGCCGGAACCCGTGACGCCATCGATCAGCGACACCGAAAATTCGCCCCTGCGGACGTCGGAGACGATTTCCGCCGCCGCCTCTTTCTGCGGCCCTTCGAGGCGCGCGGCGGCAAAGTCGGGATCCGGCATCGCCACGACTGGCGGCGGCGGCAGGAACACCGTTTCGAAAATGCCGAGCGTGACCAGTCCATCGACCACGCTCGTCGAAACACCTGCCGCATGCGCCAGACCGCTGCGCGTCCAGGACAGACCGTCGGAGGCGGCCGCGAGCACGCGCGCACGCGCCGGTGTCATCCGCTCAGGTTCGCCGCCGACGAATTTCAGCCCCTCCACCATAGGCTCCGGCTCGAAGGCGTTCGGCGCCCTGAGCGCCATGCGCGCGACGAGACCGGGCGGGGAGAGCGTATAGCTCGCCACCCAATCGATGAAATCCCGCATTTCCTTGGAAAGCGGCGGGCAATCGAAGACATGGCTGATCGGCCGAAGCTTCTTCGGATCGACGCCATCTTCGCCGCCGTCCCAGACGACACCGATCACCTGACGCGGCCCGAGCGGCACCTGCACGACCGAGCCGGGCTCGACCGCCATGCCCTCAGGCACCGAGTAGGAATAGGGTTTCGGCGCCGGCATCGGCACCAGCACCGGAACCGTTCGGTTCACGGGCGGTGCTTCGAAAAGCGCGCCAAAGAGATCGGACGAATCTATGCTCATCGCGCGAGACCATGCCCGCAAATCGCTGGAATTGGAACCGCAAAGACGCGATGGCTCGTCGGTGGAGAATGTGGATAACGAAGACGCGCCAAGACGGACCGCGTCTTGACGAAAAGGTTGCGGGGCAAGCAATCGGCCGCCTAGATTTCGGTAGATTTGTTCGACAGCTGAATCGGAGAGCATGAATGGCCAGACTGACCGAGAACGCCAAAGGCGTCTACGTTATCGCCGTAACTCCCTTTGCCGACGACGGCGCGCTCGATCTCGAAAGCGTCGACTGCATGGTCGATTTCTACGAAGGCGCCGGCGTCACCGGCCTGACAGTGCTCGGCCAGCTCGGCGAGGCCCCGAAGCTGACTGCGGACGAATCGCGGATCGTGGTCGAGCGTGTACTGAAGCGCCTCGACGGGCGCCTGCCGGTGGTCGTCGGCGTGTCGGCGCCCGGACTTGCCCCCATGAGGGAACTCGCCAAGGCCGTCATGGGCGAAGGTGCCGCCGGCGTCATGGTTGCGCCGCCGTGGACCATCAGGACCGACGATCAGGCCTTCGCCTTCTACCAGTCGGTTGGTGAAACCCTGGGTGATACGCCTTTCGTGCTGCAGGACTATCCGCTCACGACCAATGTGACGATCGCATCCGCGGTCATCGAGCGCATCGTCAGGGAGGTGCCGAATTGCGTCATGCTCAAACACGAGGATTGGCCTGGCCTGTCGAAAATCACCGCACTCCGCGCAGCCAGCGACACGCGCGGCATGCGGCGCATCTCCATTCTCTGCGGCAATGGAGGGCTTTTCCTGCCCGAAGAAATGGGCCGGGGCGCCGACGGCGCCATGACCGGCTTCTGCTATCCCGAAATGATGGTCGGCGTCGTCGATGCCTATAGCGCCGGCAATGCCGATCGCGCCTACGAAATCTTCAATGCCTACCTGCCGCTCGCCCGCTATGAACAGCAGCAGGGCATCGGTCTTGCCTGCCGCAAATACGTGCTTGCCAAGCGCGGCGTCATCAAGTCCGCCACTGTGCGCGAGCCGGGGCCTAGACTTTCAGCGCTCGACATTGCCGATGTCGAGCGGCTTTTGGCCCGCCAGGACGTCCGCCTCAAGGAGATCGGCGCATAATGGTGTGCGGTTTCGCCTCAACCGCGCAGGTCGAGAACATGGGTGTAGCCATCCTGCTCGCTGGGACGAAACTCAAGCGACTCCCAAAATTTCGCCGCACCGTCGTTTCCCGCATGCACGGTGACACAACGGCAGAAGCGCCGCGCGTGATCCAGAGGGACGAGCGCAAGCATCCGCCCGACGCCGCGACTGCGCATCCCAGGGCGGACGTAGAAGCGCCGCATCCGCAGCGCTTCCGGCAGGGTGGGTTCGATGGTCATACCACCAACGCCAACGAGTGTTTCGCCGGCAAAGGCGCCGAGCAGCCTTTCGCCGTCACCCACGAAGCGGATGTCGCCAGCTGCCCACTCATCGATAAGCCGGCCGATATGGAGATGGCCTTCCTGCCGGGCGTCGTGCGCAAGCCCCGCCATCGCCTCCGGCAAACGATCACGGAAGATGCGAATATCGATCGTCACGGTTCTAGACGGCCAGAACCGACATCTCGCGCGGCATCGCCGCAGCCGGCCCGGCGACCGGCACGAAGGTCGCGTCCCCATCGCGGGCCATGTCGTGGACCGTATGTTTCTCCAGCGCCTTCGTCACCTCGTTGACATCGCCATCGAGATGTTCGGCGGGAATGAGATTGCCGATGACGAAATCGAAACGGTCGCCGCGCTTGTTCAAGAGTTCGTGGAAAACCGTCATGTCGCGAAGCTCCGTCGACCACTTCGCCAGCCAGTAGAACAGGCCGGAATTGCGCGCCGTCATGTGGACGGGGAGGATCGGCAGATTGTATTTGCGCGCCAGCCCGACGGCCGACGTTTTCCATGGGCGCTCGTTGAGCTGGCCGTTCGCCCAATAGGCAATGCGGCCGGACGGAAAGAGCACGGTGGCCTTGCCTTCCCGCACAGCGTGGTTCGTCAATTGTAGCGTCTCGCGCGCCTTAAGCTTGCTCTTGTGCTCCTCCCGCCATTCGACGGGGATGACCATCTCGGCAAAACGCGGGTTGACGCGGATGGCGTCGCGATTGGCAAAGAACATCATATCGGGCCGGCGCGTTTTCAGCAGATCGAATACGGCGACCCCGTCGGCAATGCCAGTGGGGTGATTGCTTACGAGGATGAAGCCGCCGCTGTTGGGAATGCGTTCGCCGTTGGCGACGCCGATGTCGAGCTTCAGCACGTCGCTCAAATATTCGAACGACTGGAACCCCGGCATCTTGGCAACCGCATTGGCGAATTCGATCGCCTTGTTATAGCGCAGAAGCGTGTAGAGGAATGGTCGCATGACCGGCCAGAGCGGATGTTTCACGATCCTCTGGCCGCGTTCGGCAATCAGCGTATCGACGATGTGACCGGGCTTTCCCTGTGAAACGAGAGCGATCGCTTCCGCGAGTTGTCCGAAAGCCGTCATGGAGTCGCGCCGTGCCATGAAAGATCCTGTCTATGGGCTGTAAGCTATCGCAGTACAATATGATCGAAGGATGACAATGGCTTGGCCGGCATTAGCAATTCGATAACCGTTCCTGCTTCAAATTGGCGGACTTGAAGGCAAATTCAAGGCCAGCAACGTGAATGAACTGCTTGTAATCGCCGACCCGCGCCTGATGGCGGAACGCGCTGCGTGGCTCGAAAACCTCGCTCGTGAACGCCGTCTTTCCGAGCATACGCTCGATGCCTATGAGCGCGACACCCGCCAGTTTCTGACCTTCCTGACCGGCCATCTCGCCGGCCCGGCGACCCTCGCGGATATCAGGGAATTGCGCCCCGCCGATTTCCGCGCCTTCCTTGCCGCTCGGCGCAGACAAGGCTCCGGCGCCCGTTCGCTCGGCCGCAATCTTGCCGGCCTTCGCTCGCTGTTGCGTCACCTGGAAAAGAAGGGCCTGGTCAATGCCGCCGGCGCCGGCGCGATCCGTTCGCCGAAGCAGCCGAAGTCGCTGCCCAAACCGCTGTCGGACACGCAGGCGATCACCATCGTCAGCGATGAAGCCCAATTGCATGACGAACCCTGGATTGCCGCGCGCGATGCGGCTGTCATGACGCTGCTCTACGGCTGCGGCCTACGCATCTCCGAGGCACTGAATCTCGTTCCCGCCGACCTGCAAAAGGGCGCGACGACGCTGCGCATCACCGGCAAAGGCAACAAGACACGGCTGGTGCCGCTTCTGGCCGTGGTTTTTGACGCGGTCGAAAAATATCGCGCACTCTGCCCGTATGATCTCGACAGCGGTGGGCCGCTGTTTCGCGGCGCCCGCGGCGGCAAGCTGCAGGCGGCGATCATCCAGCGGACCATGCAGAAGCTGCGGGGCGCCTTCGGCCTGCCGGAGACGGCGACGCCGCATGCGCTCCGCCACTCCTTCGCCACCCATCTGCTTGCCGGCGGAGGCGATCTGCGCACCATCCAGGAACTGCTCGGCCACGCCAGCCTTTCGACAACACAGGTCTATACCGGCGTCGATGCGTCGCGGCTGCTTCAGGTGTATGATCGAGCGCATCCGCGCGCTTGATGCATTTCTGCAGCGCTTGTGACGACGGCACCCCACATTCGACACGCTCAGCGCCCATGAATTCGGCTGGATGCGATGCGCTAAGTTTTCGTTAACGCATTCTCTTAAAGGATTATGCGTAAGCCGAGCGTAGAGCAGAAGCGATTGGGCATGTGGGGAATACCATGATGACGACTTCGATCAGCCGCCGGGCTTTTTTCCTCGCAGCACCCGGCAATCTGCTGCTCTGGCTGATTGCGGCCTTCCACATGCTGCTTGTAGCAGCCCTGTTTGTCGCCCTCCTGGCCGCAAGGCCGGCGGCGGCCGAAGACGCTGCGTGCACCGGCCGCAATCTGATGGTCGACTTGCAGCAGAGCGACCCCGCCCGATATGCCGAGGCGGTCAAGGAAGCCGAGGCAACGCCGAACGGCAAGGGCATCTTCTGGAAGATCGAAAAGCCTGGACTTGCCCCCTCATGGCTGCTCGGCAGCATGCATGTGACCGATCCCCGTGTGCTTGCCCTGCCACCGCGCGCCCAGGCCGCCCACGACGCAGCCAATACGATCATCATCGAATCCGACGAGATCCTCGATGAACGCAAGGCAACCGCCGCCCTGCTCGCGCGGCCGGAACTGACGATGTTCACCGACGGCACGACGATCGACAAGCTGCTCTCTGCCGAGGATTACAAGCGCCTGGAAGCCGGCCTCAAGCAGCGCGGCATCCCCCTCACCGCCGTCTCCCGCATGCGGCCATGGATGATCGCCAGCGCCGTCGCCCTTCCGGCCTGCGAACTCGCACGCAAGGCCAGAGGCGTGCAGTTTCTCGACCAGAAAATTGCCAGCGACGCCGTTGCTGAAGGCAAGCAGGTCAAGGGGCTGGAAACCCTTGCCGAGCAGATCCAGGCCATGGCCGATCTGCCGGTCGAATTCCATATGAAGTCGCTGATCGAGACGCTGGAACTCGGAGCCAAAATGAATGATGTCGTCGAAACGATGACCGATCTCTACCTCTCCGGCGATATCGGCATGACCATGCCGATCCTGAAGACAGTGACGCCGGAGAACGAAGGAGAAAGCAGCGACTATGCTGCCTTCGAACAGCGGGTCATCCTCGATCGAAACAAGGTCATGGCAGAGCGCGCCGCACCCATTCTCGACGGTGGCAACGTCTTCATGGCCGTCGGCGCCCTGCATCTGCCCGGCGAGGGCGGCGTCATCGAGTTGCTGCGCAAGCAGGGCTTCACCGTTACCGCCGTGAACTGAACTCATTTTCGGTCAGCCGAGCGTCATGCGGCGCAGCACATTGCTCTTCCAATAGAACTGATGGACGAGCGCGCCGGCGACGTGGGCGGCGATCAGCCCCCAAAGAACGATCTTCAAGACATCCGCGTGCACGAAGCCGGCGGGATTGATGCCGAAATAGTAAGCGGCGATGCCGGAAAGCGGCAGCGCGAAGAGCAGGATATAAAGCGCCGCATGGGCGAGCTTTGCCCCTAGACGAAAGATCGCCGGCTCCTGCGAAACCTCAGGCGGCACACCCTGCATAAAACGCAGACAGAGCCTGAGGACGGCAAGCAGCAGAATGGCGATGCCGACGTAGGCGTGAATATTCGCCGAGGCAATCTGCTCGGGCGTCGGAACCTCGCCCCTGCGAACGAGGCGGTGCCAAATATTCATCCCGTCGGGAAACAGCAGATTGAAGAAGATCAGCAGCGCCACGGCCCAGTGGAGGAAACGTTGGCTGAGACTGTAACTCAGGATGGACGGCTGCTGCATTCCTGATCTCCCCCGATGCTCGAACTTTGCGATATGAGACAACTAAAACAGCCGCTTGCCTCTCGGCAAGCGGCTGCGCGCTTCATTACGAAGATGTAAGATTACATATGGATCGGCTTGAAGAAGGTCGCGAGTGCAGCCTCCTTGACCGCTTCGGACATCGTCGGATGTGCATGGCAGGTCCGACCGAGATCTTCCGATGAGCCGCCGAATTCCATCAGCACGGTGATCTCGTGGATCATCTCGCCGGCACCGAAGCCGACGATATGGCCGCCGAGCACGCGATCGGTCTCCTTGTCCGCGAGGATCTTGACGAAGCCGTCGGTCGCCAGCATTGCGCGGGCGCGGCCGTTTGCGGTGAACGGAAATTTGCCGACCTTGTAAGCGATGCCCGCCGCCTTCAGTTCCTCCTCGGTCTTACCGACCGAGGCGACCTCCGGCTGGGTATAGACGACGCTCGGAATGACCTCATAATTGACGTGGCCATGCTGACCGGCGAGAATTTCGGCGAGCGCCACACCCTCGTCTTCCGCCTTGTGCGCCAGCATCGGACCCTTCACCACGTCGCCGATCGCATAGATGCCGGCGACATTGGTCCTGAAGTTGCCGTCGATCTCGACGCGGCCGCGATTGTCGAGCACGACTCCTGCCTCTTCCAGGCCGAGGCCTGCGGTATAGGGCTTACGGCCGGTGGCGATCAGCACGACTTCGGCGTCGAGCGTCACCGCGTCACCGCCCTTGACCGGCTCGAATGTGACCTTGGCGCCCTTGCCGCCCTTCTCGACGCCGGTGACCTTGGCACTGAGGTTGAAATCGATGCCCTGCTTGGCAAGCATGCGCTGGAACTGCTTGGAGACCTCGCCGTCCATGCCGCCGAGGATGGTGTCGAGATATTCGACGACCGTGACCTTCGCGCCGAGACGCGACCAGACCGAGCCGAGTTCGAGGCCGATGACGCCGCCGCCGACGACGATCAACGTTTCCGGCACCTTTTCCAGTGCGATGCCGCCGGTGGAGGAAATGATGGTCTTTTCATCGATCTCGACCTGCACGCCGGGAATTCCGGCGACGTCGGAGCCGGTGGCGATGACGATGTTCTTGCCCTCGATCTCCTGCGCCGTTCCATCCTCGGCGGTGACGGAAACCTTGCCGGCCGAAACGATCTTGCCGGTACCCTGGAAAGCGTCGATCTTGTTCTTTTTGAAGAGGAAGGCGACGCCGTCGACATTCGACTTCACCGTCGCATCCTTGTGCGCCATCATGTTGCCGAGGTTGAGCGTCGGCGCCGGCACGTCGATGCCAAGCGCGCTTAATCCGTGGCCGGCCTGATGGAACATTTCGGAAGCATGTAGCAGCGCCTTCGACGGAATGCAGCCGACGTTCAGGCAGGTGCCGCCATAAGTCGCGCGCTTTTCGACGACGGCGACCTTGAGGCCGAGCTGGGCTGCCTTGACGGCGCAGACATAGCCGCCCGGGCCGGTTCCGATAATGATCACATCATAAGACATTACTTTTCCCTTTGAATTTATCGATTAGTCGACTCGCGCGACAGCGCCAGGCGGAAGCCGAAGGCGACGAGTGCCGCTCCGGTGATGCGGTTGAACCATTTGCCGCTGGCGATGAAGCGGTCACGGATCGCCTGACCGTGAAGAAATAGAAGACGCCGGCAAACAAGGCGACCAGCGCCGTCGCCATGCCGATGCCGTAGGAAAAACTGGATAAGGACAGGCGTATCGTGATGCACGAGCGTATACTGCATGCTGTTTTTACCCGTCTTTCTAGCGGCCGCCGCTCACGTTGAGGATCGCGCCGGTGACATAGGAGGCGGAAGGAGAAAGAAGATAGAGGATAGCGTCTGCCACCTCCTCGGCTGTGCCTGGACGCTGCATCGGGACCGACGGTGCCATTTCGCGGGCCCGGTCCGGCAGTCCGCCCGAAGCATGCAGATCGGTTTCGATGATACCGGGTCTGACGGCATTCACACGAATACCCTCGGCTGCGACCTCACGCGCGAGCCCGATGGTGAAGGTATCGATCGCCGCCTTCGAAGCCGCATAATCGACATACTGTGTGGCCGAGCCGAGGATTGCCGCCATCGACGAAACATTGACGATCGCGCCGCCCCGCCCACTATGACGGCTCGACATGCGGCGAACGGCCTCTCCCGCGCACAGGATGGAGCCGGTCACATTGACGCGCAGCATCCTTTCGACCCGCTCCATCGACATCTCATCGACCCGCTGCGGATAATCGACAATGCCGGCATTGTTGACCAGCCCGTCGAACCGGCCGAAATGACGGTCGACCGCTGCAAACATCGCGGCGATATCGGCAGCTTTGCCGACGTCGCCCTGGATCGCCACGGCCTCGCCGCCGGCCTCGGTGATCGCCGCAACGACAGCCTCCGCCGCCTGTCGGCTGGAGGCGTAATTCACGGCGACGCGCCAGCCCTGGCGCGCGGCGAGCCGGCAGACCGCGGCGCCAATACCCCGGCTGCCGCCGGTCACGAGAACAACAGGTGCATCACTCATGTCGCACACTCCTTGAAAGTCAGCACGTCCCACGGCGCCACCGAAGCCTTGCCCTCGCCCCAGGCGCTCGATTCACGAATGGCGGGACCAAGGCCGGGAAGCACGAGCTTTTCGGCCGCCGCCGCGCCCTCCGGCTGCAGATTGTCCATCTCGCCCTGGGCATTCATACCGTAGACGGCGCCCTGCCAGACGGTGCATGCATCGAGGTCGGCGCCGGTCGCGTCTCCCTCCGGGCAGTTGAACATCAGGATGCCGATCGCCCGCACCGGATCTTCCGATGGCATCACGTAGCCTTCCATGACGACGGATGTCTCGAGCGCATTGACCTTGAACTGGTTGCTGGCGGCAGCCGAGGGAGAATTCAGCGGTATAAAACGCAGTTCATAGGCGCCGTCACGGTCGACGTAAGCGGCGTGCTCCTGTTTGCAGTCGGCGGCGAACGCGGCAACCGGAGTGGTGAAAACCGCGGCGGCTGCAATTGCAGCCACGCCTTTCCGCCCTGCCATGATCCCGATCGACCCGCTCATTGCACCATCGCCTCTCGCCGTCCATCGGCATTCTCGATCACACCAAAATCCGTCAACAGCACCAATGGACGACCGTCCTTGTCGAGGCCCCAGAGGACAGGATAGACACCGTCGCCCCAGCCGCTCCAGAACACAGCGACGTTGCCCTTTTTGCCGGCAATCGGCCGGTGCAGCGCATAGTGGTTCTTGTTGGCATCGAGGTCCGAAGCCAGCACGTCATCATAATAGTTGATGTCGACGCCCGGCTTCTGCGCCTGGACCTGCGCTTCACGCTCATCGATCAGCGCCAGCGTATCGGCATCCATGTAGCAGCCGATGCTAGCATCGACGGGATAGCCGAAGATCTCGTCATCCTTCAGCATCGCCGGGTCCTGCCCGGGAAGGACAGCTAGCTCCCAATGATCGGGCTTGCCCTCGGCAAACCGCATGCTGGCCGCCGCGACGCGCCCGAAGGCCCGGTAGAGCGTCACCGGATAGTCGCCCGGCGCAACCGTTCTTGCCAGCGCCGGACGATCCGGCTGAGCAAGCGGATCGGCAGCGACAATGCGCCCCGACGTCAGCTCGACATCGCCCATATGGACCACGTCGATCGACCGGCTGGAGAGTTCGGCATCATCAAGCGCCACCAACTCGAAATTGCTGCTGGCCTTGCCGACATCCCAGCCGGCAGCCGACGCGGAGACCGGCGCATGCGCGACGGCAGCGCAAAGAAGAAGGCGCGCCGCTCGCATGACCCGGTTCCGCATCGAAATGCTCCTTAGAGATCGAGAACCAGACGTTCCGGATCTTCGAGGCTCTCCTTGACACGCACGAGGAAGGTGACCGCTTCCTTGCCGTCGACGATACGGTGATCGTAGGACAGCGCCAGATACATCATCGGACGGATGACCACCTGGCCGCCGATTGCAACCGGCCGCTCCTGGATCTTGTGCATGCCGAGAATGCCGGACTGCGGCGCGTTGAGGATCGGCGAAGACATCAGAGAACCGTAGACGCCGCCATTGGTGATGGTGAAGGTGCCGCCCTGCATGTCGGCCATAGCAAGCGAGCCATCACGGGCCGCCTTGGCAAGGCGGCCGAGTTCCTTCTCGATTTCGGCGATCGACATCTGGTCGGCGTCGCGGATAACAGGAACGACGAGGCCCTTGTCGGTGCCGACGGCCATGCCGACATGGCAGTAGTTCTTGTAGATGATGTCGGTGCCGTCGATCTCGGCATTGACTGCCGGCAGTTCCTTCAGGGCATGCGTCACCGCCTTGGTGAAGAAGCCCATGAAGCCGAGCTTGACGCCGTGCTTCTTCTCGAAAATGTCCTTGTACTTGTTGCGCAGGTCCATGACTGCCTTCATGTCCACCTCGTTATAGGTGGTCAGCATGGCGGCGGTGTTCTGCGCGTCCTTGAGGCGCTTGGCGATCGTCTGGCGCAGGCGCGTCATCTTCACGCGCTCTTCGCGTGAGGCATCCTCGACCGTCGACGGGCCACGCGCTGCAACCGGCGCCGCTGCCGGTACGGCCGCCGGAGCGGAAATGCCCTTGGCGACGGCGGCGATGACATCGCCCTTCAGCACCTGGCCGCGTTTGCCGCTGCCGTCGACCTGATCGGCGGAAAGATTGCTTTCGGCCAGCATCTTCGCAGCCGCCGGTGCCGGCGGCATGGTGGAGACGGAAGCACTCGACGACGATGCAGCGGCAGCAGCAGCTGGCTGGGCCGCGGCAGCCGGGGCTGGCTGGGCGGGAGCGGCGGCCGGTGCGGCAGCAGTCGGCGCGGCGGCGGCGCCGGCACCTGCGGAGATCTGGCCGAGCAACGCACCGAGGCCGACGGTCTCGCCGGCGGCAGCGACGATTTCCGAAAGCGTGCCGGAGACGGGCGCGGGAACTTCGATGGTCACCTTGTCGGTTTCAAGCTCCAGAATCGGCTCGTCGGCCTTGATGGCGTCGCCGACCTTCTTGAACCAGGTGCCGACGGTTGCCTCGCTGACGGATTCACCGAGAGTTGGAACGCGGATTTCTGTGGCCATTGTTCAAATCCTGATTTCGTGTGTTTTCGTTTATGCGTTTCAGACGGCGGGCGGCCGCAAAATGATCGAGGGCATCGGCAGGATATCGAAACGGAAACCGAGACCGGAAGCGATGATGGGATCGCCGTCGGCAAGCGCTTGTGCCGCCGCCTGATCCTCGACTTCGACGACTGCCATGCCGAAGGCGCCTTGACCCTCGAACACGGGACCGACGACAATTGCCGATCCCGCAAGGGCCTGCCGATGCCAATATTCGACGTGGCGTTTCATCGCCGCCATTTCCTCCCCCGTCCCGTCGTGCGGAAAAGTGGGGCGAGGCGGCAGCAGTCTCAGAAAGAAGTAAGCCATTGCGCCCCCCTTGATTTAGCCGCCCAATGCATCCTCGAGGAATGCGGCGAGCTGCGACAGATGCTTCGACATCAGGCCCGTCGCCGGCGAGGCGGCGGCCGGACGGCCGGTATAGCGGACGCGCTGGTATTTCGCATCGATATGGGCGAGCACCCATTCGAGGAACGGGTCGATGAACGACCATGCGCCCATGTTCTTCGGCTCTTCCTGGCACCAGACCATCTCGGCATTGCGGAAGCGCGACAGCTCGTTGATCAGCGCCTTTGCCGGGAACGGATAGAGCTGCTCGACGCGCAGGAGATAGATGTCGTCGATGCCGCGTTTTTCACGCTCTTCGAGAAGATCGTAATAGACCTTGCCGGAGCACATGACGACGCGGCGGATCTTGTTGTCCTTCTGCAGCTTGATCGGGCCGTCCTTGATCACCTCGGCATCATCCCACAGCAGGCGGTGGAAGGCGGATTCACCGGCCAGTTCGGCAAGTGTCGAGACCGCTCGCTTGTGGCGCAGCAGCGACTTCGGCGTCATCAGGATCAGCGGCTTGCGGAAGTCGCGCTTCAGCTGCCGGCGCAGGATGTGGAAATAGTTCGCCGGCGTCGTGACATTGGCGACCTGCATGTTGTCTTCCGCGCAGAGCTGCAGGAAGCGTTCCAGGCGAGCCGAGGAGTGCTCCGGACCCTGACCTTCATAGCCGTGCGGCAACAGGCACACGAGGCCGGACATGCGCAGCCACTTGCGTTCGCCCGAGGAGATGAACTGGTCGAAGACCACCTGCGCGCCGTTGGCGAAATCGCCGAACTGCGCTTCCCAGAGCGTCAGCGCATTCGGGCGGGCGAGCGAGTAGCCGTATTCGAAGCCGAGCACGGCCTCTTCCGAAAGCATCGAATTGATGACTTCGTAGCGGGCCTGCGTCGGCGAAAGATTGGCGAGCGGAATGTAGCGTTCCTCGGTCTCCTGATCGTAGAGAACAGAGTGACGCTGCGAGAAGGTGCCGCGTTCGCAATCCTGACCGGACAGACGGATCTTGTGGCCTTCCAGGCAGAGCGCGCCAAAGGCGAGCGCTTCGGCCATCGCCCAGTCGAGGCCCTCGCCCGTGGCGATCATGTTGGCCCGGTTTTCCATGAAACGCTGGATCGTGCGGTGCGCATTGAAGCCTGCCGGGATTTCCGAGAGCTTGCGGCCGATCTCCTTCAGCGTCTTCATCGGCACCGCGGTCTTGCCGCGGCGCTGTTCGTCGGCATTGTCGGCCGTGCGCAGGCCCGACCACTCGCCATCCAGCCAGTCGGCCTTATTCGGCTTGTAGTGCTGGCCGGCGTCGAACTCCTGCTCGAGATGCGCGCGCCAGTCGGCCTTCATCTTCTCGACTTCGCCTTCGGTAACCAGTCCCTCGGCGACGAGGCGGGCCGCATAGAGCTGCAGCACGGTCTTGTGGCCGCGGATCACCTTGTACATCTTCGGCTGCGTGAAGGACGGCTCGTCGCCTTCATTGTGGCCGTAGCGGCGATAGCAGAACATGTCGAGTACCACAGGCTTGTGGAACTTCATGCGGAATTCGGTCGCGATCTTGGCTGCGTAGACGACCGCTTCCGGATCGTCGCCGTTGACGTGCAGGATCGGTGCTTCGATCATCTTGGCGACGTCGGACGGATAAGGCGACGAGCGCGAGAAGGCCGGATTGGTGGTGAAGCCGATCTGGTTGTTGATGATGACGTGCATGGTGCCGGCAACACGGTGGCCGCGCAGACCGGAAAGACCGAGGATTTCGGCAATGACGCCCTGGCCGGCGAAGGCCGCATCGCCATGGATCAGCAGCGGCAGAACCTTGGCGCGTTCGGAAAGCGGAATGATGTCGCCCTCCCACACCGTAGCGCTCATGTCCTGCTTGGCGCGAGCCTTGCCCATCACCACGGGATCGACGATTTCGAGATGCGATGGGTTCGCCGTCAGCGACACGTGTACCTTGTTGCCGTCGAATTCGCGGTCGGAGGATGCACCGAGATGGTACTTGACATCGCCCGAGCCTTCGACTTCATCGGGTGCGTAGGAACCGCCCTTGAATTCGTGGAAGATGGCGCGGTGCGGCTTGCCCATGACCTGCGAGAGCACGTTAAGGCGGCCGCGATGGGCCATGCCGAACACGGCTTCCTTCAGGCCGAGATGACCGCCGCGCTTCAGGATCTGCTCCAGAGCCGGGATCAGCGATTCGCCGCCATCGAGGCCGAAGCGCTTGGTGCCCTTGAACTTGACGTCGAGGAACTGTTCGTAGCCTTCGGCTTCGACGAGTTTCGAAAGGATCGCCTTCTTGCCCTCAGGCGTGAAGGCCACGCCCTTGTCCGGGCCTTCGATGCGCTCCTGGATCCACGCCTTCTCTTCCGGGTTGGAGATATGCATGAATTCGACGCCGAGTGTCGAGCAGTAGGTGCGCTCGAGGATCTCGATCATTTCGCGGATGGTCGCGTATTCCAGGCCGAGCACGTTGTCGATGAAGATCTTGCGGTCGTAATCGGCTGATGTGAAGCCATAATTTTCCGGCGACAGCTCGCGATAATCATCGACGGTGGCGGCGATTCCGAGCGGGTCAAGCTTGGCGTGCAGGTGGCCGCGCATGCGGTAGGCGCGGATCATCATGATGGCGCGGACGGAATCGCGCGTCGCCTGCAGCACGTCGGTGCTGTCGGCAGGCTTGCCCTCGGCTGCGGCCTTGGCCTTCACCTTCGTCTCGATCACCTTCTCGACGATGCCCCAGTCGCCGTCGAGAGCCGACACCAGATCGCCGCCGGCTGCCAGAGGCCAGTTCTTTCTACGCCAGGAAGCTCCCTTTGCCGCCTTTTTCACATCGGCAGGATCGTCTTCCAGCGCCTTGAAGAAGGCGCGCCATTGATCGTCGACCGACGCCGGATCCTCTTCGTAGCGCGCATAGAGTTGCTCGATATAGGCCGCGTTGGCGCCATCCAGAAACGAGGTGATCTGAAACTGCTCGTTGGCTTCTTGCCGTGCCATGGTGATATGCGAACGCTTCCGTCCGCCTCCTGACTTTGATGATTTTGCCGGATCGATCGCCGGCTGCCGCATTCCGATCGCCGCCTGTCCGCGGCGCATCTGCTGCTCTCGTATGCAAGCCGGGCGAAGGCGCAGATGCCGTTCCTCCGCCCGGTCTATAGGCGGCTTCAGCCCTTCAGGACTTCCACCAGCGTCTTGCCGAGGCGGGCCGGAGACGGAGACACCTTGATGCCAGCCGATTCCATCGCCGCGATCTTCGATTCAGCGTCGCCCTTGCCGCCGGATACCACGGCGCCGGCATGGCCCATGGTGCGGCCCTTCGGTGCCGTACGGCCTGCGATGAAGCCGGCCATCGGCTTCTTGCGGCCCTTCTTGGCCTCGTCCTTGAGGAACTGGGCTGCGTCTTCTTCAGCGGAGCCGCCGATTTCGCCGATCATGATGATCGAAGTCGTGGCTTCGTCGGCGAGGAACATCTCGAGCACATCGATGAACTCGGTGCCCTTGACCGGGTCGCCGCCGATGCCGACGGCCGTCGTCTGGCCGAGACCTTCGTTGGAGGTCTGGAAGACGGCTTCATAGGTCAGCGTGCCCGAGCGGGACACGATCCCGACCGAACCCTTGCGGAAGATCGAGCCCGGCATGATGCCGATCTTGCATTCTTCCGGCGTCAGGATGCCCGGGCAGTTCGGCCCAAGCAGGCGCGACTTGGAGCGGTCGAGGCGAGCCTTCACGCGCACCATGTCCATGACCGGAATGCCTTCGGTGATGCAGGTGATGAACGGTATCTCGGCGTCGATCGCTTCGATGATCGCATCGGCAGCGCCCGCCGGCGGAACATAGATGACGGTCGCATCGGCGCCGGTCTTTTCCTTGCCCTCGGCAACGGTCGCGAAGATCGGCAGGCTTTCGCCCTTTGCGCCGGTCCAGGTTTCACCACCCTTCTTCGGGTGGATGCCGCCGACCATCTGGGTGCCGTAATAAGCGAGCGCCTGTTCGGTGTGGAACGTGCCGGTCTTGCCGGTCAGACCCTGAACGAGGACCTTGGTGTCTTTATTGACGAGAATAGACATTCTTTCCGATCCCTCAAAATTAGCCGTTGATCGCCGCGACGATCTTCTTGGCCGCATCGTCCAAGTCGTCAGCCGCCGTGATCGCGAGACCCGACTCGTTCAGGATCTTCTTGCCGAGCTCGACATTGGTGCCTTCAAGGCGCACGACGAGCGGAACCTTGAGACCGACTTCCTTGACCGCGGCAATGACGCCTTCAGCGATGACGTCGCACTTCATGATACCGCCGAAGATGTTGACGAGAATGCCCTCGACCTTCGGGTCTGCGGTGATGATCTTGAAGGCCGCAGCGACTTTCTCCTTGCCGGCGCCGCCACCGACGTCGCAGAAGTTGGCCGGCTCCTTGCCGTACAGCTTGATGATATCCATCGTTGCCATGGCGAGGCCCGCGCCGTTGACCATGCAGCCGATATTGCCGTCGAGCGCGACGTAAGCGAGGTCCCACTTGGAAGCCTCGATTTCCTTGGCGTCTTCTTCGGTCTCGTCGCGCAGCGCCCGGACGTCGTCGTGACGGAAGAGCGCGTTCCCGTCGAAGGACATCTTGGCGTCAAGAACGCGCAGATGGCCATTCTTCATGACGATCAGCGGATTGATTTCGAGAAGGGACATGTCCTTCTCGTTGAAGGCCTTGTAGAGCAGCGGGAAGAGCGACTTGGCGTCTTCTGCGGCAGCACCTTCGAGCTTGAGAGCGGCGGATATCTTGGCGACGTCGGCAGTCGTCACGCCGGCTTCCGGATCGATGGCGATCGTCTGGATCTTTTCGGGCGTATCGTGCGCGACGGCCTCGATGTCCATGCCGCCTTCGGTGGAGACGACGAAGGCGACCTTACCGACCGAACGGTCGACCAGCAGCGAGCAGTAGAGTTCGCGTTCGATGTCGGCGCCGTCTTCGATGTAGAGACGGTTGACCTGCTTGCCGGCTTCGCCGGTCTGCGCAGTCACCAGCGTGTTGCCGAGCATCTCCTTGACATTGGCAACGACGTCTTCGATCGACTTGGCGAGACGTACGCCTCCCTTGGCTTCCGGCGACAGCTCCTTGAACTTGCCCTTGCCGCGGCCGCCCGCATGGATCTGGCTCTTGACCACGTAAAGCGGGCCTGGAAGCGACTTGGCGGCCGCCTCGGCTTCTTCAACCTTGAGAATTGCCACACCCTCGGCAACCGGCGCGCCATAGCCCTTCAGCAGAGCCTTGGCCTGATATTCATGAATGTTCATGGGTCTATCCCTGTTTCGATTACTTCAGCGCCGATTACTTCAGGGCAGGCGCGATGTTGATGCAAGCTTCGCACAGACCGGCGACAGCGGCCACCGACTTGTCGAAGGCCTCCTTCTCAGTCTTGTTGAGGTCGATCTCGATGACGCGCTCGACGCCGCCGGCGCCGATGACGGTGGGAACGCCGACATACATGTCCTTGACGCCGTATTGGCCGGTCAGATGGGCCGCGCAAGGCAGGACGCGCTTCTTGTCTTTGAGATAGGATTCGGCCATTTCGATCGCCGAGGCAGCCGGCGCATAATAGGCTGATCCGGTCTTCAGCAGGCCGACGATCTCGGCGCCACCGTCACGAGTGCGCTGGATGATCTCTTCGAGGCGCTCCTTGGTGACCCAGCCCATGGTGACGAGGTCGGTGAGCGGAATGCCGCCGACCGTCGAGTAGCGGGCGAGCGGCACCATCGTGTCGCCGTGGCCGCCGAGAACGAAGGCCGTGACGTCCTGAACGGAGACGTTGAATTCCTTGGCGAGGAAGAGGCGGAAGCGCGAGGAGTCGAGAACACCTGCCATGCCCACGACCTTGTTGGCCGGAAGGCCGGAAAACTTCTGCAGCGCCCAGACCATGGCATCGAGCGGGTTGGTGATGCAGATCACGAAGGCGTTCGGGGCATACTTCTTGATGCCGGCGCCGACCTGCTCCATGACCTTGAGGTTGATGCCGAGAAGATCGTCGCGGCTCATGCCCGGCTTGCGCGGGACGCCGGCGGTGACGATGCAGACGTCGGCGCCTTCGATCGCCGAATAGTCGCTGGCGCCGGTCAGATTGGCGTCGAAGCCTTCGACCGGCGAGGACTGTGCGATGTCGAGGCCCTTGCCCTGGGGGATGCCGTCGGCGATGTCGAAGAGGACGATGTCGCCCAGTTCCTTCAGGCCGGCGAGATGCGCCAGTGTACCACCAATCATGCCAGAACCAATGAGTGCGATCTTGTTACGCGCCATTTCGCTGTTTCCTTTGCGATCAAATTCGTCGAACGACGCTGCAAGGCCGCTCAATGACGCAATCGCATAGACCCAAAGGCTAAAAATGGCAATCCATTAATTTTGATGCAGCGTTTTCAATCGTTTAGATGCCAAAATTCTTACGTAAACGTAAGATATTTTGTCGCAATGCTGTTATTCAGCGGCGCGTTTCTCATGGTGCAGTGCAAGGTATTCCGCGCTCCGCATCTCGAACAGGCGCGATGCCGTGCGATCGAATTCAAAGCTCTCGGTGCCCCGACGGTTGATGAGTAAGTCCTCCGGCAACGCCGCCGCGGATATGTATAGCCGCACGGCATGATCGTAGAGCGTATCGACCAGAATGATGAAACGCTTGATCTGGTTCCGCTTCTCCGGCCCGAGCAGGGGAACGTGATCGAGGAACACGGTGTCGAAGCGTTCGGCAATGGCCAGGAAGTCGGCGGCTCCGAGCGGCTTGTCGCAGAGATCGGCGAAAGAGAAGCGCGCCATCCGGTCGGCGGCAAGCGGCACGTGGATGGAGCGCCCCTTCATCGGAATATCGAGCGGCTGCGCCTTGCGCCCATGCAGCGCCTGTGTCCAGGATGCCTCCATCGCCATGTCATTATGTTCGTTGATCGGCACGAGATAGACCGGTTGGCTGTTCAGCTTCTCCATCCGGTAGTCGGTCGGCGAATCCAGTGTGACGACATCGACATGCTGCTTGAGCAGAGCGAGGAAGGGCAGGAACAGGCCGCGATTGAGCCCATCCTTGTAGAGATTGTCCGGTTCGACATTCGAGGTCGCCACCAGCACGCATCCCCGCGCGAAGAGTTCGGAAAACAACCGCGACAGGATCATCGCGTCGGCAATGTCGGTGACGGTGAATTCATCGAAGCAGAGCAGTTCCGCTTCATCGTAGAGGGCTGCGGCGACCGGCGGCATCGGATCGGCCTGCTTCGTCTCGCCGTTCTTGAGCTTCAGCCGGTGTGCCGCGATACGGTTGTGCACATCCGCCATGAATTCATGGAAATGCGCCCGGCGCTTCTTCCTGCACGGCGCCATGGCAAAGAACATGTCCATCAGCATGGTCTTGCCGCGTCCGACGCTGCCGTGAATATAGAGCCCCTTAATGCCGTCGGCGGCTTTTTTCTTCTTGGCAAACAGCCAACCGAGCGCGCTCGCTTTGGCCGCCGGCCGCAACTGCTTCAGCCCGGCAAGCACCCGATCCAGGCTTTTGGCCACCTCCATTTGGGCGGAATCGACCTGCAATGTACCGGCAAGCGTCAGCGATTTAAGCTGTTCGCAAACGCTGAGCGTATAATCTGGCATTGGCTGCATGAGGGCACGTCCGCCTGTCGGTCATCAGCGGCGCACCGCCGGATCGTTTACCGCGCGGTTGGTTTACCGGCTGAGGCTGATCTGCTGACCTGTATTCGTCTGGCCCTGGAAGCGATTGTCGGCCGTCTTGTAGACGCTGCCGATCTGGTTGCCCGAACGATCCTTGAGCAGCACCTGCTTGCCGGCGACCTCCCAGGAGCCCATCGCCGTCAGCTCGCCGACGCAGCCGCGCGTCCCGCCACGCGACCCGCTGCCGAGATTGGTGAGCGTCAGGAACATGTCGCAGCTGCCGTTGACGCGCCAGCTTCCGACCATGGATTCCTTGGTGACGTCGAGCGCATTCGCTGCCATGGCGCCGGACTGCGCCCCAGGCATCGGTGCCGTCGCCGTCGGCGCGGCCGGAAACTGCGAGCTGCCGGTCGGCGGCGGAAGCTGGCCGCCCTGGACGGAGGGCACAGGCTGCGCCGTCAACGGCGCCGGTGCGGCGTTCGAGTTGGAGCTGTAATCATATGCCGTACGCTGACAACCGGCTAGCGCGAGAGCCACCACCAGACCTGTCATCGCATATCGCAACTGCATCATCATACTCCTGAATTCGGCTATCGCCGCAAAGAACGGGCGTGAGACAAGTCCGATTATCGTAATTCGCTTTGGTTAATCAAGTCGGGTTGCAGAAATTGCCCGTGACAACACCTAACCGAAAAACGATACAGTTCAACTGCCCTGCTGCAAAACTTCCTGCACATAGAATTTGTCAGCAAGGTGTTGCGCACCCTCATCTCTGGCAGGATTTCTGCCAAACTCCCGCAATGTCTCGGAATGGTGCTCGAATGAGCTCCGCAGGAATAACCGCACCGGCTCCGGCGGCAGACCTTCCCCCATCTCACGGGTCTGCTTCTTAACATGCACGAGATCGAGAATCGCCGCCCGGACTTCCGGCGCAATGGAGATCGCCCCGAGGCATTCCAGCATATTCATCGGTGGCAGCGCGCGAAACGAACTCTGCCGCATCCATTCGAGCGCGATGGCCGGACGCACGGCGTAAAGCAGCTTCTTCAGTCTGATCGTCTCTTCGCCGTGGCCTTGAAAATGTTGCCGCATGAGCCCGACATAATGTGCGGCAACCTTCTCCGGCACCATGATCAGATCGAGCAGCGCGCCGAGGCGCAAGCGAAAGCCCGCTTCCTCCTCATAGACGATCGGCGATTTCAGCCATTCGACCACTACTGCGTTCCCCTTCAAAGCGAGCCGGAGCGCCTTGCGCAGATCCCAGCCGCCCGTATCGATATCGCCGACGATCGGAAACTCGATGACGTCGCGTGCCGAAACAAGCGCGATATGATGTTCGACAGGACGGATATAGATAAAGCGGCAATCATAATCGCTGTCGGGAGACGGAAAGCCCCAAGCGCGGCTGCCGCTTTCGACCGCCAGACCGATGCGAATGCCCTGCTCGCGCACGGAGGCGAGCCGCGACCTGATCTCCGTGACGGCTCCGGGATCGAAGCCGTCCAATCCGCCAGTGGGATGCATACCGATCAGACCCGGCGCTCGACCATCATCTTCTTGATTTCGGCGATTGCTTTGGCTGGGTTGAGGCCCTTCGGGCAGGTCTGCGCACAGTTCATGATCGTGTGGCAGCGGTAAAGACGGAACGGATCCTCGAGGTTATCGAGACGCTCGCCGGTCGCCTCGTCTCTGGAGTCGATCAGCCAGCGATAGGCCTGCAGCAGAACGGCCGGACCGAGATAACGGTCGCCATTCCACCAGTAGCTCGGACAGGAGGTCGAGCAACAGGCGCAGAGAATGCATTCATAAAGACCGTCGAGCTTCTGCCGGTCCTCATGGCTCTGCTTCCATTCCTTGGCCGGCGTCGGCGACACCGTCTTCAGCCACGGCTCGATCGAGCGATGCTGGGCGTAGAAGTTGCTGAGATCGGGCACCAGATCCTTGACGACGGGTAGATGCGGCAGCGGATAGATCTTCACCGCGCCCGTAATATCGTCGAGGCCCTTGGTGCAGGCAAGCGTGTTGGTACCGTCGATGTTCATCGCGCAGGAGCCGCAGATGCCCTCGCGACAGGAACGGCGCAGCGTCAGCGTCGGATCGATCTTGTTCTTGATGTAGAGCAGGCCGTCGAGAACCATCGGGCCGCAATCGTCGACATCGATGTAGAAAGTGTCGATCGACGGGTTCTGACCATCATCCGGGCTCCAGCGATAGACGCGGAATTCGCGCGTGTTTGTTGCACCGGCCGGCTTCGGCCAGACCTTGCCTTCGCGCATCTGGGAGTTCTTGGGGAGAGCGAGTTCAACCATGCGAGGTTCCTCTTGAGATCAGTAGACGCGCGCCTTCGGCTCGATCTTGTGCGGATCGATGCCTTCGGCGATCAGCTCGGTGTGAACAGGCCTATAGTCGAGTTTCACCTCGCCTGCATCGTTCACCCAGGCGAGCGTATGCTTGCGCCAGTTGACATCGTCGCGGCCGGCGAATGCGCCTTCGGTATAATCCTCGCGAGCGTGCGAACCGCGGCTCTCCTTGCGGGCCTCGGCGCCGTAGATCGTCGTGATGGCGTTGGCCATCAGGTTCTGCAGCTCGAGTGTTTCCACGAGATCGGAGTTCCAGACCATCGACCGGTCGGTGACCTTGATGTCCTTCATTTCGCCCCAGATCGCCGAAATACGCCGGCAACCCGATTCCAGCGATTCCTGGGTGCGGAACACCGCCGCGTCTTCCTGCATGGCGCGCTGCATCTTCTCGCGCAGCACAGCCGTCGGCGTGCCGCCGCTGGCGTGGCGCAGGCCGTCGAAGCGGTCCATGATCTTGTCGCAGGCGGCTACGTTGAGATGCGGGATCGGCGCCGCCCGGTCGATGACCTCGCCGGCGCGGATTGCGGCGGCGCGGCCGAAGACCACGAGGTCGATCAGCGAGTTGGAACCGAGGCGATTGGCGCCGTGCACCGAAGCGCAGCCTGCTTCGCCCACAGCCATCAGGCCGGGAATGATCCGCTCCGGATTGGCGCCATCGGCGTTCAGCACTTCGCCCCAATAGTTGGTGGGGATGCCGCCCATATTGTAATGAACGGTCGGCAGAACCGGGATCGGCTCGCGTGTGACGTCGACGCCGGCGAAGATCTTGGCGCTCTCGGAAATGCCCGGCAGGCGCTCATGCAGAACGGCCGGATCGAGATGGTCGAGATGCAGGAAGATGTGGTCCTTGTTCTTGCCGACGCCACGGCCTTCGCGGATCTCCAGCGTCATGCAGCGCGAAACGACGTCGCGCGAGGCAAGATCCTTGGCCGAAGGCGCATAACGCTCCATGAAGCGTTCGCCCTCGGAGTTGACGAGGTAACCGCCTTCGCCGCGCGCGCCTTCGGTGATCAGACAGCCCGATCCGTAGATACCGGTTGGGTGGAACTGCACGAATTCCATGTCCTGCAGTGGCAGGCCGGCGCGTGCCACCATGCCGCCGCCGTCGCCGGTGCAGGTATGGGCAGACGTTGCCGAGAAATAGGCACGGCCGTAGCCGCCGGTCGCCAGCACCACCATCTTGGCGGCGAAGCGATGGATCGTGCCGTCATCGAGACACCAGGCGACGACACCGGTGCAGCGGCTGCCGTCTTCGGACATGATCAGGTCGAGCGCAAAATATTCGATGAAGAATTCGGCATTGTTGCGCAGCGACTGGCCGTAGAGCGTATGCAGGATGGCGTGGCCGGTACGGTCGGCGACGGCGCAGGTGCGCTGCACCGGCGGGCCCTCGCCGTAATTCTGCATGTGGCCGCCGAAGGGGCGCTGATAGATCTTGCCCTCCTCGTTACGCGAGAACGGCACGCCGTAATGCTCGAGCTCATAGACGGCCTTCGGCGCTTCCATGGTCAGATACTGCATGGCGTCGACGTCGCCGAGCCAGTCCGAACCCTTGACGGTGTCGTAGAGATGCCACTGCCAGCTATCCGGCGTCATGTTGCGCAGCGAGGCGGCGATGCCGCCCTGCGCCGCTACGGTGTGCGAGCGGGTCGGGAAAACCTTGGTGATGCAGGCGGTACGGAATCCCTGCTCGGCCATGCCGAGCGTCGCGCGCAAACCCGCACCGCCGGCGCCAACGACGATCACGTCATAGGAGTGGTCGACATATTTGTAGGCCTTGCCATTCTGGGCTGGTGAAGTCGGTGCCATGTCGAGCTTATCCTACGAATGCAATTTTCAAAATGGCGAAGAGACAGAGGCTGGCGACCACGATCGCAAAGAACGTGTTCAGCATCAGCAGAGCGATCTTTCCGAATTCGCCATGCACATAATCCTCGATGATGACCTGCATGCCGAGCTTCATATGGATGACGCCCGATATCACCATCAATCCCATGACGACGGCGACAAAGGGGTTCGACAGGGCGCGAACAACATCCGCATAGGGCGCGCCGGCATAGGTGATCATGAAGATGACGAAGAACAGGATCAACGGAATATTGGAGACCGCGGTCAGCCGCTGACGCCAGAAATGGCTTGTGCCTTCCTTGGCGGAGCCGAGCCCGCGAACCTTGCCGAGGGGGGTGCGCATATCCATGAGAGGACCTTCAGAAGCGAATGAGAAAGCCGATCGCCCAGACCAGCACGGTCAGACAGAGCGAGCCGATGACGTTGGCGATGGCGAGCTTGGTCGAGACTTCCTTCTCGAAGCCGTAGCCGAGGTCCCACATGAGATGGCGGAAACCGCCGAGCATGTGGTGCAGCAGTGCCCAGGTATAGCCGAGCAGCACGAGCTTGCCGAGAAGGCTGCCGAGCACCCAGTTGGCCCAGTCGTAAGAGCTCTGGCCGCTTGCCGCTGCGATCAGCCACCAGGCGACCAGCAGCGTACCGACGTAGAGCGCGCCACCGGTGATGCGGTGGACGATCGACATGACCATGGTGGGAATAAGTTTATAGACTTGCAAATGCGGCGACAGGGGCCGGTTATTTGTCACGTTCGCCATCAGAACCTCGCGGCGGCTTCTCTGCGCTCCCGGATTTCGGAGCATGCTCAGTCAACCACACGAATGACAAAATTCTCTGTGTGCGTTGCATCAATTGCGCACGTTTAATCACCGGAAAGCCATACGACAAGCACAATCGCTGTCTGCTTCTAATTTAATCGATTCGGGTTACCCGCGAAGTTTGCGGACTAACGAAACTGGTCTTTTCCGCTCAATATTTCGGCCACTTCTCAGGCGCGCATGGACAAGCTGCAGCTTTTGGCGCAATCTGGCGTTAACGATTTGTTAACGATTGCAATTCCGGAGGCCGGCGTCGATGTTTCGCAGTCTGTCGAGAGCTACCTTGCTTACCCTTGCCGCGCTGGCCGCACTTCCCGCCATGGCGGGCGAGCACCGCGACGATCGTCGCTTTCCCCATCGCCGTGTCTTTCACGATGGACTTTATCTCGGCGAAAGGCTGAGTTGGCGCGATCGCGGCATTCGTTTCGACAGCACTTATGGCTATCGATACGGCAGAAAGCGGATGCCGATGCTGGAACGGTTTTCGCCGCCGACAGCCAATCGCGTCACCCGCGGTAGTCTCGTCGTCCTCCTGCCCCAGACAGCGGGCGGATACGGCGGCGGCACCTATGCCGGGTCTTCCTATGTCTACGAGACCGACGGCGGGACCTATGTCGGTGGCAACGGCTACGGCTACTATCCTGCAGCCCGGCCTGAGACGCTGGCGCCGAAGGCAAAGGTCATCGACGTCGCCATCCAGGACGATCCCTGCTCCTATGAAGCCAATGTCTGCGTCATCCGGCCTTAACCGCATGGCGCATCGCGACGCGCGTTAGAGTTCCGTATCAGCCGGGCGCGAAGCGCCATACGGTCGTCTTCTTGATGTCGCTATCCTCTAGCGCCCGCGTCACCGCCACCTGATAGACAGCGCAGAATTCCAGCCGGTCCCGCGGAAGGTAGCTGCGCCCGGGATCGCCGACCAGTACCGGCCTGCCCTCGGCCGCCAGCCGCGCGAACCAGGGGACGAGCGCATCGGCGAATGTGCGATCGTAGAAGACATCGCCGGCTAGCACGATGTCCGCCTCAACACTCGCACCGACCAGATCGGCGCCGGTAAATCCGAGCGCAACATGATTGGCCTCTGAATTCAGCCGGATTGCCGTCTTTGCCCAGGGGTCGATATCGGCAGCCATCACCTCCCCGGCGCCGGCCATGGCCGCCGCAATGCCGACAAGGCCGGAGCCGCTGGCAAAATCCAGCACGCGTTTGCCCCGCACCATGTCCGGATGATCGAGGATGTAGCGCGCCAGCCCCTGCCCGCCCGCCCAGGCAAAAGCCCAGAAGGGCGGCGGCAGGCCGATGGCTTCCAGCTCCTCTTCCGTTTTCAGCCAGAGTTCATGCGCCTCGTTCGCCAGAAAGAGCGAAATCTCCGGCACATGCGGCGGCGGCAGCAGACTCGTATTGGCGCGAATGAAGGTTTCCGGGTCGGTCTTCAATGGTCTTCAGCGCGGCGGATTGTCGAGGCCGCCCATGTGGCAGACTTCGGCCCATTCGTCATCAGTCACCGGCTGCACGGAAAGGCGCATGGAGGTGACGAGCGACATTTTGGCGAGTTTCGCATTCGCCTTGATGTCCTTCAGCGTTACCGGCTTCGGCATGTCCATGACGGCGCGGATATCGACGCAATCCCACTTCGGATCGCCCTTAGCGCTGGAGTCGGGATGCGACAGCGCTGCGACTTCGACGATGCCGACGATCTCCAGCCCGTCATTGGAATGGTAGAAGAACCCTTTGTCGCCGATCTGCATCGCCCGCATGTTGTTGCGCGCCAGATAGTTGCGCACGCCGGTCCATTCCGTGCCTTTTTCACCGGCGGCCTTCTGCTGCTCCCAGGACCAGGAGCCAGGTTCGGATTTATAGAGCCAATGCGCCATGCTCACGCCTCCGGCTTGTTGAAGACCCAGTTGAAGGGCTTGATATCGACGCTTTCGAACAAACCGGCCATGGCGTAAGGGTCGGCATCGGCGAGCGCCTTTGCCTCTTGCGCTGTCTCCGCCTTGACAAGCACCAGACTGCCGCAGGCCTTGCCTTCGTCGTCAAGAAAAGGGCCGGCCATAGAGAGCTTGCCTTCGGCATTGAGTTTGTCGAGATAGGCAAGATGCGTCGGCCGCGTCTCCATGCGAACGTTCAGATGTCCCGGCTTGTCCTTGCAGAGCAGGGCGAAAAGCATGTCTATTCTCCTATTCGGTGGTGATTGGACGCGTCATCAACTGCTCGATGGCGTCTGATATGTCGAGCCGGCCGTCGATGATGGCAGAAACGGCATCCGTGATCGGCATGCTGATCGCAAGCCCCGCGGCAAGCCGGGAGGCGACGGAAGCGGCAAACGCACCCTCCACCAGGGCGCCGTGGGTGGGATCGGTCTTTTCGCCGCGCCCGAGCGCAATGCCGAAACGCAGGTTTCGCGATTGATGACTCGTTGCCGTCAGCACCAGATCGCCGAGACCGGAAAGTCCGCGCACCGTATCGGCCTGCCCGCCTTTGGCGACGACGAAGCGCGACATTTCCGCGAGACCGCGCGCAATCAACGCAGCGCGGGCGGATTCGCCGATGCCGCGGCCTTCGACGATGCCGCAGGCGATTGCCAGCACATTTTTGAGCGCGCCGCCGAGCTGCACGCCAACGCGGTCGGTGGAGGCATAGAGCCGGAAGGTCCGTCCGGAGATCGCCTGAGCGAGCCGCTCGGCCGTCTCCATGTCATTAGCCGCAATCGCCATCGCCGTCGGCAGCCCTTTGGCGATATCGGCGGCAAATCCCGGGCCGGAGAGAACCGCCACCGGATGGTCCGGCAGTTCCCGCTCGAGCATATCGGTCAAAAGATTGCCCGTCGTCCGCTCAATGCCCTTGGCGCAGGTGACGACAACGGCATCCTTTGACAGGTAGGGACCATATTGCCGCGCCGCGTCCGCCTGCGCCTGCGACGGCATCGCAAAAAGCACGATGGACGCCCCGGTGATCGCATCCGCCTCGGCGGAAAATTCCAGGGCTTCGGGCAGCGGGATGCCGGGCAGCACAGCATCATGCAGCCGTTCTTCTTTCAGATCCTCGATCAGGGACGGATCGCGCCCGACGAGCGTCACGGCGCTGCGGCCGGCAAGGGCGATCACAGCGGCAAGCGCCGTGCCGAATGCGCCCGATCCGATGACGGCGATCTTTTCACTCATGCCTTGGCTCCTCTCTTTCCAAAGCCGATCAGCGTTTCGGCATTGGCATCGAGCGGCCAGCGCGAACGCGGCTGCACGTCGAGTGTATCAGGCGCTACACCGGTCGCCATGCGCTCGAGCCCCGCCCAGGCGATCATCACCGCATTGTCGGTGCAAAGGCTGAGCGGCGGCGCAATGAAGCGGAAACCGTTCTTGTCGCAGAGCGCCTGGAGCGTGCCGCGCAGCTCGAGATTGGCAGCGACGCCGCCGGCAACGACCAGCGCCGGCTTCTCGCCGCTGGTCGGGAACTCCGTCTTGAACCGTTGCAGGCCGCGGCCGATGCGGTCCTTCAGCGTGCGCGAAATCGCCTTCTGGAACGAAGCGCAGATATCAGCCACATCCTGATCGCTGAGCGGCGCGATCTCTTGCGCCGCCTGCCGCACCGCCGTCTTCAGGCCGGAAAACGAGAAGTCGAGCCGCGCCTCGCCGACGAGCGGGCGCGGAAAATCGAAACGATCGGCATTGCCGTCGCGCGCCATCCGCTCCACCGCCGGACCGCCGGGATAGGGCAGGCCGAGCAGTTTTGCCGTCTTGTCGAAAGCTTCGCCGAGTGCATCGTCGATCGTCGTGCCCCAACGTTCATACTGTCCGACGCCACGCACGAGGATCAGCTGGGTATGGCCGCCGGAGACGAGCAGCACCAGATAGGGAAAGGAGAGCCCGTCGGTCAGCCGCGCCGTCAGCGCATGGCCCTCGAGATGGTTGACAGCATAGAGCGGTTTGCCGGCGGCCTTGGCGATCGCCTTGCCGGTCATCAATCCGACAAGCAATCCGCCGATCAGACCCGGGCCTGAGGTGGCGGCGATGGCGTCGACATCATCAAGCGACACATTGGCGCGTTTCAGCGCCTGTTCGATCAGTTCGTCCAACGCCTCGACATGGGCGCGCGCGGCGATCTCCGGCACCACGCCGCCATAGGCGCTGTGCTCGTCGAGCTGGGAAAGCACGACGTCCGACAGGACGTTGCAATGCCCCTCCGCATCACGCTCGACGACGGCGGCGGCGGTCTCGTCGCAGCTTGTTTCGATGCCGAGGATGCGCAGAAAGGGAACCATTGGCCTGTTCGTTGATTGCGATGGAACGGAAACCCGTTTACGAGAATTCCGGTAACAACGGAACAGAGCGGATGCAAACAAAACCTTTCCGGATCGGCACGCGGGGCAGCCCGCTGGCGCTTGCCCAGGCGCATGAGGCCCGCGACAGGCTGATGGCGGCGCATCATCTGCCTGAAGAGATGTTCGAAATCGTCGTGCTGACCACCAAGGGCGACCGCATCACCGACCGATCGCTGGCCGAGATCGGCGGCAAGGGCCTCTTCACCGAAGAGCTCGAACAGAAGCTTGTGTCGGGCGAGCTGGATTTCGCCGTGCACTCCGCCAAGGACATGCCGACGCACCTGCCGGACGGCCTTCACCTCTCTGCCTATCTGCCGCGCGAGGATATCCGCGACGCCGTCGTCGGCCGCACCGCACCCAGACTGATCGACCTGCCGCATGGCGCCACCGTCGGCTCTGCGTCGCTGCGCCGCCAGGCGCTGATCCGCCGCATGCGGCCCGACATCAACGTCATCACCTTCCGCGGTCTCGTCGAAACCCGCCTGCGCAAGCTCGAAGAGGGGCAAGCGGATGCAACCTTGCTGGCGCTAGCCGGCCTCAAACGACTCGGCAAGGTCGAGGTGATCACCGATATCCTCGACCCCGATAGCTTCCCACCGGCGCCGGCGCAGGGGGCGATCTGCATCGAAAGCCGCGTCGGCGACACAAAAATCGATGACCTCTTGGCGGCGGTCAACGATGCCGCGACCTTCGACACCGTCTCCTGCGAACGCGCCTTCCTCGCTGCTCTCGACGGCTCCTGCCGCACGCCGATCGGCGGCTATGCCGTTTGCGAGGGCGATCTCATTCGATTCTCCGGCCTGATCATCACGCCCGACGGCCGCAGCCAGCATGCGGTGACCACCGACGGCCACCGCCGCGACGCGGCCGCACTCGGCACCCGCGCCGGCCAGGATGTGCGCGCTAGAGCCGGCAGCGCGTTCTTCGACGACTGGCACTGAAGCGGCCATGCGTGTGCTCGTCACCCGCCCCGCGCATTCGGCGATAAGAACAGCACAACGTCTGCGCGACATGGGCCACGAGCCGCTGCTGCTGCCGCTGCGTCGGCCGGTGCACGACAGGGCCGCAGCCGCAAGCGCGCTTACGGCCAGCAGCGGTGCAATCGCTGTGACCAGCGCCGAGGCGGTCAGGGTCGTTTCCGCCCTCGGCGATCAGCTCCACCCGCATCTGGCCCGCCCGCTTTTCGCGGTCGGAGACGCGACGGCGCACGCCGCGGAAAGCCTCGGCTTCCGATCGGTCGCCTCTTCCTCTGGCAACGGACGCGATCTCGCCGAGCTCGTCGCGGCGCAAGGGGTGAATGGTTTGCTCTATCTTGCCGGGATACCGCGCGCCGAAACTTTTGAACAAGGAATGCTCGAACGCGGCATCCGTTTTTCCGTCGCCGAATGCTATCGCATGACGCCGGTTGTTCCGAGCCCGATTGAGATCGAAGCTCTCTTTTCCGGCGGCCGCCCTAACGCCGTTCTCTTCTATTCCCGGCAGGCGGTGGAAGATTTTTTTCACCTGGCGGAGCTGCGATCAGCCCTGTCGGAACACCGCGAAACCCGCCTTCTCTGCCTGAGCGAAGCGGTAGCACAGGCCATTCCGATGTCCCTGAAAAAAACCGTGGCGATTTCTTCCATGCCGGATGAGCAAAGTCTTTTGTCGCTGCTTTGAAGGCTCCACGGCCCAAATTTGATCTAACCTCTTCCCTTAATTGGCATCACTGTCTAGTTTCGTTGCAATGCAGGATAAAGAGGACCTCATGGTATCGGGAAACCCGCCACGCCATTCGAAGAGCGCCGATGAGCCGGTCACGATCGACCTCGATGCACAGGATTTCGCCTCCGAAGCCGATACCGAAAAGCCGGTGAACAATGATTCCGGCAACGTCGACAGCCCCTCTGCGGATCTCGGGCCGCCGCCCGAAACCGAAGCGGCGTCGCAGCCTGAACCCGAAAGCAGGCCCGAATCGGAGCCGGAGGAGGAGACGCCGGCGGTCGCCGAACCTTCCTTCACGCCCTCTGCCGAACAGCCCGCGCCGCGGGGCGCCGGCACATCCGGTCTTATCGCCGCCGGCATTTTCGGCGGCCTCGTGGCGCTGCTTGGAGCGGGCGTCATTCAATATGCCGGTTACCTCCCGGGTTCCTCCGCCCCGCAGACCTCGTCCGAGATCGCCGATCTCTCCGGTGAGATCGAAGGCTTGAAACAGACCGTCGCCAACCTTGCCGCCAATCCCGTAAACACGGGTGACGGCGCGTTCGAGACGCGGATTGCCGCGCTGGAAACGGCTGCGAAGAACACCGCAGCGGCGCCATCGGCAGATCCTGCAAATGTCGAGGCGCTCAACCAGAAGGTTGCAGAGCTCAGCAGTCAGGTCGACCAGCTGCGCTCGATGCTTGCCCAGTCCTCCGTCCAACAGACGAGCAGCGACGCCGATATCGCCAAGCGCCTCGCCGAGGCCGAAAAGAAACTCAATGAGCCGCGCGAGGATGTTGCCGTCGCGCGAGCCATCGCGGCCGCCGCCCTGAAGGCGGCGATCGATCGCGGCGGGCCGTTCCTGGCCGAGCTGGACACGTTCGCCGGCGTCGCACCTGACGATCCTGCTGTCGCCGACTTGCGTGGCTTTGCCGAGACCGGCGTTCCCTCACGCGCCGACCTGATGCGTCAGGTTCCCGACGTTGCAACCGCCATAATCGAATCGATCAATCAGCCGGGTCCGAACCAGAGCTGGTCGGATCGGCTGATGGCGAGTGCAAAATCGCTGGTGACGGTCCGACCCGTCGGCAATATCGAAGGTGAGAGCGTCGAAGCGATCGCCGCCCGCATGGAGGACAAGGTGAAGAACGGCGATCTGCCCGGCGCCTCCGCCGAATGGAATGCTCTACCGCCCCCCGGCAAACAGGCGTCCGCCGCCTTCAAGCAGTCTCTGGAGGCGCGCATCCGTGTCGAGGAGCTGGTTGGCGGGGCGCTGTCGAAGGCGGTCAGCGGCGCCGGCAAGGAAGGGTGAGACCATGACCAGGCTTGTTATCTTCGCCTTGCTCGTCCTGCTTCTTGCCTACGGCTTCTCCTGGTTCGCCGACCGTCCCGGGGACATCTCGCTGATCTGGGAGGGCCAGATCTACCAGACGAAACTGATCGTCGCCGTCAGCGCGATCATCGCCCTTATCGCCGCCGTGATGATCGCCTGGTGGTTCGCCCGGTTGATCTGGACTTCGCCGCATTCGGTGACACGCTATTTCCGCGCCCGCAAGCGCGATCGCGGCTATCAGGCGCTGTCGACCGGCCTGATCGCCGCGGGCGCCGGCAATGCATTGCTCGCCCGCAAGATGGCGGCTCGTTCGCGTGGCCTCATCCGCGCCGATCAGGAGCCGCTGATCAATCTGCTCGAGGCTCAGGCGGCACTGATCGAAGGCCGCCATGATGAGGCGCGCGCCAAGTTCGAAGCCATGGCCAACGACCCGGAAACGCGCGAACTTGGCCTGCGCGGCCTCTATCTCGAAGCCCGCCGCCTCGGAGCCAACGAGGCCGCCCGCCAATATGCCGAAAAGGCCGCCGACAACGCCCCCTATCTGCCCTGGGCCGCCCAGGCGACCCTCGAATATCGCAGCCAAGCCGGCCGCTGGGACGATGCGATCCGACTGCTCGAGCAGCAGAAGGCCGCCCGCGTCGTTGACAAACCCGAGGCCAACCGCCTGCACGCCGTGCTGCTGACGGCACGCGCCACCGAGAAGCTGGAAGGCAACCCGGCCGGCGCCCGCGACGACGCCCTGCAGGCGCTGAAGCTCGCCGCCGATTTCGTTCCGGCCGCTCTCATTGCCGCAAAGGCACTGTTCCGCGAAGGCGGTCTGCGCAAGGCCGCTTCGATCCTCGAACAAGTATGGAAATCGGCGCCTCATCCCGAGATCGGCCAGACCTATGTCAGAGCCCGCAGCGGCGATTCCACACTCGACCGGCTGAAGCGCGCCGAACGGCTGGAAGCGATGCGCCCGAACAATGTCGAATCTCTCCTTGTCGTCGCTAAGGCGGCGCTCGACGCGCAGGAATTTGCCAAGGCGCGCGCCAAGGCGGAAGCGGCTGCGCGCATTGAGCCGCGTGAAGCGGCCTTCCTGCTCCTGGCCGACATCGAGGAGGCCGAGACCGGCGACCAGGGCCGCGTGCGCCACTGGCTGGCGCAGGCGCTGAAAGCCCCGCGCGATCCTGCCTGGGTTGCGGATGGTTTCGTCTCCGACAAATGGCTGCCGGTGTCGCCGGTCACCGGCCGTTTGGACGCCTTCGAATGGAAAGCGCCCTTCGGTCAGATCGAGGGGCCGCTCGAAGACGGTTCTGCACCCGCTTCCATAGAAACTGCTCTGAAGACCCTGCCGCCGCTGCGTGACGTCAAACCGGAAAGCCCGGTCAACGATCACCGCATTATTGAGCTGGAACGCGCCGCAACGATCGCAGAGGCTGTGCGCCCGGCGCCGGCAAAGCCGAAACCCGTTGAAGCCGCCGCCAGCGGCAAAGCGCCAGCACCGAACGAAGCAAAGCCCTTTTTCGGCGGGCTGCCGGATGATCCCGGCGTTCGCGATCCCAGGACGGAACCGGAACCCAAGACACGGCTTCGCCTTTTCTGACACGGAACGAAACCCGCATGTTCGAACGCTTTCAGGCATTCTTCCAGAATCTCACCGCCGATCGTCCGAAGAAAGGCTTTGCCCCCGATGACCCGCGCATCGCGGTGGCAGCACTCTGCATGCAGGTCATGGAAGCCGACGGCCAGATCAAGGCCAGTGAAAAGAAGCGGCTGCGCAAGCTCTTGAAGGAGCAGTATTCGCTCGACAGCAAGCAGCTCGATGCTTTGATGGCCGCCGGCCTCGAAGCCGAAAGCTCCGCCGTCGACTATTATCGCTTCACCGCCGATCTGAAACGCCATCTCGATACCGAGCAACGTCTGGAGCTGATCGGCATTCTCTGGGACATCGTTTATGCCGACGGCGAGCGCAGCGAGATGGAAGATCATGTCATCTGGCGTATCGCCGATCTGCTCGGGGTCTCCTCACGCGAACGCATTCAAAAGCGGCAGGAGGCGGCCGCCAGGGTAACGGATATCCAGGTTGCGCAAGACGATGCCGACTGAGCAAAACCCGAGCCGGGACCGGCGCCCGATCCTTATCGTCCTGCATCAGGAGCGATCCAGTGCCGGACGTGTCGGACAATTGCTGGTCGAAAAAGGCTACTGCCTCGATATCCGTCGCCCGGTCCTCGGTGATCCGCTTCCGACGACGCTCGCAGACCATGCCGGCGCCGTCGTCTTCGGCGGACCGATGAGCGCCAACGATCCGGATGACTTTGTCAAGAAGGAGATCGACTGGATCGAGGTCCCGCTACGGGAAAAGCGCCCTTTTCTCGGTATCTGCCTCGGTGCCCAAATGCTGGTGCGTCATCTCGGCGGCAAGGTGCAGCCGAATGCCGACGGCTCGACGGAGATCGGCTGGTACCCGCTGCACCCGACCGAGAAGGGCCGCCTGCTGATGCACTGGCCGAAGATGGTCTATCATTTTCACCGCGAAGGCTTCGAGCTGCCACACGGCGCCGACCTGCTCGCCGAAGGCGATGCCTACCCGAACCAGGCCTTCCGCTACGACGGCAACGCCTGGGGCCTGCAGTTCCATGCCGAGCTCACCCGGGTGATGATGCATCGCTGGGTCGTGCACGGTGCGCATCGCTTCATTCTGCCGAACGCCCAGCAGGGCCGCGAACACCTTGAGGGCCGCATGCTGTTCGACGCGCCGCTGAGAGCCTGGCTGACAGAATTCCTCGATCTCGTCTTCGAGGGAAAGACGGCGAAGGCGACACCGTCTATTACTCTGCACGCATAATCCCGCTTAGCGGTCAGGCGGGTGCGTCGAGCGTGTCGATCCTGCGCAGCTTCGGGAAACTGGAAGCCCAGATCGCCGCAACCGCCAGAGTTCCGATCCCGCCGATGATCACTGCCGGCACCGCGCCGAAGACCGATGCCATCGTGCCCGCCCTGAACTCCCCAAGTTCGTTGGAAGCGCCGACGAAGACCATGTTGACCGCATTGACCCGGCCGCGGAGTTGGTCCGGCGTCCAGAGCGCGATCAGGCTCTCGCGCACATAGACCGACACCATGTCGGCCGCGCCCATCAGCGCCAGTGCTGCGATCGAAATTTCAGTATTGGTCGAGGCGCCGAAGATGATGGTGCCGACACCGAACAGGGCAACGCCGATGAACATATAGGGACCGGCGCGGTGTTTCAGCGGGTAGGCGGCGAGGAAGATCGCCATGACGATGGCGCCGAGTCCTGGCGCTGCCCGCAGCAGTCCGAGTCCCCAGGGGCCGAGCGTCAGAATATCGCGGGCGAAGATCGGCATCAGTGCAGTCGCACCGCCGAGCAGAACGGCGAAGAGATCGAGCGAGATCGCGCCGAGCACCACCTTTTCGGCGCGGATGAAGCTGAAGCCGCCGAGGATCATCGCCCAGCTCTTGGCCTCGCCTGTCGTCTTCTGTTCCGGCTTCGGGATCATGAAGAGGAGAGCCGCGCCGAGGACGGAAAAGATGACCGCCACCGTATAAGCGGTCGTCGCACTGACGCCATAGAGCAGGCCGCCTATAACAGGCCCGGTGATCGCCGCCAGCTGCCAGGACGATGAATTCCAGGCGATCGCATTGGAAAGGGCGTGCTCGGGCACGAGATTGGGTGCGAGAGACTGCACCGCTGGCGACATGAAAGCGCGTTCGATGCCGAAGATCAAAAGAACCGCAAAGACCGGCCAGGGCGCGAAGGTCTCCGTCGCCGTCATGATCAGCAGCGCCAGCGTGCAAAGCGCACTCACAAGAGAGCAAAGAGCGGCGATGGCCCGGCGATTGTGCCGATCGGCCACCGAACCGGTGACGAGAATGAGCAGCAGCGACGGCAGGAACTGTACCAGCCCGATCAGGCCGAGATAGATCGCCTTGCCGGTCTGATCGTACATCTGCCAGCCGACGGCGACGCTGACGATCTGCTGCGAGAAGGAAAGCAGGAAACGCGCGAAGAAGAAGCGCGTGTAGGACGGATGCCGAAACGCGGCAAAACGGTCTCCGGTGGGCGAAAATGACATTGGCCTTGTCCGAGGAAGCGGGCGCCGGATTGGCTGTGAGGCCGCCCGTTAAACATGATTTGCCCTGCGTTTCCACACGGCACTTGCCCGTTTAATCGCCAATGTCTACATATCTGTCAACAACGGACTGGAGACGGTAATGGCAGGGATTTTTCAAGCTATATTTCTAATCATCGATATGGCTTTGAACATTTATTGGTGGGTGATCATTTTCAGCGCCGTCTTCTCGTGGCTGTACGCATTTAACGTAATCAATTCGCACAACCAGTTCGTAAACCAGCTTGGCATGTTCTTCTATAATGCGACCGAGCCCGCTTTGCGGCCGATACGTCGGTTTCTACCCAATCTCGGTGGCATCGACATCTCGCCGATTATCCTGCTGTTGATCATCGTATTCATACAGGCAATCCTCAACAATCCGATCAAGCCCTTCATTTACTCGCTGGTCGCTTGAGCCCTCCCTGGAGATTTTCCGGCGATCATCTGCGCCTCGCCATTCGGCTGACGCCGAATGGCGGACGTGACGCGATCGATGGCATCGAAACGGATAGCGACGGCGAGACCCTGCTGAAGGCACGCGTCACATCGGTGCCCGAGAAGGGCAAGGCCAACAAGGCGCTGATCCTTCTGATCGCCCGGTCGCTGCGCATTCCGAAATCCAGCGTCAGCCTCGTCTCCGGCGAGACGGCGCGCAAAAAAATCCTCCGGATCGAGGGCGACCCGGAGGATTTGGTAAAAAAGCTCGAAGCGTTATTAGGCTGAGGGTTCAGCCCTTCGCCTTCTTGGCCCGCTCGACGGCCTCGATGATGAGCTGGCCGGCTTCCTTGGAATCGCCCCAGCCGAAGATCTTCACCCACTTGCCGGGCTCCAGATCCTTGTAGTGCTCGAAGAAATGCTCGATCTGCTTCAGCGTGATCTCCGGAAGATCGGTAAAGTCCTTCACCTTCTCGTAGCGCAGCGTCAGCTTCGGCGACGGCACGGCAATGATCTTCTCGTCCTTGCCGGAATTGTCTTCCATCTTCAGGACACCGATCGGGCGCACATTGATGACGCAGCCCGGAACCAGCGGCCGGGTGCTGGCGATCAGCACGTCGATCGGGTCGCCGTCTTCAGACAGGGTGTGCGGTACGAAACCGTAATTGCCCGGATAGGTCATCGGCGTATAGAGAAAACGATCGACGACCAGCGTGCCGGCCTCCTTGTCCATTTCATACTTGATCGGATGACCGCCAACAGGAACCTCGACGATAACGTTGACGTCTTCAGGTGGATTGTTACCGATTGAAATGGCGTCGATGCGCATAGGATACTCCCGCGGGGTTGAATTGCTCGAAGCCAGATAATCAGTTTCATCTCGCAACGCAACACGGCAGATCACCGATGCGTGATGACACCGGCGTGATGCCGCAAAAACTTTGGAAGAGAGGCGTGCGACGCCCGAGCAGGCCGATCAGTTCCAGATGAAACCGATCTTCTTCAACTGCTTGTGGTCGAAATTTTCCATACCTTCGCAGAAATCGGTCCCGCCGTGGTGGCGGTAGAAGCGGCTGGCGGCCTCGTTTTCCTCGAGGCACCAGACGACCAGGCCGTTGCACCCGAGCGACTTCAACAGCCGGCGCGCCTCGCCGAATAGCATGTGGCCGAGACCGATGCCCTGATATTCGGGGCGAAGATAAAGCTCGTAGATTTCGCCTTCCTGCGGCAGGGCGCGGGCACGGTTGAGACCGAGCGTCGCATAACCGGCGACCGTCCCTGCCACATCAAGGACCAGCAATGTCGCAGGCCCGCGCGTGGCCTTGCGCCACCAGTTCTCGCCGCGACGCTCGATCATCTGCGTCAGCGCGCGATGCGGAATGATGCCTGCATAGGTATGTTGCCACGCGAGCCTGTGCGTTTCCGAAATGGCTCGGGCATCGTGCGGTTCGGCCCGCCGGACATCGATCGACAACGTCTTCATAACGTTTACTCTGGTCCTGCCGCAGGCAATTAACCATATGCGGCGAGCGCATCGTGATCGATTGCCCACAGACTTGATATGTGGACGACGGATAAAATTTAACGCTTTTTTAACGATTGTCACAAGTCGGAATCAGCGCAGCGCACAATAAAAAACCCCGGCTCGAAGGCCGGGGTTTGAAAGCGGTAACGACTGAGCTCTTAGAGAGCCGCCTTGGTCTTTTCGAACCGCTTGCGGTCGTTGGCGTCGAGATACATCTTGCGCAGGCGAATGGATTTCGGCGTGACCTCGACCAGTTCGTCTTCCTGGATCCAGGAGAGCGCGCGCTCCAGAGTCATGCGGATCGGCGGGGTCAGCTTGACAGCTTCGTCCTTGCCGGCGGCGCGGATGTTGGTCAGCTTCTTGCCCTTCAGAACGTTGACCTCGAGGTCGTTGTCGCGGGTGTGAATGCCGATGATCATGCCCATATAGACCTTTTCGCCGGCGTCGATGATCATCGGCCCGCGGTCTTCCAGGTTGAACAACGCGTAAGCAACGGCTTCACCGGCTTCGTTGGCGAGCAGCACGCCGTTGACGCGGCCGCCGATCTCACCCTTGTAGGGCTGGTAGCTGTGGAACAGGCGGTTCATGATCGCGGTACCGCGCGTATCCGTCAGCAGTTCCGACTGATAGCCGATCAGGCCGCGGGTCGGCGCGTAGAAAACCAGACGGACGCGGTTGCCGCCCGACGGGCGAAGCTCGACCATTTCGGCCTTGCGCTCCGACATCTTCTGCACAACGACGCCGGAATGCTCCTCGTCGACGTCGATCAGAACTTCCTCGATCGGCTCAAGAAGCTGGCCGCTCTCGTCCTTGTGCATGACGACGCGCGGACGCGAAACGGCAAGCTCGAAGCCTTCGCGGCGCATGTTTTCGATCAGAACGGCGAGCTGAAGTTCGCCACGGCCGGAGACGAAGAACGAGTCCTTGTCGGCGCTTTCCTCGATCTTCAGGGCAACGTTGCCTTCGGCTTCCTTGAACAGGCGGTCGCGGATGACGCGAGAGGTCACCTTGTCGCCTTCGGTGCCGGCAAGCGGTGAGTCGTTGACGATGAACGACATGGTGACGGTCGGCGGATCGATCGGCTGTGCCTTCAGGGCTTCCGTCACGGACGGATCGCAAAAGGTGTCGGCGACGGTGCCCTTGGAAAGGCCGGCGATGGCGACGATATCGCCCGCATGCGCTTCTTCGATCGGCTGACGCTCGATGCCGCGGAAGGCGAGAATCTTGGAAATGCGGCCCTGCTCGATGAGCTTGCCATCCTGACCGAGAACCTTGACGGCCTGGTTCGGCTTGATCGAGCCGGAGGCGATACGGCCGGTGATGATGCGACCGAGGAAGTTGTTGGCCTCGAGGATGGTGCCGATCATCCGGAACGGACCTTCTTCGACCTTCGGCTCGGGCACGTGCTTCACGACGAGGTCGAGCAGCGGCGCGAGACCTTCGTCGCTCGGGCCTGCCGGATCGTAGTTCATCCAGCCGGCGCGGCCGGAACCGTAAAGGATCGGGAAGTCCAGCTGCTCGTCGGTCGCATCAAGCGCCGCGAAAAGGTCGAAAACCTCGTTGACCACTTCATCGGCGCGCGCATCGGGACGGTCGATCTTGTTGATCGCAACGATCGGACGCAGACCGACCTTGAGGGCCTTGCCGACGACGAACTTGGTCTGCGGCATCGGGCCCTCGGCAGCGTCCACGAGAACGATCGCACCGTCCACCATCGACAGAATGCGCTCGACTTCACCGCCGAAATCTGCGTGGCCGGGCGTGTCGACGATGTTGATGCGCGTGTCCTTCCATTCGATGGAAGTCGCCTTGGCGAGAATGGTGATGCCGCGCTCTTTTTCGATGTCGTTGGAATCCATCACGCGTTCCATGACGCGCTGGTTCTCGCGGAAGGAGCCGGACTGTTTCAGAAGCTCGTCAACGAGAGTGGTCTTGCCATGGTCAACGTGCGCGATGATCGCGATGTTGCGAAGTGCCATATGTCATAATCTCTGAGGCTGGGGCGCTACGCCAAGTGGACGCGCCATTTACGTTTGGCGCGCTCTTACCGGTTTTTTCGCGATTGCGAAAGGGGGTCGCGCGCGAAAGCTGCGGCATGGCTGCCGCCATGCCGCTCGCTTCTCTGTCATCAAACTGTCTTAAGCGTCGCTGCCTGTCAATTCCTCGAAGGTGGCGAGTCCCTTTTTGACCAGCATAGCATCCGGCCTCGGCAGCTTGCCGCGGAAGCCCTTATAGGCATCCTCGGGATCAACTGAGCCGCCGGTGGAATAGATATTCTCCTTGAGCTTGCGCGCCATCTCGCCGTTGAAGGCGTCTCCCGTCTCCTCGAAGGCGGCAAAGGCATCGGCGTCGAGAACTTCCGACCACATGTAGGAATAATAGCCGGCCGAATAACCGCCGGAGAAGATGTGCTGGAAGTGCGGTGTGGCATGGCGCATGACGATCGACTTCGGCATGCCGATCTCGGCCAGCACCTCCGCCTGCACCGCCATCGGATCGTCAACCGCTTCGCGCGTATGAAACGCCATATCGACAAGCGCCGACGAGGTGAATTCGACGGTATTGAAGCCGGCATTGAAGGTGCGGGCCGCCAGCACCTTGTCGAGCAGCGCCTGTGGCATCGGCTCGCCTGTCTCGAAATGCACGGCGTATTCCTTGAGGATGGCTGGAACAGTCAGCCAGTGCTCATAAAGCTGCGAGGGCAACTCCACGAAATCGCGCGAGACGCCGGTGCCGGAAACCGAGGGATAGGTGACGTTTGAAAGCATGCCGTGAAGCGCATGGCCGAATTCATGAAACAGCGTGCGGGCATCGTCGAGCGACAGCAGCGCCGGCTTGCCTTCAGCGGGTTTGGCGAAATTGCAGACATTGTAGATGATCGGCAATTCGCCCCGGCGGCCGTTCTTCAGTTGCAGCTTGTGCTGCGATTGCAGCGAGCTCATCCAGGCGCCTGAGCGTTTCGAGCTGCGGGCGAAATAATCGCCGAGGAAAAGGGCGACCAGTCTGTCGTCCCGATCCCTGATTTCGAACACTCTGACGTCGGGGTGATAAGCCGCGACACCCTTCTTCTCGACCGCGCGGATGCCGAACAGCCGGCCAGCCACGTCGAAGCAGGCGTCGATGATCTTTTCGAGCTGCAGGTAGGGCTTGAGCTCGGCCTCGGAAAAATCGAACTTCCGCGCCCGGATCTTTTCGGCGTAGTGGCGCCAGTCCCACGGCATCACCTCATGGTTCCGCCCCTCCTCGGCGATTAGTGCCGCGATGTCGAGCTCTTCCTCGCCGGCGCGTTTCACCGCCCGCGCCCAGACGGCCCTCAGCAGGTCGTTCACCGCATCGGCCGTCTTGGCCATCGTGTTGTCGAGCTTCAGCTCAGCGAAATTCCCGTAGCCGAGCAGCTTCGCCACCTCGTGGCGCAGGGCCAGCGTTTCCTTGATGACGCCGCGATTGTCCGTCTCCCCGCCGTTTGCGCCGCGCGCCACCCATGCCTTGAAAGCCTGTTCGCGCAGATCCCGGCGCTCCGAAAAGGTCAGGAACGGCTCGATGATCGAGCGCGACAGCGTTACCGCATATTTGCCCTCCTCGCCGCGTTCACGCGCCGCCGCTGCCATCGCGTCGCGCAGGAATTCCGGCAGCCCGTCGAGCTCTGCACCCTCGGATAGCATCAGCGCCCAGGCCTTCTCGTCGGCCAGCACGTTCTGGCCGAACTGCGTGCCGAGACCCGCGAGCTTTTCGTTGATCGCCGCAAGTTTCTCCTGCTCGGGCTTTTCGAGCTTTGCGCCGGACTTGACGAAGCCTTTCCAATGGCGTTCCAGCACCCGCGTCTGCTCCAGCGTCAGGCCGAGGCTCGCGCGGTTCTCCCAAAGCGTATCGATGCGTGCAAAGAGTGCGGCATTCATCCCGATCTTCGAATAGTGCCGTGACATCTTCGGCGAAATCTCCCGCTCGAGCGCCTGGATGACTTCGTTGGTATGTGCGCCCGCCTTGTTCCAGAACAGCGCCGAAACGCGCGACAGTGCATCGCCGGCGATCTCCAGCGCCACCACCGTATTGTCGAATGTCGGCGCATCGCTATTTCCGGCAATCTCATCGATCTCCTGTTCATGCGCGGCGAGCGCCGCGTCGAAAGCGGCAGAAAAATCGCCATCATCGATGGCATCGAAACGTGGCAGACCGTGGAGAGCGTCCCAGTTGACGAGCGCCGGATTGAAATCATGGGGAGAAGCCATCGGAGAATTCCTTTTGGTATGCGAACGGATGGTCAATATAGGAGAGCCGCCACAGAATTGGTATGTCGCCGCGTTAGGCGTTTGCCTCGTCGGGCGATCTGACGCAGGTCAGCCAAAGCCGGGACACAAGATTTGACAATTGGAAATTAACTATTTGTTAACGATTGACGCGAATCACCCACAGGCGCTAGTTTCCCGATGATCTTCCTGCCAGGGGACATGCGCCATGGAAATTTTTTCCCTGCGGTCTTCTCAGAGTTTGCTATTTAAAAACAACCCTAATAACGCAAGAAATTCGAAGACTGCCGATATTCAAATCGAGACCAAGGCTCCGGCCCCGGTTTCGTTCCAGCTCGAAGATAATCTCGACGAGGGGCCGGATTTCACCGCCGTCAGCCCTGGCGAGCTGCGCAACTACGCCCGCCAAAGCTTCGATAGCGGCCTGATCGATCAGAACACTTACGCCGCGATCTCCGAACCATTGCCGATGCATGCGATCGATCCACTGGGCAATATCATCGATCTCTCCAGCGTCACCGACGGCACGAGTTTCAATTTCCTCGATTATTACAAGAATCAGCTGCAGGTCGCCATGTCGATCGGCGATCCTCATGAAGTCCAGACGCTAAAGTCGATCGTCACTTTCCTGAACGGCTGAGCGAATGCGCCTCGCATGAAATGAGGCGCTTCAAGCCTTGCGCCAGCCGATGAGGCCGGGCGTTGCATGCCATAGCGCCTGGGCGGCAAAGCCCATGAACAGTACGCCGGACGAGCGCACGATCAGCCGCTCATGCGCGCGATAGAAACGGCGCACCGCCCCCGCCCCGATGATGCCGATCAGAATGACGTCGGCTGTCACGAAACCCAGGAAGGACACAACGAGAAGCATCGGAAGCGCCTCGAAATCGAGCGCGCCGGCCGAGCCCGCGACCAGCGCCGTGAAGGTAGCAAGCGCCACTGGATAACCCTTGGGGTTGGTGACGCCGAAAATCAGGCCACGCCGGAACGGCCGCTCGACCATAACAAGCGCCTGCCCGTCCGGTTTCGGTTTGGCGTTGACTGCGCCCCAACCGATCCAGGCGAGGTAGAAACCGCAGGCGAGCCCGAGCAGATCGAAGACGAAGGTCCCGATCGTCTTCGCCCCGACGATCGCAATCAGCGCCAGCGACGACCAAATGAGATCCCCGACCAGATGCCCCATCATGAACAAGGCCCCGGCCTTGCGCCCCTGACCGGCGCCGATGCCGAGCAGTTGCAGGAAGGCGGGTCCCGGAATGAGCACATAGAACAGCGCCGCCAGAAAGGCGCCGAAGAGCAGGGAGTGCGTCATGGGGATGCTCCGGAGAATGATCGCAGCAGACTAAGCGATGGCAGGCATCCGTCAAGGGCAATAACATGGCCATAAAAAAGTCAGAGCAGTTCTGCGCTTCCGTGAAAAGCTGAACCGCTCTAATCGCAATCTGCCTGTCGACATCACCTTCAGATTGGCGTCGGCCGGGTTCGAGCCCGCCGCCGCGTGCGAGGCACTTCCACAACGGGTCGTTGTCGATTGGGAGGGCGACGGATGTGCCGTCGCCCGACCATCCATCAGGTGCCCAGGACTTCGATTCCGTGCCTGTGGCACGCCGCCAATACCGCGCCGATTTCCTCCGCCGAAGGGGGGCCATCTGGCGGGACTTCGCTCTGGCCGACGTAGCGAAAGAAGTGGCTCATCGAGTCTTCCACGACGGCGATCATCTGTGCGGGGAGGCTTCCGGTATTGGCATAATTGTGCGGCTGGAAGGAGCGTAGGGTGAGAACGTCGCCGGGCCGTGCGACCATTTGTGAGGGAGGTACGCTGTCGAACACCGTGAAGGTGATCTCGCCGCTCAGAACCCGGAATATCTCCACGGATTCGTGCTTATGCGGCGGCGTACCTGAACCGGGGGGCACGGTCACCTCCAGGATGGACAAACCCTTCTCCGGCACTTCGCCCATGAACTGCACCTTGTCGCGAATGACCCAAAGGGCGTCCGCGGTGTCGTGTGTCTTGAATGCTTGATCCATCATCGTCTCCATCGTTAAGCCGGCTCTCGCCAGCATGTGTGATCAGTTCTCGTCGGTCTCGGCAGCCTTCAACAGCGCCTGCATCGCCCAGGATGCGGCCTGTCCCGCGTCCTTCCCGGTCAATCCGCCGTAGTCCTTAAGCGTTTCCCAGGCGCTGGCGCTGTAGAGAAGGTGGAAGAGCGCCTCGACCTTGCGGGCGCTCTTGGAATTTACATCCAGATTGGCGTCTTCGAGGCACGTCCGGAACGCGATGCGCCGTGCCTTGACCGTCCGCATCCGCATGGCGTGACCCGTGGGCGTATGTAGGCTGGCGCGAATGATGCCTTCGTTCTTGTCGAACTGCGGAAAGGCGTCGAGGGGCGAGCGAAGAAGCTCCTCGAGGGTCGTTGGAAGGGCCGCCGCATTCATACTCTGGTTAATGTAGACCCAGAAGGCGTCGAACAGCGCTTCCTTCGTTGCAAAATGCCGAAACACCGTTCGCCTCTCGACCCCGGCAGACCGCGCAACATCGTCCATGGAAATGTCCGCGAACGCATTGCCGTTGAGAAGGTCTGAGGTGGCGCGCAGGATGCGCTCCCGTGTTTCCTGGGCCTGCGATTCCCGTAAGGGGGAACTGTACTTTCGAGTGGGAGCCTGTTGGGACATTATGTCTCTCATGATGTTTTAATGTAACTTACAGTGACACTATTTTACGACCATGTCAACTGGTGCTATTGACCGTTCGCGGAGGGTATCGGCAAGACCCGCACGCAGGCGACGGCGCGTGAACAGCGAATCGCAATCCGGTCAGCTTGAACGCCTCGACAGGTCGTGCCGCGCTTGCCGCGCATCCAACAAAAAAGCCCGCGCGGCAATGCCGGCGGGCTGATGTCCGTCCGAAGACGAATTTCGCGATTACGTCGCGAGATTGCGCTTGCCGAGCGTGCGCAGGCGCAGCGCGTTGAGCTTGATGAAGCCGGCTGCATCCTTCTGGTCGTAAGCGCCCTGGTCGTCCTCGAAAGTGACGAGCTTATCGGAATAGAGCGACTTTTCGCTCTCGCGGCCGATGACCATGACATTGCCCTTGTAGAGTTTCAGCGTCACTTCGCCTTCAACATGCTCCTGGCTCTTGTCGATCAGCGCCTGCAGCATCTCGCGCTCCGGCGAGAACCAGAAGCCGTAATAGATCAGCTCGGCGTAACGCGGCATGATCTCGTCCTTGAGATGGGCGGCGCCGCGGTCGAGCGTGATCGATTCGATGGCGCGGTGCGCCGAGAGCAGGATGGTGCCGCCGGGCGTTTCGTAGACGCCGCGGGACTTCATGCCGACGAAACGGTTCTCGACGAGATCGAGACGGCCGATGCCGTTGTCGCGGCCATAGGTGTTGAGAGTGGCCAGCAGCGTCGCCGGCGACATCTCGACACCATTGATCGAGACGGCATCGCCCTTGCGGAAGCCGACCTTGATTGTCGTCGCCTTGTCGGGAGCGGCCTCCGGAGAGATCGTGCGCATATGCACATATTCCGGCGCCTCCTGAGCAGGGTCTTCCAGAACCTTGCCCTCGGAAGAGGAATGCAGCAGGTTGGCGTCGACGGAGAAGGGAGCCTCGCCCTTCTTGTCCTTTGCAACCGGGATCTGATGCTTCTCTGCGAATTCGAGCAGGTCGGTGCGGCTCTTGAAGGACCAATCGCGCCACGGCGCAATGATCTTGATGTTAGGGTTCAGGGCATAGGCGGAGAGCTCGAAACGAACCTGGTCGTTGCCCTTGCCGGTCGCGCCGTGGGCGATCGCATCCGCGCCGGTCTTGCGGGCGATATCGATCAGATGCTTTGAGATCAGCGGACGGGCGATCGAGGTGCCGAGCAGGTAGACGCCCTCGTAGACAGCATTGGCGCGGAACATCGGAAAGACGAAGTCGCGCACGAATTCCTCGCGGACGTCCTCGATATAGATCTCCTTGATGCCGAGCATTTCGGCCTTCTTGCGCGCCGGCTCCAGCTCCTCGCCCTGGCCGAGATCGGCGGTGAAGGTGACGACTTCGGCGCCGAGTTCCGTCTGCAGCCACTTCAGGATGATCGAGGTGTCGAGGCCGCCGGAATAGGCGAGCACGACTTTCTTCACGTCTTTGTATGATGCCATGATGATGAGGTCCGTTGCATAAAGGCCGGCGAAAACCCGGTGTCGCGGCACTTTTAGCGAGATTGGCGCGTGACGCAAGGGCAAGTGCGATGGCTGAGGCGCCGATAGCGTTTGACAGTGCGCAAGCGGCACCCATATTCGGCTGCGTGCGAACAATGCTCGAGGAGGGGCTGTCCCCGTGACGAATATTCAAGATATTTTCAAGAAGTCCAATGTTGCCGTCATCACCGGCGGCGCTTCCGGCATCGGACTTGCGGCGGCGAAGTATTTCGCCGGATGCGGCATGAGCGTCGTCATCGCCGATCTCGGCGGTGATCGGCTGGCCAACGCCGCCGAGGAGCTAAAGGCCATTGCCGGCGAAGAGGATGTGATGGCAGTTGAGACCGACGTCGCCAGCCGCGACTCCCTGGAGGCGCTCGAACGCGCCGTGCTCCAGCGTTTCGGCCGTGTGCACGTGCTGATGAACAACGCCGGGATCGGCCCGGAAACTTCGATCTTCAGTGCACAGGCGAATTGGGACCATATCTTCGCCGTGAACCTGATGGGCGTCGTCAACGGGACGCGCGTCTTCGGGCCGAAGATGCTGTCCCACGGCGAACCCGGGCTGATCATCAATACCGGCTCCAAGCAGGGCATCACCACGCCGCCGGGCAACCCCGCCTACAACATCTCCAAGGCTGGCGTGAAAGTCTTTACCGAGGCGCTCGAACACGAACTGCGCAACACCGCGGGTTCAAAGATCTCGGCGCATCTGCTGATCCCCGGCTTCGTCTTCACCGGCCTCACCAAGGGCGACCGGGCGGAAAAGCCAGCCGGCGCCTGGACACCGGAACAGACGGTCGATTTCATGGTCGAAAGCCTGGAACGCGGCGATTTCTATATCCTCTGCCCCGACAACGACGTGACCCGCGCGGTCGATGAACGCCGCATGACCTGGGCCGCCGGCGATATCATCGAGAACCGCCCGCCGCTGTCGCGCTGGCACAAGGATTACGCCGACAAGTTCAAGGCCTTCCTCGAAGAGAAGTAATCGGTGCCACTGCATTTCACCCGGAAGCGTGCAGCGGTCCCGGGATAACGACATGCACAAAACAAACAGCGAATGCGCGCCGCATGAATCAAGTTTAGTGCGACGCGCATGAGAAGGTTTGATTGGTAATTTTCTGAAGGCTGGATAAGTAGTCACCTTGACTGTCCAGCTTTCCGAGCGTGCCATGGATTTCCTGCCGAACCTGCCGACCCTTCTCGCCTTTGCCGCCGCGACGCTGCTGCTGGCGGCGACCCCAGGTCCCGATATGACGCTGTCGATCAGCCGTTCACTCGCCCAGGGCAAGAAGGCGGCCCTTTTCGTCGTCGTCGGCACCAGCCTCGGCATCGTCGTCCACACCATGCTGGTCGCCTTCGGCATTTCGGCGCTGATCACCGCTTCGCCGACCGCTTTCCTGATCCTGAAGACCGGCGGCGCCGGCTATCTGCTCTGGCTCGCAGTGCAGGCGATCCGCTTCGGCTCGAAGCTGACGGTCGCCAAGGTCGAGACGCAGAAGGGCACCGCGCTTGCCAACGTCTCATCCGGCTTCTGGGTCAATCTCCTGAACCCCAAAGTCATCATCTTCTTCATGACCTTCCTGCCGCAATTCGTCAGCGCCGGCGATCCCGCCGTCACGCAGAAGCTGCTGTTTCTCGGCTTTTGTTTCATCCTGATCGGCATGCCCGTCAATGCCGCTGTCGTCTTTGCCGCCGACTGGCTGGCGTCCTGGCTGCAGAACAACAAGAAGGTTCTGCGCGGCATGGATTACACCTTCGCCGGCGTCTTCTCGATCTTCGCCGCCAAAATCCTGCTCACCCAGGCTCGATAGGTCGCGGTCGGCTTTGCCGATCCGCACGCTGACAGCTCAGCCGATCAGCACGCTGTTGGTTCAGCCAATCAGCAAAGCATCGTCATCGAGCGTCTGGCCGCGCATCTTGCGGAACATGGCGATCAGATCTTCGACCTGTAGGTCCTTCCTGCTGTCGCCCGCCACGTCGAGAACGATCTCGCCACCATGGAGCATGATCGTGCGGTGGCCGTAATCAAGCGCCTGGCGCATGGAGTGCGTGACCATCATCGTCGTCAGCTTGCGCTCGGCAACGATCTTCTGCGTGAGGTTCATCACGAACTCGGCCATGCCGGGATCGAGGGCCGCCGTATGTTCGTCGAGCAGCAGCACTTCGGAGCCGGCAAGTGTCGCCATGACGAGCGACACCGCCTGCCGCTGCCCGCCCGAGAGCAGATCCATGCGATCCTTCAGCCGGTTCTCCAGCCCGAGATTGAGCTCGGCGATCCGCTCCTTGAAATAGTCCCGACGTTTGCCGCCAAGCGCCGGCACAAGCCCGCGCTTTTCGCCGCGCCGGGCAGCCAGAGCAAGATTTTCTTCGATCGACAACGAGCCGCAGCTGCCCGTCAGCGGATCCTGGAAGACGCGTGCCACCAGGCCGGCGCGCGCCGCCGTCGATTTGCGCGTCACATCGCTCTTTCCGATCAGCACCTGTCCTTCGCTCGGGATGACATCGCCGGCGAGCACGCCGAGCAGCGTCGATTTGCCGGCACCGTTGGAGCCGATGACGGTGACGAAGGAGCCTTGCTCGATGGTCAGGCTGACGCCATTCAGCGCCTGCTTCTGCAGCGGCGTGCCGCGTCCGAAAACGACCTTGATGTCTTTGACGCTGATCACGACACGGCACCTCGGCGAAGACGGGGAAGAATGAGCGCGAAGGTCACGAGCACCGCCGTCACGAAATTGAGGTCGGAGGCCTGCAGGCCGATCACGTCGCTCGACAGCGCCAGCTGGATCGCGATGCGATAGAGGATCGAGCCGAGCACGCAGCCGACAAGCGCGATCAGCAGACCGCGGCGTCCGAGCAGCGTCTCGCCGATGATGACCGCCGCGAGCCCGACGACGATCGTGCCGACGCCCGAAGTGACGTCGGCAAAGCCGTTGGTCTGGGCAAACAAAGCGCCGCCGAACGCCACCAGCGCGTTCGAAATCGCCATGCCGAGATAGATTTGCCGGCTGGTGTCTACGCCCTGGGCGCGGGCCATGCGCGCATTGGCGCCGGTCGCGCGCATCGCAAGCCCGGCATCGCTTTCGAGGAAGCGCCAGACAAGGATCAGCGCGACGATCACCAGAACGCCGACAAAGAGCGGTCGCACGTAGAAATCGCGCAGGCCATGACCGAAGAAGGAGCTGATCATCGTATCGGCATTGATGAGAGCGACGTTGGGTCTTCCCATCACCCGCAGATTGACGGAAAAGAGGGCGATCATCGTCAGGATCGAGGCGAGCAGGTTAAGGATCTTGAAGCGCACGTTGAGCAGCGCCGTCACCATGCCGGCCGCCGCGCCCGCCGCCATCGCAATCAGCGCCGCGAGCCAGGCATTGGCGCCGGCAATAATCAGCACCGCGGTCACCGCCGCACCGAGCGGAAAGGAACCATCCACCGTCAGGTCCGGGAAGTCGAGGACGCGGAAGGCGAGATAGACGCCGAGGGCGACGAAGGAATAGACCAGGCCGAGCTCGACGGCCCCCCAGAATGCGATTTGGCTCAAGGCTTTCAGCCCCTTTTGTTTCCGTTCCGCCCGTCGCGAAACCGCAGCCTTTTAATACTTCAGCCGCCCCCACGCAAACGGGAGCGGCTGAATGTGAATGGGTCGATGCAGCGATGAGCGGTTATTCGATGACCTTGTTGGCGCGCGAAAGCACGCTCTCGGGCAGGGTGACGCCCATCTTCTGGGCCGCCGCCTTGTTGACGACCAGATCGCTGCCGGCGGCAGTCTTGACTGCGATATCGCCGGGGTTTTCGCCCTTCAGCACCCGCACGACGATTTCGCCCGTCTGCTTGCCGACATCGTAATAGTTGAAGCCGAGGGCGGCGATCGAGCCGCGCGATACTGAATCCGTGTCGGCGGTGAAGAGCGGCAGCTTGCTTTCTTCGGCAACCGCAACGGCGCCTTCGAGCGCGGAGATGATCGTGTTGTCCGTCGGAACGTAGATGGCGTCGGCGCGGCCGACGAGGGCGCGCGCCGCACCCTGAACCTCGGCAGACTTGGTGGCAGCCGATTCCACGACCGTCAGGCCGGCCTTTTCGGCCTCGGCCTTCAAGACGGCGAGCAGCGAAACCGAGTTCGCCTCACCTGAGTTGTAGAGGTAGCCGATGGTTTTGACCTTCGGCACGATTTCCTTGATCAGCGCCAGGTGCTCGGCGACCGGCGACATATCGGAAAGGCCGGTCACATTGCCGCCGGGCTTGTTCATGTTCTTGACGAGCTGGGCGCCGAGCGGATCGGAGACGGCGGTGAAGACGACCGGAATGTCACGCGTCGAGGAAACGACCGCCTGGGCCGAGGGCGTGGAGATCGGCACGATGACGTTGGGCTCGTCGCCGGCGAATTGGCGGGCGATCTGGGCAGCGGTGGCCGGATTGCCCTGCGCCGATTCGAACAAGAATTTCAGGTTCTCGCCTTCCTTGTAGCCGGCGGCCGTCAGCACGTCGAGAACGCCCTTGCGCGCGGCATCCAGCGCCGGGTGCTCGACGATCGCGGTGACGGCGACGGTCACGTTGTCGGCCTTTGCGGGCAGGGAAAGGGCCAAAGTGGCGGCAAGAGCGAGCAGAATCGGGCGCATGGGTGTCCTCCTGAATGATTTTGGCGGCACTATTAGGAAAGGCGCATGCTTAAATCAATGCAGGAGAATTGTAGCGAGGATCAAACTTGCTGATCAGTCGTCGGCGCCGTGATTGGCGATCATCATCGCCTCGAAGGCCAGGCGCTCGGTCTTGCGCATGCGTTCGGATTCCGACTTCAGCTGGCCGCAGGCGGCAAGAATGTCGCGGCCGCGCGGCGTGCGGATCGGCGAAGCGTAACCCGCCGAATTGATGAAATCGGCGAATTTCTCGATCTGCTCCCAATCCGAACACTGATAATTGGTACCGGGCCAGGGATTGAACGGAATGAGGTTGATCTTCGCCGGCACGCCCTTCAGGAGCTTGATCAAACCCTTCGCGTCTTCGAGGCTGTCGTTGACATCCTTCAGCATCACATATTCGAAGGTGATGCGCCGCGCATTGGAAAGGCCCGGATAGGCCTTGCAGGCGTCGATCAGCTCCTTCAGCGGATATTTCTTGTTGATCGGCACGAGGATGTCGCGCAGGTCATCGCGCACCGCATGCAGCGAGATCGCCAGCATGACGCCGATCTCCTCGCCGGTGCGGAAGATCTCCGGCACGACGCCGGAGGTGGAAAGCGTCACGCGGCGCTTGGACAGCGACAGGCCGTCGCCATCCGTGGCGATCAGCAGCGCCTGCTTGACGCTGTCGAAATTATAGAGCGGCTCGCCCATGCCCATCATCACGATATTGCTGACCTTGCGGCCCTCGGCAGGCACGATCGTGCCCTGCGGCGCTTCACGATCCGGAAAGTCGCCGAGCCGGTCGCGAGCGAGCAGCAACTGCGACAGAATTTCCTCCGCCGTCAGGTTGCGCACCAGGCGCTGTGTCCCGGTATGACAGAAGGAACAGGTCAGCGTGCAGCCGACCTGGCTTGAGATGCAGAGCGTGCCGCGGCCCTCTTCCGGAATGTAGACGGCCTCGATCTCGACCGGGCGTCCTGCGCCTCGCGCGGGAAAACGCAGCAGCCATTTGCGCGTGCCGTCGTTCGAGACCTGCTCCTCGACGATTTCCGGACGCGCGATGGTGAAATGCGTCTTCAGCATTTCACGCATATCCTTGGCGACATTGGTCATATGGTCGAAATCAGAGACGCCGCGCACATAGATCCAGTTCCAAAGCTGCGAGACGCGCATCTTGATCTGCTTTTCGGGTACTCCCTTTTCCCGGAGCGCTGCCGCCATTTCCTCGCGGGAGAGCCCGATCAACGACGGCTTCTCGGCGCCGGAAGGCGGGCGCGCGGCCTGAGGTTTGTTGACGACGATCGCATCCATGACGGACATAGGCTTCTGACCCCGAATTCAAACACGTAACCGTTCCGCAAGCCGCTGACTTCACGGTGTGATCCGGAAGACTTGCGGGCGCATGACGGCACATTGGCAGAAATTGATCGCAGACGGCGACTGATATCGCGAACTGTCCGCTGTTTACGCGGCCTTTAGCATCATTTTGGCTGCGCGTCACTATAGATGGAAATAACAAAGGCCGGCGCAAGGCCGGCCTTTTGAACTCTCTCAGCAAAAAGCCGCTTACTTGCAGCTTTCGATCTGCTTGAGCGCTGCCGAGATGCCCGAGAGCGAATAGCTGTAGGACGTGCCGGTGCCTTTGCGTGAAACCGCATTCACGGTCATCGAATGGCCGGTCTTCATCGCCGCGACGAGGGCCGGCTCCTGGGCAGCATTCTCGACCCAGCCGGCCTTGTCCTTGGTGAACATGACGAAGGTCTTGTTGTCGATGACGACGTTGATCTTCGAATTTTCCTTCACCGTATAGCCCATCATCGCCTGCGGCTCATAGGAGATGTTCTGGCCCGGACGCTGCGAAACGATGAAGAAATTGTCGCCGTGGTCGACGCTTGCCGGCTGCTTTGCCGTCGGGACCGACAGGACGTAGCACACGGTGCTGTTGCCCGACTTGTAGGAATAAGCCCCCCAGGCCTGGAACTGCTGAATGCGGGTCGGCGCGGCGGCGGTCGCGGCCTGCTGCGCTGCCGCCACTCCGGCCATTGTCATGGTGAGGGCGAGGGCGGATACGATACTTCTTACAAACATGGATTCCTGCCGGTTCTTGCGATTCAAGGCCCGAAGCGATCATAGCGGGCGCCGCATAATCACGATCTGCTTTATTTTGACTTAATTCAGGTTACCAAATGGTCAACAATAGCTGCGATTTGTATGTGCCTGTGTCATTTCAGCTCGACTACCACTTTTGCCCCTTGCCGAAATCGGCTGCGATGCCGGTGCGCCGATGGGCACGGCTGGCCGTTCGGCTGAACTTAAGACACAAAGATTCAGGCAAGAGTTTGACCTTTCAAAAATCCGCTGTACCTCATTAAGACTTTGGAAATCCGGGACGAAATTTTTGTCCTAGGGGGCCGGTGAGACGAGATGGGTGCCTCGGAAAGACAGCGTTTCGCTGCCCTCGCAAAGGCCGTGGCAGACGATCGCGACCAGCAGGCCTTTCCATCTTGTTCGACTATTTCGCCCCGCGCCTGAAGACGTGGTTGACGCGCCAGAAGATGACCTCAGGCGACGCCGGAGAGCTGGTCCAGGAGATCATGGTCGTGCTCTGGCACAAGACCTGTCCCTACGATGCCACGCGATCTTCTCCGTCGACCTGGCTTTTTCGCATCGCCCGCAACCGCCGCATCGATCTGCGGCGCCGCACCAGCACCCGCACTTTCGACGAAACCGACCCGACCCTGCTGCCATCGGCCGAGACCGGCGCCGATGAAATCATCGCCAATGGCGATCGCGACGCCAAGCTACGCGCCGCTGTCGAACAACTGCCCGAAGAACAGCGCGACATGATGCGTGCAGCTTTCTTCCTCGGCGAATCGCATTCGGGCTGCCGCTCGGCACGCTGAAAACACGTATCCGGCTTGCATTTGGAAAGCTTCGCAAGATGCTGGAGCGGGAACTCGGCTGAACCGAGCCGCGGTCTTCAAATCGTTTTCATCGTTTCGGCGGGCCTGTCGGCAAGGACCCTGTCCGCCGCGTCGTAATGGCTCGGCCGGATATGACCGCGCACCATGGCGAAGGCGGCGGAAAGCACGGCGATGTCGTCAGAAAAGCCGATGACGGCGAAAATATCCGGAATCATGTCGACCGGCATGACGAAATAGGCCAGCGCTGCCAGCAGCACGCCGCGCACCTTGGTCGGCGTCTGCGGATCGAGCGCACAGTAGAAACCAGCAACGACGTCGCGCGAAAACGGAATCTGCCGGACAGCCCGGCGGAAGGTCGGCCAGAACTTCTGCCGTACGGTTTCCTCCCGCCGGTTCTGGGTGTCCTCGTCGCCCGGCAGCAGGATTTCCCCGAATTTGACCTCGTCCATCCCTGACATCCTTTCGTCCATGCGAACATATGGTGATGGCGCTTGGGCTTTCAATCAGCGCTCGTTTTCAAACGGCACCGCGTGCTGCCACCTTGTCCATCGCCCTGGCGAGCTTGAAATCCAGTTCCGTCAGCCCGCCGGCATCATGCGTGTTCAGCGTCACATCCACCCTGGAATAGACGTTGAACCATTCGGGATGGTGGTTGAGTTTCTCGGCCGTAATCGCCGCCTGCGTCATAAAACCGAAGGCCTCGATGAAATTTGAAAACTTGAACGTTTTCGAGATCGAAGAGGCCGCATCGTTGAGCGCCCAGCCTGAAAGCTCGGCCATTCGTGCCTCGGCCGCGGCCCGTTCCAGTCTTTCCTGTTTCATGCCATGGTCCTCTCATCTGTCAGCAGGTTACCGATGAAAGACATCAGCATCCTTTTCGTTTGTATGGGCAATATATGCCGTTCTCCGCTTGCGGAGGGAATTTTTACCCACCTTGTCGCCGAGGCAAGGCTGACCGATCGCTTCACGATCGATTCCGCCGGCACCGGCGACTGGCATGAAGGCGAACCGCCCGACCGCCGTTCGATCGCTGTTGCCCGCAATCATGGCCTCGACATAGCAGGGCAACGTGCCCGGCGCATGCGTTCGATTGATTTCGTCAGTGTCGATCTGATCGTCGCCATGGACCGCGACAACGTGGCGGAACTCAACAGGATCGCCCCTCCCGAGACAAATATCCAGCTGTTCGGCGATATCGCGCTGGGAACGGGGGAGGACATTGCCGACCCCTATTATGGCGGTCCGGAAGGTTTCGAGCTGCTCTATACCAGGCTCTTGACCGGCTGCAGCAGCCTGCTGGAAACGCTTGTCGCCGGACGTACTTCGTGCAGCGGGAACACTTCCTCGGTGAGATAGGGCCCGCCACCGACCGATTCACGCGATGAAAGCAGCACGAAACGCGGCGCCGTGAAGGTCGCGGTGTGGAAGTTGCCGCGCCCACTCAGATATTGCACGACATCGTCGAGCCGCGAGGATTTCAGCCGTGCCAGCGTCACGTGCGGCGTGAATTTGCGCGGATCCGGCAGCAGGCCGATGCGCTGGCAGATCCGTTCGATCTCGGCCTGCAGGGCGTACATTTCAGGCGAATGAGAAACGCCTGCCCAGACCGAATGCGGCTTCTTTGAACCGAACGAGCCGATGCCTTCGAGCCGGAACTGAAATTCCGGCCGATCGATCCGGTCGAGACGTTCAACGATTTCATCGGCCGTGCGGCCGTCGACATCACCGATGAAGCGTAGCGTGATGTGGTAATTTTCCACATCGATCCATCGTGCTCCGGGGAGGCCACCGCGCAGCAATGAAAGGCTCATTGCCGCATTGCGCGGAATTTCGAGGGCGGTAAACAGTCTCGGCATAACGAGCACTCCCCGAATCTTTTGCAGGTGCTTACACGGAATCACGCAATCAATGGCCGTGCAAGCCCCTAATTCTTCACAGAAGAAATCGTATCGATGAAATTTGTGACATCAGCTTCCATTTTCTCGACCATGACGTCGACACCTCTCGCGTTCGGATGCATGCCGTCATCGAGCTTCAGCCCCGCATCGAGCGCAACCCCGTCGAGGAAGAAGGCATAGAGTCGAACTCCGTGTTTCTCCGAAAGTTTCCGATAAATCGGATTGAAGCGCGCCGCATAATCCGCTCCCATGTTCGGCGGCGCCATCATGCCGACAAGCAGCACCGCTATGCCGCGCGCCTTGAGCCGGGCAATCATCTGGTCGAGATTTTTCTCGCTCTCTTCCGGCGGAATTCCACGCAGCGCATCGTTGGCGCCAAGCTCGAGGATAACGCCATCGGTGCCTTCGGGGACCGACCAGTCGATCCGGGCAAGCCCACCTGTCGTGGTGTCGCCGGAAAGCCCGGCATTGGCAATGGAAACGTCGAGCCCCTTCGCCTTCAACGCCGCCTGCAGCTTTTCCGGAAAGCCCTGGCCGGGCGGCAGCTGATAACCCGCCATCAGGCTGTCCCCGAATCCGACGAGATTGATCGTCCGCGCATTCGCTCCAACGGCAAAGATCAGCGACACCGCGATGACGGTGAATTGAAGCGCGGCAACTTTAAATCTCATTCTGGCTTCCCTAGATTGGCGAGGTGCCGTTATGCGGCCATTGCGTTAGAGATTAATATAGGGCGATTTCCGTTGGCAAAAACCATCATCGAGTTGAAGGGCGCCGATCTCACCCTTGGCAGTGCGGCCGCCTCCGTCCATGTTCTGAAGGGTATCGATCTCGATATATCAGCCGGCGAATCCGTCGGCATTGTCGGGCCTTCCGGGTCCGGCAAATCCACTCTGCTGATGGTGCTTGCAGGACTGGAGAAGCTCGACAGCGGCGAAATCAACATCAATGACACGCCGCTCCACGCCCTCAGTGAGGATGAGGTTGCCGATTTCCGAGGCCGCACCATCGGCATCGTCTTCCAGTCCTTCCATCTGATCGCCAACATGACGGCGCTGGAAAACGTCGCGGTGCCGCTGGAGCTCGCCAATATCAGCAACGCCTTCGAGATCGCCCATCGCGAACTGAGTTCGGTCGGTCTCGGCGAACGGCTGAACCACTATCCCGGCCAGCTTTCCGGCGGCGAGCAGCAGCGCGTGGCGATTGCCAGAGCGCTCGCTCCTTCGCCCGCCTTGCTGATTGCAGACGAGCCCACCGGCAATCTCGATACCGAGACCGGCCGACAGATCGCCGACCTTCTTTTCGCCAAGCAGGCCGAGCGCGGCATGACCCTGCTTCTCGTCACCCACGACGTCTCGCTTGCAAACCGCTGCTCGCGCCAGATCCGCGTCCGTTCCGGCAGGATCGAGGGCGACAGCGCTGCCCGCCGCAGCGAAGCGGCAATCGCATGAGCATGGTCACGCCACGCGTCGCGCTCGCTTTTCGCCTGGCGCTTCGCGAGTTGCGAGGCGGCATCCGCGGCTTCTATATCTTCCTGGCCTGCATCGCACTCGGCACCGGGGCGATCGCCTCCGTCAATTCCGTTTCGCAGTCGATCACCGACACGATCGCCTCGCAGGGGCAGGAGCTGCTGGCGGGCGACGTCCGCTTCGAACTCAACAATCGCCAGGCGACACCTCAGGAAATGAGCTTCCTTCAGGGCCTGGGAACCGTTTCGGTTTCAACGGGTCTGCGCTCGATGGCCCGCAAGCCTGACGGTTCCGATCAGGCGCTGGTCGAGGTCAAGGCGGTCGATGACGCCTATCCGCTCTACGGCAGGTTCGTCGCCGAACCGGACTATCCGCTTGCAGCCCTGCTTTCCGGCCAAGGCGGCACCTATGGCGCGGTCGCCGCCCCGCTGCTTCTCGATCGGCTCGGCCTTGCGATCGGCGACGAATTGCTGCTCGGCAATGTCAAGCTCAGCATTACCGGTACAGTGAAGACCGAGCCGGACGCGCTGTCGGAAGGCTTCGGTTTTGCGCCGCGTCTGCTTGTCAGCCGACAGGCGCTCGAAGCCTCGGGGCTGATCCAGACCGGAAGTCTGGTTGAACACGCCTATAAGATCCGATTGGAAGACAAGCGCGCCATGTCGGGCATCCAGGCGCGTGCCTCCAAGGAGTTTCCCTCTGCCGGCTGGGCGATCCGCACCAGCGACCGCGCAGCACCCTCGCTCACTGAAAACATCACCCGTTTCTCGCAATTTCTGACGCTGGTCGGCCTCACAGCCCTGATCGTCGGTGGTGTTGGCGTCGCCAACGCCGTGCGTGCTTTCCTCGATTCCAAGCGCACCACCATCGCCACCTTCAAATGCCTCGGCGCTCCGGCCGCCGTCGTCGTTCTGATTTATCTCTTTCAGATCGCCATCATCGCTCTTGGCGGCATTATGGCCGGCCTCGTCATCGGCGCCCTGTCGCCGATCTTTGCAGCACAGTTCCTGGCGCAATTCCTGCCGGTCTCGACCGAGCCGACCCTCTATCCCAGTGCCCTGCTGCTTGCGACGCTCTTCGGCATCCTGACCACGCTCGCCTTCGCCATTCTGCCGCTCGGCCATGCCCGCGAAGTACCGGCCACCGCGCTCTTCCGCGAGCAGGGTTTTGAGGCCCGCCGTCTACCGTCCTGGCCCTATATCCTGCTTGCCGCCCTCTTCATGGCTGCCCTTGCCGGCCTTGCCATCCTCACCGCCTATGATCGTTTCATCGCCGTCGTCTTCGTCGGCGCGATCGTCTTCGCCTTCGTCGTCCTGCGCCTCGTCGCCGCCTTGATCGCCTGGCTCGCGCGCCGCAGCCCGCGTGTTCATTCGCCGGCGCTCAGGCTCGCAATCGGCAACATCCACCGCCCCGGCGCGCTGACGCCATCGGTCGTGCTCTCGCTCGGCCTTGGCCTGGCGTTGCTGGTGACCCTGACCCTGATCGACGGCAACCTGCGCCAGCAGCTGACCGGCCGAATGAACGAGGGTGCACCCAACTTCTTCTTCGTCGATATTCAGAGTGCCGAGGTCGACGCCTTCCGCAATCTTGTCCAGACGCAGGCGCCGAAGGGCAAGTTGATGGAGGTGCCGATGCTGCGCGGCCGGATCGTCGCCTTCAACGGCGAGGACGTCACCAAGATGAATGTGCCGGCCGCCGGCCGATGGGTGCTGAACGGCGATCGAGGCATCACCTACGCCGACACGCTGCCGGAAAATGCCGCCCTCACCGAAGGCATCTGGTGGCACAAGGATTATAGCGGCGAGCCGCTCGTCTCCTTCTCCTCGGAAGAGGCGCATGAACTCGGGCTCAAGATCGGAGACACGGTGACCGTGAACGTGCTGGGGCGCAATATCACGGCAAAGATTGCCAATCTGCGCCGCGTCCGATGGGAATCACTGTCGATCAATTTTGTCATGGTCTTCTCACCGAACACCTTCCGCGGCGCCCCGCATGCCTGGCTGGCGACCCTGACCGATCCCTCCTCGACGCCGGCCGAAGATGCGGCGATCCTGAAATCCGTCACCAATACCTATCCGACGATCACCAGCGTGCGAGTCAAGGACGCGATCGACATCGTCAACCAGCTCGTCGAGCAGCTTGCGACAGCGATCCGTGCCGCCGCATCGGTGGCGCTCATCGCCTCGATTCTTGTCCTGGCCGGTGCGCTCGCCGCCGGCAACAGGACGCGCACCCACGATGCGGTGGTGCTGAAGACGCTCGGCGCCACCCGCGCCATGCTGATTCGTGCCTTCAGCTACGAATATCTGATCCTCGGACTGGCGACTGCGATCTTCGCACTCTTTGCCGGCGCCATCGCCGCCTGGTTCATCGTCGCCCGCATCATGCGACTGCCGTCTGCCTTCCTGCCTGACGTGGCGGGCCTGACGCTGGTGACGGCACTCGTTCTGACAGTCGGCATCGGCCTCATCGGCACCTGGCGCATCCTCGGGCAGAAGGCGGCGCCCGTGCTGCGCGAGCTTTGAAGCTGTCCCAAGGCCTTCACCTTACGGCGATTTAACCGGCCGCGCCGTTGCAGGCCCCTTGTTTGCAAAGGGCGAAGGCCTCATATTGTCTGCAGGCATGCTGGAGCTCCGCAGCGGCGCCCGGGTCGAGAACCCCGACACCGTATCTCCTTCGGAGCTTGTAAGAGGAAACTATGGCTGATCTTCGTAACTATCAAAGCCGCGTCCAGACCGGCGAGATGATTGATCAAGGCCTGCGCGCATATATGCTCAAGGTCTACAACCTGATGGCGCTCGGCCTGGCGATCACCGGCGTGGCCGCATATCTCGGATTCAACTTCGCGGTCCAGGACGGCCAGCTCACCCAGTTTGGCGCGCTTCTGTTCCAGTCGCCGTTGCGCTGGGTCGTCATCCTTGCCCCCCTTGCGGTCGTCTTCTTCCTGAGCTTCCGCATTCATCAGATGAGCGTCTCCGCCGCCCAGACCACCTTCTGGATCTATGCCGCCCTGGTAGGGCTGTCGCTCTCGTCGATCTTCCTGGTCTATACCGGCCAGAGCGTCGTTCAGACCTTCTTCGTCACCGCCGCTTCCTTCGGCGCACTGTCGCTTTACGGCTATACCGCGAAGCGTGACCTGTCGGCGATGGGTTCGTTCCTGATCATGGGTCTCTTCGGCCTGATCATCGCCTCGCTCGTCAACATCTTCCTGGCTTCATCCGCGCTGCAGTTCGCGATTTCGGTGATCGGCGTGCTGATCTTCGCAGGCCTCACCGCCTACGACACGCAGCGGATCAAGGAACTCTACTATGAAGCCGATGACGTCGCTGTCGCCGGTCGCAAGGCCATCATGGGCGCACTGACGCTTTACCTCGACTTCCTCAACCTCTTCATGTTCCTGCTGCAGTTCATGGGCAACCGCAGATAACAGGCGCAATGCGATCGAAAAGGCGGCTTCGGCCGCCTTTTTTGTTGCGCCGGTTTCGCAGGGATGATTTTAGAGGAGCCTGCTCTTCCGATGGACCTGCCGCCCCGATGTCCTTCCTCCTGCGCAACGCCGCCCAAGCCGACATCCCCGCCATCACGGAGATCTATGGTGACTCGGTCCTGAATGGCGTTGCAAGCTACGAGATTGCGCCGCCCTCCGAGGCCGAAATGGCCCAGCGTTTTTCCGCAATAGTCAGTCAGCAATATCCCTACATCGCCGCGGCCGATGCGGACGGGAAACTCCTGGGCTACGCTTATGCGTCGGCCTTCCGCACCCGCCCCGCCTATCGCTGGATGGTGGAGGATTCAATCTACCTGGCCCCCGAAGCCCGCGGCCGTGGCATCGGCAAGGCACTGATGATCGAGCTGATCGACCGCTGCACCGCGCTTGGTTTTCGTCAGATGGTGGCCGTCATCGGTGGCGCGAGCCCGGCCTCAATCGCGCTTCATCTGAAGGCAGGTTTTGTGGAGGTCGGCCTGATGAAGGGCACCGGCTACAAGCACGGCCACTGGCTGGACACGATGCTCATGCAGCGCAGCCTCGGCGAGGGCATGACAACCGATCCGAATCCCTCCACCTACCCCGGTACGCTGTTTGCGGGCTGATAAGAGTTATTTGTCCACGAGTTTCAAGGTTTTGTCGAATACCTTGAGGACCTGGTTCAACTCGTGTCCGCGCTTCAGGATCATGCCGTTGATATTGATCACGGAATAGGCACCCTGCTTGGCGGCAAGCTTCGGGTTCTTTTCGATCCGGAAGAGCGGCATCTCGCCAGAGCGCTTGAAGACGGAAAAGACCGCTCTGTCCTTCAGATGGTCAATGGCGTAATCGCGCCATTCCCCCTCGCCCACCATGCGGCCGTAGATCCAGAGGATCGCATCCAGCTCGCGCCGATGGAAAGTCACCGGAAGCGGGTCCTTGCTTTGTTTGTATTCCCTGAGATCGACGATGACCGAGGAACTATTGTCGACGGAGCGGCTTTCGCCGTGTCGCAAATCCGGCTGATCTGTCATCAGGTCTCCAAGGCCTCCGCTTGTGACAGGAGAGTGACAGTTTGCCCGAGCCGCCGCAAATTGCAAGAGCGGCGCTCCTCACATTCGCCGCAGGTCCAGTCACGTTCGCTGGGGACCAAGCAATGCTTTCTCCCCAGTGCCGCATTTCAGTCAAAACAGCGCCTCATTTGCGGGAGATTTATGCATCCCGGTTTGGCGCCAGCGCGCCAAAGGGCCCGGCGGAGCGTATCGACCTTAACCCCAGCCCCGAATACGCTCGGCCGGGCCGCCCGCATTTCACCCGTACTCGGGTGAAATATCAGATGCTTTTTCCCGCCATCACCACGGTCGCGCCGAGGATCGCCGCCGGATCGCCGTCGGCCGTGGCCGACTGTAGCAGGATTGCGCAGCCCTCGAGCTGCGGCCGCTGCAAGACGCTCGCCGGTAGCGTCAGACTGGTCGCCTTGCCATCCCACATGCCGACGGTTTCGACGTTGGTGACGCTGTGCAGATAGGAGATTTTCTTTCCGCTGTTTTCGCCTTTTTCAACGTCGATTGTCTTCTCCTTGTCGAAATAGACCATGACGACATTGGCCTTGCCCTGTCCGGCACCGATCTTGATCTCCAGCTCGTCGCCGCGCATCGCCGCGCTGATGGGAACGGTCAGCCCATTGCCTTCGCTGCTGTAGGTGTCGATCTTGCTGTTGATGCCGGTGAGATCGGCGCCGGCCAAATGGCCGCGCCCGTTGACGATGGCTTGCGGCGTATAGACGTTGCTGCGACCCATTGTCCTCGCATAGCCGTACTGCCGCTCGGTATTTTCCTTCGAGCTCAGCGTATCGGCCCAGCCGAGATAATTCCAGTAGTCGATGTGATAGGCGAGCGCGATGACATCGCCTTGGTTCACCAGCTTGCGGAAGGCGGCATCAGCGGGAGGACAGGAGGAGCAGCCCTGTGACGTGAAAAGCTCGACGACGCCTCTGGGCTTGCCGTCTTCGGCATGCAGCGAGCCTGCAAAAGCAACGCCGGCGATCAGCGAAATCAAGAAACGGGGGGACATTCACCTGCACCTCTTTTTCAGCGCCGGCGGCGTTTTGGAACCGAAGGCTCTGAGACATGAACGTACGAATAATCCTTCCGGGTCCAAACGAAAAGTCACGAACGGGTGAGACGTAGCTCGCCCGGAAAGCGCTGAAAACAAATCATCGTGAGCCCATCGAATACTGTCGCCGCAAAGAAGAGCCGCCGGAAATTGCTCTCCGGCGGCCATTATCGTAGCAAGCTCCTAGATCCGGATGATTCCAGGCCGATTCGGCCTAAAATCTGAATCCGGATCTACATCAAAGAAGCAGAGCATGATGTTGTCCGAAAACCGCTCACACTTTTCGGCATCATGCTCGACAATCAGGCAGCGAGATCACGCAGAACCGTCTGCAGGATGCCGCCATTGTTGAGGTAGATCACCTCGTCGAGCGTATCGACGCGCGACAGCAGCGGAACTTCCTTCACCGTGCCGTCGCCATAGGTGATCTTGGCGATCTTCCTCTCGCGCGGCTTGATCTTGTCCAGCCCCTCGATGGTGACGAGCTCGTCGCCCTTGAGGCCGAGGCTCTGCCAGGTCGTGCCCTCTTCGAAGACGAAGGGGATGACGCCCATGCCGACCAGGTTCGAGCGATGGATGCGCTCGAAGGATTGGGCGATTACGGCCTTGACGCCGAGCAGGTTGGTGCCCTTGGCAGCCCAGTCGCGCGAGGAGCCGTTGCCGTATTCGACGCCGGCGAAGATGACGAGCGGCACGCCTTCGGCCTTGTACTGCATGGCGGCGTCGTAGATCGATGTCTCTTCCTTCGACGGATAGTGGATCGTGTAGCCGCCTTCCTTGCCGTTCGGGCCAAGCATGTGATTGCGGATGCGGATATTGGCGAAGGTGCCGCGCATCATCACTTCATGGTTGCCGCGCCGCGTGCCGTATTGGTTGAAGTCGGCAACGGCAACGTCATGGCCGATGAGGTATGCGCCGGCCGGCGATGCCGCCTTGATCGAACCGGCCGGAGAGATGTGGTCGGTGGTGATCTTGTCACCGAACAGGCCGAGGACGCGGGCGCCCTTGATGTCGGAGACGCCGGTGCCCTTCTTGCCCATGCCGACGAAATAGGGCGGGTTCTGGACATAGGTGGAGTTGTCGTCCCAGGCATAAGTCTGGCCCGGCGGGACCTGGACGGCCTGCCAGTTGGCATCACCCTTGAAGACGTCGGCATACTTGGTTTCGTAGAGTTCGCGGGTGACGTACTTCTGAATGAACTCCTGCACCTCGTGCGAGGTCGGCCAGATATCCTTGAGGTAGACCGGCTTGCCGTTCTGGTCTTCGCCGATCGGCTCCTTGGTCAGGTCCTTCTGGACCGTGCCGGCAAGAGCGTAGGCGACGACGAGCGGCGGCGACGCGAGATAGTTCGCCTGGACGTCGGGCGAGATGCGGCCTTCGAAGTTGCGGTTGCCGGAGAGCACGCCGGAAACAATCAGACCCTTGTCATTGATCGTCTTGGAGATCGGCGCCGGCAGCGGGCCGGAATTGCCGATGCAGGTGGTGCAGCCGAAGCCGACGAGGTTGAAGCCGAGCTTATCGAGGTCGGCCTGCAGGCCCGACTTGGCGAGATATTCGCCGACGACCTGCGATCCGGGCGCGAGCGACGTCTTGACCCACGGCTTGGTCTTCAGCCCCTTGGCAACGGCGTTGCGGGCGAGAAGGCCGGCAGCGATCAGCACCGACGGGTTGGAGGTGTTGGTGCAGGAGGTGATGGCGGCAATCGCGACGTCGCCATGGCCGAGATCGAAATCGGTGCCTTCGACTGCATAGCGGTTGTTGAGCTGCCCGGGCTTCTTGTAGTCGGCTTCCATCGACGTCGCGAAACCGGAAGCGATGTTTTCAAGCGCGATGCGGCCTTCCGGACGCTTGGGGCCTGCCATCGACGGCACGACGTCGCCGAGGTCGAGCTCCAGCGTATCGGTGAAGACGAGGTCGGAACCGTCGCCTTCTCGCCACATGCCCTGGGCCTTCGAATAGGCTTCGACAAGCGCGATGCGATCATGCGTGCGGCCGGACATGGTGAGATAGTTGATGGTTTCGCCGTCAACCGGGAAGAAGCCGCAGGTCGCGCCGTATTCCGGACCCATGTTGCCGATCGTCGCACGGTCGGCGAGCGGCATGTTGTCCATGCCGGGGCCGAAGAATTCGACGAACTTGGAAACGACACCCTTCTTGCGCAGCATCTGCACGACGGTCAGAACGAGGTCGGTCGCGGTGACACCTTCCTTGAGCTTGCCGGTCAGCTTGAAGCCGATAACTTCGGGCAGAAGCATCGAAACCGGCTGGCCGAGCATGGCGGCTTCAGCCTCGATACCGCCCACACCCCAGCCGAGAACGCCGAGACCGTTGATCATCGTCGTGTGGCTGTCGGTGCCGACGCAGGTGTCGGGATAGGCGATCGTCTCGCCGTCCTCTTCCTTGGTCCAGACGGTCTGGCCGAGATATTCGAGGTTGACCTGGTGACAGATCCCGGTGCCGGGGGGAACGACCCGGAAGTTCTTGAATGCCTGCTGGCCCCACTTCAGGAAGCGGTAGCGTTCGCCGTTGCGCTGATATTCCAGCTCGACATTCTTGGCGAAGGCCTGCGGCGTGCCGAATTCGTCGACGATGACGGAGTGGTCGATGACGAGATCGACGGGAACGAGCGGGTTGATCTTCTCGGGATCACCGCCGAGCGACACCATCGCGTCGCGCATCGCGGCCAGATCGACGACCGCGGGAACGCCGGTGAAGTCCTGCATCAGCACGCGCGCCGGGCGATAGGCGATTTCGTTTTCGACCGCACCCTTGTTGTTCAGCCACGCGGCGACGGCGAGGATGTGCTCCCTGGTGACCGACTGGCCGTCTTCGAAGCGCAGCAGGTTTTCGAGCAGCACTTTCATCGAATAGGGAAGCTTCGATACGCCGGCCAGACCGTTTGCCTCAGCCTTGGGCAGGCTGTAATAGACATAGTCCTTCCCGTTCACGGAAAGCGTGGAACGACAATTGAAACTGTCAAGAGATTTAGACACGAGAGACCCCGTTCTGATAGCCAACACAGTCGTGCGAACGCCTATGCACTTAATGCACATCAGGATGCGGGTACGGCCATTTCCGCTGTCCGCACGTGAAGCAGATGCTCCAAGTTCGGCGCAAGGATGAAATTCACGCCGACCGCTGGCGTGGTTGCCGGTCTTATAGATAATTTCCTAAAAACTTGCCATACCCGAGCACGGTCAAAATCGGAGATTTTTTGACCCTCCCGCGAGCCGAAACGAAGAAAGAGCCGACACATGCAACTCACCGCCGAAAATCTGGCTGCAAGGCGCGGTGAGGATCTCATTTTCGTAAACATTTCCTTTCACTTGACAGCAGGACAAGCCCTTGTCCTGACCGGCAAAAATGGATCGGGAAAATCCACTTTGCTGCGCGTTGCCGCCGGCCTTCTCAAGCCCGAAAAAGGAACTGTCATCTTCCGCGATAAAGAGAGCCCGCAAGGCCGCTATCCGGGTGAGGTCAGCCACTACCTAGGCCACCGAAATGCGATGAAGAATGAACTTACGGTTGCAGAGAATTTGGAATTCTGGCAGTCCTTCCTCAGCAGCCCGGGCGCCGCCGGCCTCCCTCTCGAAGACGCCGCCGAAGCCGTCGGCCTCTCGGGGATCACCCACCTTCCCTTCGGCTATCTCTCCGCCGGCCAGCAGCGCCGCTTCGCCTTCGCCAAGCTGCTTGTCGCCCACCGCCCCATCTGGATCCTCGATGAACCCACGGCGGCACTGGATGCGAGCGCCGACCGGCTGTTTGCCGCACTGATCGAGGCGCATCTAGCCAAGGGCGGCATCGTGCTCGCGGCGACGCATCAGCCGCTGGGATTGAACAATGTGCAGGAAATGAAGATGGCGGGCTTCGCCGGTGTGGATCAGGGGGTGTGGGGGTGATGGTTTTCCGTGTGGTCACCCCCCTCTGCCCTGCCGGGCATCTCCCCCACAAGGGGGGAGATCGGCAAGATGCGCCGACTTTGCGAAAGCTTAATCGTGCACAAATCGGCTCGCCTCATCCGATGCGTTTGATGGGGGCAAGAGCGCGCCCCCGGCCGATCTCTCCCCTTGTGGCGGAAATGCCCGGCAGGGCAGAGGGGGGTGACCCGTCCGTAGATGCAGAGAGCCACCCCGCATGACCGCCCTCTTCCTCCGCGACCTCAAACTCTCGATTCGCGCCGGCGGCGGCGCACTGATCGGCGTGTTGTTCTTCCTGACCGTCGTCGCCGTCATCCCTTTCGGCGTCGGCCCTGACCTCAAGCTTCTCTCCCGCATCGGCCCCGCCATCGTCTGGATCGGCGCACTGCTCGCCGCCCTTCTCGGCCTCGACCGCCTGTTCCAGGCCGAGCGCGACGACGGATCGCTCGACTTGATGCTGATGCAGGAAACGCCGCTGGTCCTGACCGTGCTCCTCAAATGCTTCGCCCACTGGACCGCGACCAGCCTGCCGCTGGTCATCGCTTCGCCGCTGCTCGGCCTGTTCATGAACATGGACGAGAGGGCGATCGGCGCCACAGTGCTGACGCTCTTCGTCGGATCGCCGGCGATCACCTTCATCGGCGCCGTCGGCGCTGCCGTCGCCGTCGCTCTGCCCCGCGGCGGCCTGCTGGTCTCGATCCTCGTGCTGCCGCTGACCATTCCGGTACTGATCTTCGGCGTCAGCGCGACTTATGCCGCGGTCGAGGAGCCGGCGCCATTCCTGCCGCCCTTCCTCATATTGATCGCACTGACGCTCTTCTTCGCGGTCATCGGCCCGGCCGCCGCGGCACTTGCGCTGCGAAACACGTCGGATTGAAAGCCATTCGATTGCGGGAAAAGCCGGATCAAGGTAAGGAAGCGGTCATGAGCCAAACCAGCCTTGCCATCAGCAAAATCAGCGATCTTGCCAACCCGACGCGGTTTCTGGCGCTGGCGGCCCGCATCATTCCCTGGATGGCCGGCATCACCACCCTCTGTTTTGCGGTCGGTCTTTATCTGAGCTTCGCGACCGAAGGCGATTACCAGCAGGGCGAGACCGTGCGCATCATGTATATCCACGTGCCCGCGGCCTGGCTTTCGATGATGTGTTACACGATCATGAGCCTCTCGGCGATCGGCACGCTCGTCTGGCGCCACCCGCTCGCCGATGTTTCCGCCAAGGCCGCAGCTCCGCTCGGCGCCGCCTTTACCCTGATTGCGCTCATCACCGGTTCGCTCTGGGGCAAGCCGATGTGGGGCACCTGGTGGGTCTGGGATGCGAGGCTCACCTCCGTCTTCATCCTCTTCCTGATGTACCTCGGCCTCATTGCGCTGAGCCGCGCCATCGACGATCCTTCGAGGGCGGCGCGAGTCTCCGCCGTGCTGACCCTCGTGGGCTTTGTCAACATCCCGATCATCAAGTTTTCCGTCGACTGGTGGAACACGCTGCATCAGCCGGCAAGCGTGATGCGCCTTGGCGGCCCGGCGATTGATCCGGAATTCCTGCGCCCGCTTTTCGTCATGGCGATCGCCTTCACCCTGCTGTTCTTCACGCTGCATATCATGGCCATGAGAAACGAGATCTGGCGCCGCCGTGTCGCCGCCCAGCGCCGTCTCGCCGCCCGCATGGCGAGCCGGGAGGAATAGGCCGTGACGCACGCCTTCTATGTCTATGTATCCTATGGCATCGCCGCTTTGGTGACGATCGCCGTCATCCTGTGGACCTGGGCCGACGGCCGGGCGCGTCGCCGCGAGCTTGCAAGCCTCGAAGCCGCCGGTATCCGCCGCCGCTCGGCGCGGCCAAAGGATGGCGAATGACCGAGACGCCCGATACCAAAACTGGCAAGCCAAGCGGATTTGGCCGCTATGCACTGGCGCTTCTGCCGCTGATCGTGTTCGGCGGCATTGCCGCGACGGCCGCGAAGATGCTCTACGACCAGGATTTCCACGGCAAGAACATCGCCGAAATCCCTTCCGCCCTGATCGGCACCAAGGCGCCGGCGCTGAACCTTCCGCCGCTCGACGGCGCGAACCTGCCGGCACTGACCGACGCAGCGGTCAAAGGCAAGCTGACGCTCGTCAACGTCTTCGCCTCCTGGTGCCTCCCCTGCCGCGACGAGCACCCCATCCTGAAGGAACTGGCGAAAGACGGCAGGCTGAACATTGTCGCCATCAATTACAAGGACAAGAACGAGAACGCCCTGCGCTTCCTCGGCGAACTCGGCAATCCCTACCAGGCGATCGGAATCGATCCGAACGGCAAGGCCGCGATCGACTGGGGCGTGTACGGCATTCCGGAAAGCTACCTCGTCGGCACGGACGGCACCATCCTCTACAAACGCGTCGGCCCCTTCGACGATATCAGCCTGAAGGAAGGCCTGTATCCGGCGATGGAAAGGGCGCTGGGAAAGCCGGCGTCGTAGTCACCAGGCAAGACACGCCTCCCCACAGGGAGGCGCTTCACTTGTCGCACCGCCTTTCCGAATCCGATTCTAACAACTCACTGCTTGTTGCTGTCGAGAGCGGACCGAAGTGTAAGGTCAGATCGCAAACGAGCGAGCAAAATGCCGATGTGGCAGTCGGTCCCCTGCTCCGAAAAGCTTCTTCCTCAGCGTACCGTCCGAATAAGCGGTTTTGTATCGTCCGCGCTCCTGTAATCTCGGAACGACATGATTGACGAAATCCTCGTAGCTCTCCGGAACGACAGTTCTGGTGAGATTGAAGCCGTCGATCTCGCCCTCGTCCATCCACGAAATCATCTCCGACGCCACGCTGTCGCCATCCCCTACGATGAGTGGATAGCGCCCTCCAATCTTGAGTTCCTCCAAAAGCTGACGCTTCGTCCAACGCTTCTCCTGCGCCAGCTGAGTGACAGATTGGATGGAGTTGGAGGTTCCGTAGGAGATCGGTTCGTCCAGCCCGAACCTGGAGAGGTCGATCCCGGTGCCAGCAGAAAAGTGAGCCAGCCCGGCTTCGGGGTTGGCGTAGCTGAGATAATCCCGGTATAGATCCTGCGCCGCGCTCCGTGTCGCGCCGGTTATGACCGTTATGCCGACGAATATCTTTACATCGTCGGCATTCCGACCGGCACTGACCGCTCCCTCGCGGATGGCGCGCGCGGTCTTGCGAGCGGCTGCCTTGTCGACTGCGGTGATGAATACACATTCCGCGTGTTTCGCAGCGAATTCCTTTCCACGACCGGAGGTGCCGGCCTGATAAAGGACCGGCGTGCGTTGAGGGGAAGGCTCCGCCAAATGATAACCGGTGGCCTTGTAGTAGAGGCCATCGTGCATGACCGGCCTCACTCTGTTCGGATCTGCGTAGTGGGATTGATCACGCGGGTGCGCCCATAGACCGTGATTGATGTGGCCCACCGAATTCATGTTGAACGCGTTGATCAGCAGTTTTTTTGTCATCGTAAAATCGCCTAGATGGCACCGTGTCGCGGCGGGGCGCGCTCATTCAGGTAATAGTTTCCGATAGCCTGGTACTTCCAACGGACCGGGTCGTGGAGTGTGTGCGTTCTGACATTGCGCCAGTATCGGTGGAGGTTAAGCTCACTCGCCGTGGCGGAGGTGCCCGACAATTCGAACAATTTCGTTGCGGCCAGCAGACCAGCTTTTGTCGTTAGAATTCTGGCTTCGGCTACTGCCACCGATGCCGCGGCTACCGTGGCTTCTGTCGGCGTGGATTGTGCGTCATGCACAAAGCGGGATGCCCGACGCAACAATGCCGCGGCGGCTTTTAGCTTGACGTTCACCTGGCCCACTGCGCTGACCGTTAGCGGGTCGTCGGAGGCTCTGCCGACATTGGCGTCAATCCACGGCCTGGCTCGCTCGCGGACGAAGCGCTTCATTTCTTCATGTGCTCCGACGCCGATGCCGTAATCAATGGCCGCGTGCATCAGCTGGGCGAAAGGCCCGATCGTAGTCGGCGTATCGAACGAAGCCTGGAATGGTATGATCCACCGTTCTTCGACGCGAACGTTATCGAACGTCACGGAGCCGCTGCCGGTTACGCGCTGCCCGAAGCCGTCCCAGTCGTCGACGACGGCGACGCCGTCCGATGATCTTGGAACCATCACCAGATAGGAGACCTGCCCGCCTCCCTCCTGCGCGACAGCAAGGGTCGGTATCCAATGCGCAAAGATCGCCCCGGTGCAATAGAATTTGCGCCCGCTGACGATCCAATCGCCGTTCTCCTGGCGCAAGGAGGTTCTTCTTTTGAAATCCTTATTGCCAATCTCCGCAAGCGCATTGCCAAAACGCTCTCCGGCGAGGACGCGATCGTAGAAAAAGCGCTTCTGCTCCCAGCTTCCGCCGACGCGTAGCACCTCAAGGGCATAGAAATGGTTCTGAGGAATCTGCGAAATCGATCCGTCGGCCGCCCCGATCGTCGATATGATATCCGCGACCGTCTTGGAGCCGAGCGCCGGGCCGCCGAACTCCTTTGGAACGGTGACACCCCAAAGGCCACTCTGGGAGAACTGTTCAACCTCGCTCCAGGGAAGTTCGCGGCCGCGATCCCTTTCGGAAGCCGTCACCGCAAAACCGGCGGCGAGCTTATCGGCTACTTCGAGGGCTTGCTCATGGCTACCAATGACCGGCGGGACACCTGACGGCCGAGGGGCCGGCGCGGCAGCTTTTGCTTCATCACTCATCACTAGTTCCATTGATGCCGCTTGGGAAAAATGTCGTTCAGTTCGAAATTGCCCACAAGGTGATACTTCCAACGAACCGGATCGTGCAGAGTGTGCGTTCTTGCATTCCTCCAATGGCGGTCAAGATTGTGGGAGGCGCGCGTGGCCGAGGAACCCGCTAGATCGAAAAGCATCTCGCTTGCCTCCAGCGCGACTTCGGTCGTGAGTATCTTTGCGTTCGCCACCGCTACAGAGGCCTCTGCGGTGGAACGTTCGGTCACAGGCCGCCTCGCGATCTCATCTAGCGCGGCAGCGGCCTCATAGAGTACCTCCTGGGCCGCATGGTAGCTCGTGTAAAGGTTTCCTATTTCGTGGATGATAGTCGGGTCGTCCGCGGCGCGCTCGCCGCCGAAATCGACCCAAGGGCGTACCCGGTCTCGAACGAAGGACACCGCATCGGATATTGCCGCGCCAGCAATGCCGCAATCGATCGCGGCCTGTATCAATTGCGAAGTGGGACCGGCGAGCCCCGGCCTGTCCTTGAACTCGGCCATCAGGAAAATAAGATCGGGATCGGCCGCTGCGTCGTCGAAGATGACCGATCCGCTTGCCGTTGTCCGTTGCCCGAAGGAAGACCAGTCGTCGACAACCTTCACACCGGGCTGGTCTCGACGAAGCCAGACCTGGACTGGGTTATCGTCGTCATCAACCGCACGGGTTGGAATCCAATGGGCGAATATTGCACTGGTCGAATAGAAACGCCTCCCCGTGAGCCTCGGCTCTCCGTTGACCATCGATAGTCGAGTTGTGCTCGCCGTAACCACCCGGCTGCCTTTTTCAGGTCCCGCGTTTCCAATCCGATGACCGTTGAGCACGTCACCGAAAATGCGGGTCTTTTGGCTCTCGCTCCCGATATCACGGAGCAAAGCGAGCACGCCAAACTGGTTTTGGGGGAGTTGGCCGAGCGATGGATCGGCCTCGCACAGGATTTCGAACACCTTGGCGAGAGTTACCAACGAGACGTCCGCACCGCCAAACTCGCGCGGAACCGTGATACCGCCAAGACCGCTCGCAGTGTATTCCTCTATTTCATCCCAAGGCAGTCGTCGTTCGCGGTCTCGTGACGACGCCTCGATTTTGAAACGCGCGGCCAATTTTTCCGCTATCGCCAGGGCATCGCGGTCGCTTGTGATCAAATGCGGCTTTGCGGGTGGACGCGGTAGTCGATTTTCAACCGGCCGATGAGACACATTGTCAGCCATCATTGACCTCATCGTGCCTTGAGGCGGCGAACTACAGCGTCGCCGCCAAGCTGTACGACACATACCAGGGCAATGAGCACGACGATCACCGCCACCATAACGGTCGTGTCAAAACGCTGATACCCGTACCGGATTGCCATATCACCGAGGCCTCCTGCACCCACAGCACCTGCCATCGCTGAGGCGCCGATCATGCTGACGACGGTGATCGTGAAGCCGCCGACGATTCCGGGAAGCGCCTCCGGAAGCAGGACGTGCCTGACGATATGCCATCTCCTGCAGCCGATGGCCTGGGCTGCCTCAATCAGCCCGCCATCGACCTCGCGCAGGCTGACTTCCGCAATTCTAGCGAAGAACGGCGTCGCACTTATTGAAAGCGGCACGACCGCGGCCCACACCCCGATTGTGGTTCCTGTGATCAACCGAGTGAGGGGTAACAGCGCGACGAGCAACACGATGAATGGCGTTGCTCTAAAACCGTTGATGACTGCCGCCAAAGAGCGTTGGGCATAAGGAGCCTTTATGAGCCCGCCTGGGGCAGCTAGAACGAGGAAGACTGCAAGCGGGATACCGGCGGCCAGTGCGATCAGAGCCGATGTGCCCACCATGAGAACGGTGTCCAGCAGCGCCTGCCAGAGGCGCTCATACATCATCGCGGACATAGCCGAGTATCCTTACGTTATCTGCAAGTCCCTCGAATCTGGAGAGACCGACTTGATCGTCTGCGTCAGTTGTCAAAAGTATCCGGCCGTACGCGTGGCCTTGGATCCGGTCCACTATGCTCTGAACGATCTGCACCGATGAGCCGACGACCCTCGCCAACTCCTGAAGCTTGATACCCTCACGCCCATTGCCCCCGTAGGTGAGTTCAATGAGCGCCCGCTGGTAAAAATGCTCGCGCGCAGATGTCAGCCGGTCCGCGATATCGCGCGGAATACCAGGCTCCAGCGGCTTGAGCAGTGCCTTTGTGGCTGCATGGCCGGGCTTGCTGAAAATCTCCCAGGTCTTGCCAGCCTCGGCAACCTGGCCGCCTTCGAGCACAACGACATCATCACAGATCTCACGCACGACGCTCATCTCGTGCGTGATCAGCAGGATTGTGATGCCGAGCGAGCGATTGATGTCTTTGAGCAATTGGAGAATAGAGAGCGTGGTCTCCGGATCAAGCGCGGAGGTCGCCTCGTCGCAAAGGAGAATTTCAGGTCGGTTCACCAGCGCCCTCGCGATCCCTACCCTCTGTTTCTGCCCACCTGACAAACGCGAGGGGTAGGCGTCCTGCTTCCCTTCGAGGCCGACAAGCCGCAAAACATCAGCAACGCGCTCGTCAATTTCGAGCTTGGGCACACCCGCCACTATCAGAGGGAGCGCGACGTTACCCCAGACGGTTTTAGCCGACAGCAAATTGAAGTGTTGAAAGATCATTCCGACCTTGCGTCGGAATGTCACGAGTTCGCCGTCACTTAGCGACCGGACGTCAACCCCGTCTACGACGACGCTGCCCTCGGTCGCGGTCTCCAGCCGATTCACAGTGCGGAGCAGGCTCGATTTCCCTGCTCCGCTGCGCCCTATGATGCCGAAGATCGAGCCTCGTGCGACGTCTATCGTAATGCCTTTGAGAGCGTGGACGGAGCCCTTGTGTGTGTCATAGGTCTTTCCCACGCCGTCGAACGAAACGGCGATTGCCCGCGCGGGATTGGCCGATAAGCCTTTCCCGTTTTCCGGCGAAGGTGCCTCGATTGGCTCGACCCGGCTTACGGATAAGGCGGTCAATTCGTTGCCACCCAAGGCAGCGTGTAGAGCTTCGTGTCGGATGCGAACGCCTTGTTGATCGCATCCTTCACGGCCTGCGAATTCTGGTAAAGAGTGACCAGCTCCTTGACGGCCGGATCTTCCACGCGGTCGGACTTTACGGCAAAAATGATGGCGAACTGCTTGTCGTCGACACCGGAGTAGAGGAGGCCCGAACTCGGATCGAACGCCTTGGAGGCGACGATAAAGTGAGGGTACCCCTGAGCCAGATCAACATCGCCAGTGACGCGCGCAAGCTGGGGACCCTCGACTTCGGTGAAACTCAGGTTCTTTGGATTCTCCGTGATGTCGTCAAGCGATCCCTTGAACCCAACGCCGTCCTTGAGCTTGAGCAGGCCGGCGCGCTGGAGGAGTAGGAGTCCGCGGCCCTGGTTAACCGGGTCGTTCGCTATGGCGACCTTGCCGTTTTCGGGGATATCTTCGAACTTCTTGTACTTGAGCGAGTACAGCCCGATGTTAGCAAGCACGCCGATGCCTGCGCTCTTGAAATCATAGCCACGTTCCTTGGTAGCATTGTCGAGGAACGGCTGGTGTTGAAAGTAGTTGACGTCGATGTCGCCGGATTGAAGCGCGATATTCGGAGTCGTCCAGTCGCTGAACTCGACCACTTCGAGATCGAGCCCTTTGGCCTTCGCCTCCGGGATCAAGGCTTCAATCGAGTCCGCGTATACGCCAGGAACAACGCCGACCTTCAACGTGGCCGCCGTTGCAGGCAATGAGAAGGACAGCGCGGCCACAGCCACAAGCAATGTTCTAAGCGTAAGTTTCATTGGTTGACCTCTTGTTTTGGAGGGACCAACCTATTGTCTGTGAAATTGATAGACAAAGATGATTTTGCGAGATGGCTTTCGCTTCGAGAATATTTTCGCAACCCAAAGTCATCGATTCAATGCGAACGCTTGCGGTGGCGGACGACAACCCTGAAGGGCGGGCGATTACTACCCCGCGGCCCGGAGATGTGCGTTCGGCTACAAAAGATTGGCCTTGATGAGACAATGGCGGCGGTTTTTGAGAACGAACTGAACCGCGCGGATTGCCGGAGACCGTTGGCTTAAATTGTGCAGTCATCGCCGGTTCGCCCAGCATGGCGTGCTGGGAAATCACTCCGGACTGAAACTGCCCGCGCCGCTTCACCGATCAAGTTGTTGGCCACCGACGCAGCGGCATGGCTTTGCTGAACGATCTGGGGCACCAGATCGATATCGGGAAGGCTGCCCAGCCCCAGTGGCCCCATCGCAAACACCCCATGCGAAGGGTTCGCCCGGGTCCGCCCGCAGTCGTCCACGACGATGCCGATATCGAGTTCGTCCCTCGTTGCCAGACCCGCAACAATAAGCGAACGAACGGGTGGGCTATCGGTCCCGGATGGCCGCAAGCGGCAGTCGATGGTCAGATCCGCGGGAAGGACCTCCGGCCCGGTCAGTGCCGAAAACAGCACGCCGTTGGTGGCTATGCAATTTACCTTTCCCTTCCTCACGGCAATCGCGCCGCTTGCGATTGCGTGATGCAGGCGCTGATAGTGCTCCGGCGGCAAGCGGTTGCGATGACTGTCGTAGACGGCCTTCACGTGACGTTTGAACCGTGCCCGTTCTTCCGGCGTCAGGCCAGTCCAGATGTCTCGCGCGCGGGAACGAAAACCGTTCATGACGCCCTGCCATCCCGAACCTTCCAGGTCGGCTCTGCGTGCGGCCTCGCGCAAGAAGCGAAACGCACCGCGCAGCGTCTTCGGCACGGGCTGGTCCGTGACGACGGATCCAACCGCAGCGGGAGCATGCGACTGAGGCAGGAAACCCGATTCCGAGATCAACGTGACACGGGAAATTCTGGAATCAGTCAGCAGCCGGAGCGCCCTGTCGACCGCGTGAATGCCACTGCCGATCACGATAGCGCTTTGCGCAGCATCGGCAAGCGCCGCATCCGAAGTTTCACGCAGGCCGTTACCGGTGGCGAGAAAAACGGCATCGAAGCGGGTCGGCTGCTCGGCACCTGCGAAGACCGAATATCCTCCGGCCGGATGCCTGCCGATCGCCGTGATCGCATCCGAACCAAACTGCACGACGACATCGGGCCGATCTGTCAGGGCCTCGGAGAAGCGTTTATAGACATAGCTGCTGAAGATATCTCCGGAAACGAAGGCGTGCTCGAGACCGGCAGGGTCCGAGGTGAGGCGATCGCGCCATGTGTCATCTCTTTCCAGCCAGCGACGGAAATCGTCGGGCAGCGCGGGATCGACGGAAAGGTCGCGAACCCGGCTGGTCAGCACCGTCGATGCAGGCTGGCTGATGCCTTCGCTGATATCGATCTTTGCGCGCGGGTCGAACATCACCAGATGGAAAGGGTGATCGACTCTCTTGAAAAGAGCGATTGCGGTCATGATTCCGGTAAAGCCCCGGCCGACGATCGCAATCCGTGCGAGATGGTCGGCTTTCTGGCCATCCGGCCTCGAAGAACGTGACGAGAGAAGAGTCATTCATCGGCTCCTTCTGCGTGTGAGCGCCCGGAACGAGCGCCGCGTAATTCTCCACTAAAATAATAGAAAATACTGTTCCGAACGCAAGCACTATTCGACGCGCTCGGTTGACAACGTGGCGTCGGCGTGCGGCAGGACCGCTGTTCCCTTGCCGACTGGCTACTTTGCGCCTTCTGAAGCAATGAAGATTCGGGAGAGGCGACGGTTGGAAATTAATTCCCAGCAACGCCGAAAAAAGAGAGAAATTTAGAACAACTGCAACGATCTGCGGAATTCTTGAACCATCAATTCCAGCGAGGATTGGCTTAACGTCTCTCTGCCGGGTCCATGGCATCGGCTGCAAGAGGAAGGTAGCATGGCGGCTCCACTGGTCAGCTTGAGCAATCTGTCGACAGAGCCAGCGGCTTCGCCTCAGGTTGCCGCGATCTGGCAGGCCCTTTGCGCGGAGGCCGTCAATGCTTCGGCCAAGGACCCCGCACTCACGCGCGCCATGAATTCGGCAGTGCTCTATCATGCGAGCTTCGCCCAGGCGCTCGCCCAGCGGGTCGCGATCAAACTGGCCAACCATGATCTCGACCAGGACGAACTGCTGGCGGTAATCGCGCAGGCCTTCATCGCCAATCGCACTATCATTGCGGATGCGGCTGCGGACCTGACGGCGATCAAGGAGCGCGATCCGTCGAATACGGAAATCCTGACGCCATTTCTATATTTCAAAGGCTTTGTCGCATTGCAGGGACAACGCGTCGCCCATTGGCTCTGGCATCATGACCGCCTGCATCTTGCGCGCCACATCCAGAGCCGCATTTCTGAAGTCTTTGGCGTCGACATTCATCCCGCCGCCAAGATGGGCAGGAGCATCATGCTCGATCACGGGAGCGGCTTGGTCATCGGCGAGACAGCCATCGTTGAAGACGACGTATCGATCCTCCAGAACGTCACATTGGGAGGAACGGGCAAGGAGACCGGCGACCGACACCCCAAGGTGCGGCGTGGCGCGCTGATCGGAGCAGGCGCCAAGATCCTCGGCAACATCGAAATCGGCGTCGGCGCCAAGGTTGGCGCAGGAAGCGTTGTCGTAAATGCCGTGGCAGCCTACACATCCGTGGCCGGCGTTCCGGCGAGACAGGTCGGCAAGTGCCATTTCAATCTGCCGGGCATCACGATGGACCAGACCTTATCTGAACCGGAATATACGATATAGAGACGTTCTTGGAGGAGCGAGGCGGTGCCCCAGATTAGACTAGTCCCTCCCTCTTCTGGGGAGGGTTGGGGAGGGGACTTTTCTGACCCTAAATTCCGCCCTGCCAGACCTTGATCGCCTCGACCGGCCAGATCAGCATCAGCACATTGAGTGTCAGGTTGTCGCGGATCATATAGCCCGTGAAAATCTCGAAGAAGATGGCGATCGCCACCGTCAGCGCCACCGGCGCGCGCCAGGCGAAGAAGAAGCCGAGGCACATGAAGACGGTGTCCATTGCCGAATTCAGGATGCTGTCGCCGTAATAATCCAGCGCGATCGTCGCCGTACGGTAGCGATCGATGATGAGAGGCGAATTTTCCAGAAGTTCCCAGCCCGACTCGATGACGAGCGCCAGGAGCAGGCGCGCCATCAGCGGCTTATGGCGCAACAGCAGATAGCTCAGGCCGTAGAACAGGAAGCCATGGATGATGTGCGACGGCGTGTACCAGTCCGACAGATGCTGCGAATTGCCGCTGGTATTGACACCTCCCTCCCACAGCTTGACATAGCCGCAGGCACAGATCGGCACGCGCCCCATCAGATGCTCGGCGATAATCTGGGCGACCAGAACCGCAAGGCAGGCGACGAACCAGAAGGTCTGGTGCCTGACCCGATATTCGGCGTCTGCAGCGCTCAATTTTCACCGTCCTTTTCGGGATTGAGGCTATGCTTCAGAATGAGCGGCATCTGCGACATGGTGAAAATCAGGGTAATCGGGAGGTTGCCCCAGACCTTGAAGACTACCCAGGCATTGTCTGCCGCCTTCATGTCAGGCTGGTAGTACCAGTTGAAGCCGCGCCAGACGACCTCGTTCAGAATCGCACAGAATAGAAAGAAGATCCCCCAACGGATGGTGAGCTTACGCCAGCCTTCGGCGTTAAGCTCGAAGGCGGTATTGAATACATAGCCAAGCAACGACTTTCCGAAAACAAGCCCGCCGAGCAACGCGACACCAAAGAGCCCGTTGATGATAGTCGGCTTCATCTTGATGAAGGTCTCGTTCTGCAGATAAATTGCCAGCGCCCCGAAGCTCAACACCACCAGACCGGAGACAAAAGGCATGATCGGTAGGTGGCCGAGGACGACTTTCGAGACGACCAGGGAAACAATCGTCGCCAACATGAAAAGCGCTGTGGCGATGAAGAGCGGTCCGCCCAATCCCGCAAGAGCCGGAAACTGTACAGCAAGCCACTCGGCCCGCAGATTGGCAAAGAAGAAGATCAACAGCGGCCCGAGTTCCAGCGCCAGTTTCAGCATCGGATGATGGCGGTCGGCCGAGCTAGGCGTAATATCGCTTTCGGTGGTCATGCGTTCTTCGAACCTGCTATTCCTGAAAACCTGTGTCCCGACCGTCCCTTGCAGGTTTTCGGCGGCATATCTGTGGCATCATTGGGGAAGTCCGGCAATGGCATGGGCAAAATCCTCGGCCTCGAACGGCTCCAGATCTTCCACGCCTTCGCCGACGCCGATGAAATAGACCGGCAACTTGTGCTTGGCGGAGATCGCGACGAGAATGCCGCCGCGCGCTGTGCCGTCGAGCTTAGTCATGATCAACCCGTTGACGCCGGCGACATTGCGGAAGATCTCGACCTGGCTCAGCGCATTCTGCCCCGTCGTGGCATCGAGCGTCTGCAGCACGGTGTGCGGCGCGTCGGGATCAAGCTTGCCGAGCACACGCACGATCTTCTCAAGTTCGGCCATCAGCTCGGCCTTGTTCTGCAGGCGGCCGGCGGTATCGACGATCAGCACGTCGCATTTCCGGGCCTTCGCCTGTTCGAAAGCGTCATAGGCAAGGCCGGCGGCATCCGCGCCGAGCTTTGTGCCGATGAATTCGGAATTGGTCCGCTCTGCCCAGATCTTCAGCTGCTCGATCGCCGCCGCACGGAACGTATCGCCGGCGGCCAGCATCACTTTCAGCCCGGCGCCTGAAAGCTTCGCCGCGAGCTTGCCGATCGTCGTCGTCTTGCCGGTGCCGTTGACGCCGACGACGAGGATAACATGCGGCTTGTGCGAAAGATCGAGCTGTAGAGGCTTGGCGACCGGCTTCAGAACCTTGGCGATTTCCGACGCCATGATCCGGCTGACATCCTCGCCGGTCACATCTTTGCCGTAGCGCTCGGAAGCGAGCGTATCGGTGACGCGCAGCGCCGTCTCGACGCCGAGATCGGCCTGGATCAACAGGTCTTCGAGATCCTGCAGGGTCTCGTCGTCGAGCTTGCGCTTGGTGAAGAGCGCGGTGATCTGGCCGGTGAGCTGCGAGGACGTACGCGCAAGCCCGTTGCGCAGGCGCTGGAACCAGCTGAGTCTGGGTTGCGGGGCAACGGGTTCGGGTTCGGCGACCTTCGGGCCGGTAGCGAAGCCTTTGGGAAGGATGGGAGTGCTGGTCGCCGATTCCGCCGTGGGGCTACCCCCCTCTGCCCTGCCGGGCATCTCCCCCACAGGGGGGGAGATCGGCTGAACAGAGGCGTCCAGCACCTCATCGATCTCAGGTAGAATTTCCTCTACAGGCGCTTCTGCGACTTCTTCGGTCCCTTCGATCGAAGCCGGCGCATCAGACTCCAAATGATCTCCCCCCTTGTAGCGGACATGTCCCGAAGGGACAGAGGGGGGTGCTTCCGCAGCACTCTCGGCACTCACCTCCGCTTCCGCCTCGGCTTCCAGCAGCGACAGCGGCACGACGCCCATATCTCTGAGCTGGTCCGGAGCCGGCAGGATCGCTGGCTCGGCATCGTCACGCTCTTCCTCGGCATCCTGCACGACATCCGCAGCCGGTCCGCCGGCGGTATCCATCTCCTCGGGAAGAACAGGATCATCCGCGATCGGCAGGTCTTCGTCGCGCGAACGCTGCTCGAGCTCCCTTTCCACAGCCTCAGGCACGGGTTCTTCAGCCGGCTTGCCGAAGGTGAAGACCTTTTTAATGAAACTGAGCGCCATGGGGATTCCGTGAAAGTCAGGCCGCTGCGGCCGTCAATTGCATGTCGAGATGCTTGCCATTGTGGCCGGTGATCGTGACCGGCACAAGTTCGCCGGGACGAAGGCCGGCGGCTGTGACCAGCGTGAAGTTTTCCGTATGCGCAAGGCCGTTGTTTTCGACAAGCAGCCACTGCCGGGTTCCTACCATGCCATCGAGGTGGGATTGATGCAGCCTATGTCCCGTGGCGCGCAGCCGTGCGGCGCGGTCCTTGACCAGCGACCGGTCGAGCTGCGGCATGCGGGCGGCCGGCGTGCCGGGACGCGGGCTGTAGGGGAAAACATGCAGGTGCGCGATATCAGCTTCTTCAGCGAGCCGCACCGCATTGCCGAACATCTCTTCCGTTTCCGTTGGGAAACCTGCGATCATATCGGCGCCGAAGCTTATCTCCGGGCGAAGGCGGCGCGCATCCTCGATGAAACGCAGCGCGTCGGCGCGAGAATGCCGCCTCTTCATCCGCTTCAGGATCATGTCGTCGCCATGCTGCAGCGACAGATGCAGATGCGGCATGAAGCGAGGCTCGTCGGCGATCAGGTCCATCAGATGGGCATCGGCCTCGATGCTGTCGATCGAGGATAGCCTCAGTCGGCGGATCTCCGGGAGCTGTTTCAAAAGCGTCTTTGCCAGAAGCCCGAGCGTCGGCGCGCCCGGCAGATCGCCGCCATAGCTGGTGGCGTCGACCCCGGTCAGCACGATCTCGCGATACCCGCTGTCGACGAGCTTGCGGGCCTGGTCAACCACGGCGCCCATCGGCACCGAGCGGGAATTGCCGCGGCCATAGGGAATGATGCAGAAGGTGCAGCGATGGTCGCAGCCGTTCTGGACCTGGATGAAGGCACGAACATGACCGTCGATGTGCCTGAGCATCTGCGGCGCCGTCGCCTTGACGCTCATGATATCGTTGACGCGGAGCTTCTCCTCGGCCGAAACACCGAAATCCGGCAGGCTGCGATAGGAGGCGCTCGAAAGCTTCTCCTCGTTGCCGAGCACCGCATCGACCTCCGCCATCTCGGCGAAGGTCTGTTTTTCCGTCTGCGCGGCGCAGCCGGTGACGATGATGCGGGCATGTGGATTGTCGCGCCGCGCCCGGCGGATCGCCTGGCGGGCCTGACGCACGGCTTCGCCGGTGACGGCGCAAGTATTGACCAGGATGGCGTTGTTGAGCCCGGCCTTCTCGGCCTGCGCCTTCATCACTTCGGATTCATATGTGTTGAGGCGGCAGCCGAAGGTAATGACCTCGACGCCGCTCACTGCGCCCCCGCCTCTTGGGTACCATCGCGCGACCAGAGACCTGTCGACGGATCGAGTCGGCCCGACCATTCCCATTCGGCCGGACCGGTCATGATGACGTGATCGTCGCGCTCGCGCCATTCGATCGAAAGCACGGCTGGCGGCTTGGCGCTCGCCACATTGATCGTCACCTTGCGGCCGGTACGGCCGGTACGTGCGGCGCTGACAGCAGCGGAACAGGCGGCCGAGCCGCAGGCGAGCGTCAATCCCGCGCCGCGCTCCCAAGTCCGTGTCGTCACGGATGTCGGCGACGTCACCTGCGCCAGGGTGATATTGGCGCGCTCGGGAAACATAGGATGATTTTCGAGCAGCGGCCCGAAGCGGGCGAGATCATAGGACATTACGTCCTTATCCACCCAGAAGATCGCATGCGGATTTCCCATCGACATGGCGGAAGGCGAATGCAGCACCGGATTGTCGATCGGGCCGATCTGCAGCTCGATAAGGCTGGTGTCGTGAAATTCTTCCGCCAGCGGGATCCTGTCCCAATCGAAAACCGGCTTTCCCATATCGACGGAGATCGTCCCGTCCTCGTGCTCGACGGCATTGAGGATCCCGGCGACCGTCTGGAAGGTGAAGGCCTTCCGACCGGTCTCTGCGGCAAGCGCCTGCACGACGCAGCGGGTGCCGTTACCGCAGGCCTGCGCCTTCGAGCCATCGGAGTTCAGGATATCGATGAAGGCATCTGTGCCGTCGGCCTTCGGATCATGGATCGCCATGATCTGGTCGAACTCGGTCTCAGGATCGGCATTGAGCGCGACCGCCGCCGAGGGCGTCACTTTATCAGGCCGTCCGCGCATGTCGACGACCAGGATCTTGTTGCCAAGCCCGTTCATCCTCGCGAATTCGACCGTTGCGCTCATAATATCATTCCGTCCGTCTTTCCGCTGTATATGGCGGAAACGCGAGGGAATTACCAGTGGGTGAGTGCCATGCAGGCCTTGCAGCCGACTGAGCCTCCGGGCGGTCCGTCTTCTACCGCTGCCCGCCGTCGGCTTCGAAGGACGCCGCATGCGCCTCGACGATAGCGGCGGTGATGACCTTCTTCAGCTCGTAGACCAGCGAGCGGGATCGTTTGCGATCCAGATCCTGTGCCGCTTTTGCAAGACTAAGGCCTTCGTTGAGAACAATATGATGGGCCCGTGCCAGCGCCCAACTTTCAATATCAGCATTGATCATTCGATATCTCCGCCGGATCATCCGGCATCAAGGATATTCACGAATCATTTTACAGGACGCACTTAAGTAGAAAGTAGAATCACAAGCGGAATATTTTGCAACTGGCGTAAATAGCGTATTGGCCTGTAAGCGGCATTTAACTACCGGATCCATGTCACATTGCTTCCGAAAAGCCGGTCATGCGGCCATCGGCCCGCATTCGCCTTGACTTTCCCGCCGCTTTCCTGTTTATCGCGGCCAATCCGCGACGAGCCACATGACTCCGAGCCGCCGACCGGGACACCGAGATCCCGGAGGTCAACACCCGACAGCGCGATGCGCCCTCGGGTGCTTTTTGGCTTTGCGTCTTGTTTTCGTCAAGGAAAAGCACAACGTTTCCGGGCAGATCAACCCGCCCGAAACGTATCAAGGAAGAGCTGATGTTTGAAAACCTCCAGGACCGTCTCGGATCCATTCTGAATGGACTGACAGGCCGTGGCGCGCTTTCGGAAGCCGATGTTTCTGCAGCGCTGCGCGAGGTTCGCCGCGCGTTGCTGGAGGCCGACGTCGCACTCGACGTCGTGCGCTCCTTCACTGACCGCGTGCGTGAAAAGGCAGTTGGCGCCGAGATCCTGAAGTCGATCAAACCCGGCCAAATGGTCGTCAAGATCGTCCATGACGAGCTGATCGAGATGCTGGGCGGCGAAGGTGTCGGCATCGATCTGCATGCGCCGGCCCCCGTCGTGGTCATGATGGTCGGCCTGCAGGGCTCGGGCAAGACGACGACGACCGCCAAGATCGCCAATCGCCTGTCGACGCGCGATAAGAAGAAGGTGCTGATGGCGTCGCTCGACACGCGCCGTCCGGCCGCTCAGGAACAGCTTCGTCAGCTCGGCGCCCAGACCAATATCGACACGCTGCCGATCATCACCGGTCAGTCGCCGACCGATATCGCCGCCCGCGCCGTGCAGGCGGCCAAGCTCGGCGGCCACGACGTCGTCATCCTCGATACCGCCGGCCGCACCCATATCGACGAGCCCTTGATGGTCGAGATGGCCGACATCAAGAAGCGATCGAATCCGCATGAAATCCTGCTGGTCGCCGACAGCCTCACCGGTCAGGACGCCGTCAACCTCGCCCGCAACTTCGACGAACGCGTCGGCATCACCGGTCTCGTGCTGACCCGTATGGACGGCGACGGTCGCGGCGGTGCTGCCCTTTCGATGCGCGCCGTAACCGGCAAGCCGATCAAGCTGATCGGCGTCGGCGAGAAGATGAGCGAGCTCGAGGAATTCCATCCCCGCCGCATCGCCGACCGTATCCTCGGCATGGGCGACATCGTCTCGCTCGTCGAGCGCGCGGCCGAGAACATCGACGCCGAGAAGGCGGCCGCGATGGCCGCCAAGATGGCCAAGGGTAAGTTCGACCTCGATGACCTCGCCGACCAGCTGCGCCAGATGCAGAAGATGGGCGGCATGGGCGGCATCATGGGTATGATGCCCGGCATGGGCGGCATGAAGGACAAGATGGCCGCCGCCGGTCTGAACGACAAGCTTTTCGGCCGCCAGATCGCCATCATCCAGTCGATGACCAAGGCCGAGCGCGCCAATCCCGACTTGCTCAAGCATTCGCGCAAGAAGCGAATCGCCGCCGGCTCAGGCACCGATGCCGCCGACATCAACAAGCTTCTGAAGATGCACCGCCAGATGGCTGATATGATGAAGATGATGGGCGGCAAGGGCAAAGGCGGCCTGATGAAGCAGATGATGGGCGGCCTTGCCGGCAAGATGGGGCTGGGGGGCCTCGGCGGCATGGGCGGCATGCCCGATCTCTCGAATATCGACCCGAAGCAGCTGGAAGCCCTGCAGAAACAGGCGGAAGCGGCGGGTTTGGGAAAACCGGGTGGGGGTATGCCCGGTCTCGGCGGCTTGCCGGGTGGTTTGCCTGGCCTCGGCGGCGCAAAGCTGCCGGGTCTTGGCGGTGGTTTCCCGGGTTTGCCCGGATTGCCGAAGAAGAAGTGAAAGGATCGCTTGCCCCATGATTGATCCGGACGTCAAAGCCCAGCTCGGGAGCTATCGTCAGTCGATCGACAATATCGATGCCGCTCTCGTGCACATGCTGGCCGAACGCTTCCGCTGCACCAAAGAGGTCGGCGTGTTGAAGGCCAAATACAATCTGCCGCCGGCCGATCCGGCGCGCGAGGAATACCAGATCGAACGCCTTCGCCAGCTGGCGAAAGCCGCCAATCTGGACCCGGATTTCGCCGAGAAGTTCTTGAACTTCGTCATCAAGGAAGTCATCCGGCATCATGAGCAGATCGCTGCGGACCACGCTGAACAGAACGCCGCAGCCCGATAACCATACCGCCTTACGAAGCGGTCTAGAAAAAGCCTAAGGAGTAAAGAACATGGCACTGAAAATTCGTCTCGCCCGCGGTGGCTCCAAAAAGCGCCCGTATTACCACGTCGTTCTCGCCGATGCGCGCAGCCCGCGTGACGGCCGCTTCCTCGAAAATCTCGGCTCCTGGAACCCGATGCTCGCCAAGGATGACGAAAAGCGCGTTCAGCTGAACGCCGAGCGCATCAAGCATTGGCTCGACAACGGCGCTCAGCCGACTGACCGCGTCCTGCGCTTCCTCGACGAAGCCGGCGTTGCCAAGCGCGAAGCCAAGAACAACCCGCTCAAGGCGAAGCCTGGCAAACGCGCCCAGGAACGCGCCGCCGAAAAGGCCCAGAAGATCGCCGACGCCGCAGCAGCTGCTGCTGACGCCGCGGAATAATCCGGACATCCCCTTTTCGAGCGGGCGGCATGGCGACATGCCGCCCGTTTTCGTTTCCAATCGCCCGCACTTCGTTTATGAGAAACCTGTCTTTCGGCTTCACATGAAGGAACCCATGACAAAGCTTGAAAACCCGGTTTTGATGGCGACGATCGGCGGCGCACAGGGCCTCAGGGGCGAGGTGCGCGCCAAGGCCTACACGGCCGATCCGACTGCGCTCGGCGATTACGGCCTTTTGCACAGCACGGACGGACGCAGCTTCGAAATCCTCGAGATCCGCGAGATGAAGAACGTCGTCGTCGTCCGTTTCCGCGGCATCAACGACCGCAACGCCGCCGAAGCGCTGAACGGACTCGAACTCTATATCGAGCGAGACAACCTGCCGGACGAGGAGCTCGAGGACGACGAATTCTACTATGCAGATCTCGAAGGGCTTGAAGCGCTTGATGACAAGGGCGTCAGCTACGGGACGGTCACCGGCGTCTTCGATTTCGGCGCCGGCGATCTCCTGGAGCTCAAGGGTCCGGGCAAGCGCCCGGTCCTCATTCCCTTCTCCGAAGCCTCGGTGCTGGAAATCGATCTCGAAGCCGGTACGCTGCTGATCGATCCGCTGGCGGCGGGACTGGTCGATGAGCCCGAGCTGTCGCAGTTCACTGCGGGCAAGCCGAAAAAGAAGAAGTAATGGCTTTCCGGGCGCGCATACTGACACTTTATCCGGAAATGTTTCCGGGGCATCTTGGCTTCTCGCTCGCCGGCAAGGCGATGGAGCGTGGGCAATGGTCGCTGGATCTGGTGCAAATACGTGATTTCGCCACTGACAGACACCGCACCGTCGACGACACCCCGGCGGGCGGCGGCGCCGGCATGGTGCTGAAGGCAGACGTTCTTGCTCGCGCGATCGACAGCGGCGGTGAGAATGATCCCCGGCCGCGCCTGCTGATGAGCCCGCGCGGCCGTCCACTGACTCAGCGGCGCGTGCGTGAGCTTGCGGCGGGTGACGGCGTGATCATCGTCTGCGGTCGCTTCGAGGGCGTCGACCAGCGGGTCATCGAGGCACGCGGATTGGAAGAGATCTCGATCGGCGATTACGTGCTGTCGGGTGGCGAGCCGGCGGCGCTGGTTCTGCTTGATGCGATCATCCGCACCCTGCCCGGCGTTATGGGCAACGATCTTTCCGGCCTGCACGAAAGCTTCGAGGGCGGCCTGCTGGAACATCCCCATTATACCCGCCCCCAAGAGTGGGAAGGCCGGGAAATTCCCTCCGTCTTGACGTCCGGCAACCACGGGGCCATCGAGAAATGGCGCCACCAGGAAGCGGTGCGACTGACGCGGGAACGGCGGCCGGACTTGCTCGAAAGCGTTAAAAGCGAGAAAAACGGCTGATTTCGCCGGCCTTTTCACAAAAATGTCGTGCGAGGGATGACAAGCCCCGGCCTTTCGTGTATTGGCGCACGCGGAAATGGGGTTAGCCCCGTCTGCCAGCAAACAAAGAATGGCGAATCCGCTCCCGCCCGCAAGGGCAAAATCCTGAGGCTAACCCAAAGGATCAGTGTCGAGCGCTCTGGCTGTTTCAGAAGAACCAAAGGTTAAGACGATGAACATCATCCAGCAGCTTGAGGCCGAACAGGCCGCCAAGATCGAAGCCAAGCGCACCCTCCCCGAATTCTCCCCGGGCGACACCGTCCGCGTCAACGTGAAGGTCACGGAAGGCAACCGTACCCGCGTTCAGGCCTATGAAGGCGTCTGCATCGCCCGCTCCGGCGGCGGCCTGCAGGAAAACTTCACGGTCCGCAAGATCTCCTACGGCGAAGGCGTCGAGCGCGTATTCCCGGTCTACTCGCCGCTGATCGAAAGCGTCGACGTCGTTCGTCGCGGTAAGGTCCGTCGCGCCAAGCTCTATTACCTCCGCGACCGTCGCGGCAAGTCCGCTCGTATCGTCGAAGACACCGGCGTTCGCGCCCGCAAGCTCAACGACGCCGAACGCGCTGCTGTCGCCGAGGAGAAGGCCCGTATCGAAGCCGAGAAGGTTGCAGCCGCCCAGGCGCTCGCGGCCGAAAAGGCAGCAGCAGAAGCTGCCGAAGCCAAGGCCGCTGCTGAAGCAGCCGCCGCAGCGGAACCGGCAGCAGAATAAGATCTGCGCAAAATTCTATTCCTGGAAAGGCGGCCTTCGGGTCGCCTTTTCTATTTTTTGCTTCGCCACGCAGCCGGCGGCCTTGCCTCACACCCATCTTCCGTGACAGTTTTTGCCGTTCATTTGAGGGAACCGTTCAATGTTGTTTCGCCGCACCGTTCTTGCTGGCTTTGCCGCCCTTGCTCTTCTGCCGCTTGCCGCATCGGCCGCCGAATTGCCGAATCTTGGCGGCAAGACCGTCGTCGTCGTCACCGAGAATGCCTATCCGCCGCTGCAGTTCGTCGACCCGAAATCCGGCAAGGCGATCGGCTGGGAATATGACGCGATGAACGAGATCGCCAAGCGGCTGAATTTCAAGGTCGAGTACCAGAACACCAGCTGGGACGCGATGATCCAGGCGGTTTCCGACGGCCAGTACAACATCGGCATGACCGGCATCACGATCAAGGATGACCGCAAGCAGAAGGTGGATTTTTCCGATCCTTATATGCGCTCGCAGCAATTCATGCTGGTGCGCGGGGACGAGAAGCGCTTCACCGACGCCAAGTCCTTTGGTGAATTCAAGGAAGGCCTGATCGGCGCCCAGCCCGGCACCTCGCCTTTCTACACAGCCGTCTATGAAATCCTCGACGGCAACGAACAGAACCCGCGCGTCAAGCTTTTCGAAACATTCGGCGCAACCGTGCAAGCCCTGAAAACAGGCGACGTCGATCTCGTCCTCACCGACAGCGTCGCTGCCAAGGGCTATGTCGATTCTTCGAACGGCGCCCTCAAGGTGGTCGGAGAGCCGCTCGGCACCGAGGATTTCGGCTTCATCTTCCCGAAGGGTTCCGATCTCGTCGCTCCCGTCAATGCGGCTATCACAGCGCTGAAGTCCGACGGCACCTTCGACGCACTGAACAAGAAATGGTTCCTCGACTACAAGATGGGCGAATAATCCGCCGAGCGATCGCAGATGGCGCCACAACCATCCCCGCGACACGAGAAGGACGACCGTCCCTGGTGGCTGGCCGTCCTTGTCCTGATCGGCATCGTTCTCGCCGTCGTCATCATCACCAATGACATTTACACCCAGGTCTTCCGGACCGTGGTGAATGGCGTCGGCGTCACCGTGTTCGTGACGCTCGTCGCCTTTGCGCTGGCAACCGTGCTTGGTCTCGGCATCGCGCTGCTCGGGCTGGCGGACAGCATCGTGCTGCGCCAGATCGCCCGCTTCTACATCGAGATCATCCGCGGCATCCCTATGCTGGTGCTGCTCTTTTACGTCGCCTTCGTCGGTGCGCCCGGTTTCGTCACGACCTACAACTTCATCATCACGCCCCTGGTGAAATCAGGTATCGCCGAGCCGATCCTGGTGCGCGACCTGTCGCTGATGTGGCGGGCCATCATCGCGCTGATGATCGGCTATTCTTCCTTCATCGCCGAGGTCTTCCGCGCCGGTTTCCAGTCCGTCGATATCGGTCAGATCGAGGCGGCAAAGTCGCTCGGCCTGTCGCGCTACCGCCGGTTCCGGCTCGTGGTCTTCCCGCAGGCGATCCGGGTCATCCTCCCGCCGCTCTCCAACGATTTCGTCTCGATGGTGAAGGATTCGTCTCTCGTGTCGGTGCTCGGCGTGGCCGATATTACGCAGATGGGTAAGGTCTATGCCTCCGGCTCCTTCCGCTTCTTCGAGACCTATTCGATCGTCACCTATATCTATCTGATCCTGACGATCGGACTGTCGCTGGCGCTGCGGCGGATCGAGAAGAAGATGAAGCAGATGCCGCGACACTAAACACCTGCGTCCATTCGGATGCAGAAAGGACGCGCTCACGATTCGAATTGCCGTTTCGATCAAAAATCGCTATATCCAGCGCCATGGAATCCAAGTTCAGTTGCATTGGCGCGCATATATTCGTGCTGCAGGATCATTATCGCCTGCCGGCGCGGTTCTTTGCATGCGTCTCCGGTGCGCTCAACAGCCGACTTCGTTGATCGAATGACGGCCCGCGGAGCCTGATCCGCTTTTTCCGATTTTCCAAAGCTTCCAAAAACGGACTTACCGCCATGAGCGCACCGCGTACCCTCTACGACAAGATCTGGGACGACCACCTGGTCGACGAGCAGGCAGACGGCACCTGTCTTCTCTACATCGACCGCCACCTGGTCCATGAAGTCACCTCGCCGCAGGCTTTCGAAGGCCTGCGCATGTCCGGCCGCAAGGTTCGCGCCCCTGAAAAGACGCTCGCCGTCGTCGACCACAACGTTCCGACCTCGGCCGACCGCCATCTCGGCATCAAGAACGAGGAAAGCCGCATCCAGGTCGAGCAGCTCGCCAAGAACGCTGCCGAATTCAACGTAGAATATTATTCCGAGAACGATAAGCGCCAGGGCATCGTCCACATCATCGGGCCGGAACAGGGCTTCACCCTGCCGGGCATGACGATTGTCTGCGGCGACAGCCACACCTCCACCCATGGCGCCTTCGGCTCGCTCGCCCACGGCATCGGCACATCTGAGGTCGAGCACGTTCTCGCCACCCAGACGCTGATCCAGAAGAAGGCCAAGAACATGCTGGTGCAGGTCGACGGCCAGCTGCCGGCAGGCGTCACCGCCAAGGATATCGTTCTTGCCATCATCGGCGAGATCGGCACCGCAGGCGGCACCGGCTACGTCATCGAATATGCCGGCGAAGCGATCCGTGCGCTGTCGATGGAAGGCCGCATGACGATCTGCAACATGTCGATCGAAGGCGGCGCCCGCGCTGGCCTCATCGCCCCTGACGAAACCACCTTCGAATATATCAAGGGTAAGCCGCGCGCGCCGAAGGGTGAAGCGCTGGAACAGGCGATCGCCTACTGGAAGACGCTGAAATCAGACGAAGGCGCTCATTTCGACCGCGTCGTCAAACTGAACGCCGCCGAACTGCCGCCGATCGTCTCCTGGGGCTCCTCGCCTGAGGACGTCGTCTCGGTCCAGGGCATCGTACCCAATCCGGATGAGATCCAGGACGAAACGAAGCGTGCCTCCAAGTGGCGTGCGCTTGACTACATGGGCCTGAAGCCGGGCACGAAGATGACCGACATCGCTGTCGATCGCGTCTTCATCGGCTCGTGCACCAACGGTCGCATCGAAGACCTTCGCGCCGCTGCCAAGGTCGTCGAGGGCAAGACCGTCGCCTCGACCGTCAACGCGATGATCGTCCCCGGCTCCGGCCTCGTCAAGGAACAGGCGGAAGCCGAAGGCCTCGACAAGATCTTCAAGGCCGCCGGTTTTGACTGGCGCGAGCCGGGTTGCTCCATGTGCCTTGCCATGAACGACGACCGCCTTAAGCCGGGCGAGCGTTGCGCCTCGACCTCGAACCGAAATTTCGAAGGCCGTCAGGGCTTCAAGGGCCGCACGCATCTCGTCTCGCCGGCCATGGCCGCCGCCGCCGCAATTGCCGGGCACTTCGTCGATATCCGCGAGTGGAACTGATCCGTCCGACGGAATGAAAGATAAAGCCGCCCGATGCGTCTCCGCGCATCGGGCGGCTTTTACATTGCGGCGCCGACAGCCGATCGGCGGTGTTCGCGCAACCGGCGATCAGAAAGCCGCCGTCATCGGATCCGGACCCATGCGGGCGCCAGCAGTGTCGAGCTTGGCAATCTCCGCCATGTCGTCGGCATCCAGCTTGAAGTCGAACACCTGGAAGTTCTCCTCGATGCGCGACGGCGTGACCGACTTCGGGATGACGACGAGGCCGGTATCGATATGCCAGCGGATGATCACCTGGGCCGGTGTCTTCCGATGTTTCTTGGCAATCTCGCCGATGACCTTGTTCGAGATGAATTTGCCCTGACCGAGCGGACTCCACGATTCGGTGGCGATATTCAGTTTCTTGTGAACCTCCTGCGCCGCCTTCTGCTGAAAGTCGGGATGCAGTTCGATCTGGTTGATCACCGGAACGACGCCGGTCTCGCCGATGATGCGCTCGAGATGTTCGGGATAGAAGTTCGACACGCCGATCGAGCGGGCGCGGCCCTCTTCGCGGATGCGCACGAACGCTTTCCAGGTCTCGGCGTAGAGGCCGCGATGCGGCGACGGCCAGTGAATGAGATAGAGGTCGACATAGTCGCAGCCGAGCTTCTTGAGGCTGCCGTCGAAGGCGCGCAACGCATTGTCGTAGCCCTGGTCGGTATTCCTGAGTTTGGTGGTGACGAAGATATCCTTTCGGTCGAGGCCAGACGAGCGGATGCCTTCGCCGACACCCTCTTCATTGTCGTAACCCGAAGCCGTGTCGATATGCCGATAGCCGGCGGCAATGGCAGTGCGTACCGTCGGCGCGGCAATCTCCTGCGGCGTCTGCCAGACGCCGAGACCGACCTGGGGAATGGAATGTCCGTCATGGAAAGTGATGATGGGTTGAGCGGTCACAATATATCTCCGGGAGTTTGAAGAATTGGACGAGGCATGGATTGCGCCCGCACCTGCGGACGTCCCGGAACGCATTTCAGCCGGAGCGTCCGGTCACCGGAACCATATAGGTGGCGGCATCCTGAAGACAATCAGAGGACCCGGACAATCGTTCCCTTTCGAAGGTGGGGCAGAAGGCGGCGCATGTCACGCAGGCTTACGGCTACGCAGCCGGCCGTCGGCTCGTAGCCAGGCCTGATGAGATGGAAGAAGATCGCCGAACCGCGGTTGCGCACCCGCGAGGAAATGTTCCAGTCCATGACAAGGCAGATATCGTAGAGGCCGTCGCTACGCCGCATCTCCTCATGACTTGCGCCGAATGGCGTGCGCACGAGGCGATTGTAGTTGGCGTTGCCGGGCTGGTCGCACCAGAGCATGTCTGCGCGGATGCGGCGAAGGGGAAGCGAGGTGATGAGCTGACCATTCCGTTCGCCACGCCGGAAGCCGGAAATCAGCCGCATCGCGGCGATCGGCGTGGCGCCGTCACCCTCGCGTTTGAGGATGGTCCGGCCCGAACGGCCGATCGCGGCAGGGATGGTGATTGCGCCGAATCGGACGATGGCGCGGCTCTTCTTCCCTGGCGCGGGGCGCACCATGATCGTCGATGACCGCATGCCCCGGCTCCGCCTTGCTTTTTCCATTTTTCTCGCATGTCTTGCATTGCTTGAGGCCTTGATTGAAATCATATGAAAAGCTGCGCGGCAACAGCACCGCCGGCCGATCCTTGCCAAAGCTGCAATTTGGCGTAGGACTAGGGGACTTAACTTTGAGGACGCAACGGCATGACCGCACGCACCATTCTTCTGGTGGATGACGACGAGGATCTTCGTCAGACCCTGACGGAGCAATTGTCGCTTTATGAGGAATTCACGGTTCTGCAGGAAGCCAACGCCGGCAAAGGTGTTGCGACCGCCCGTTCGACGCCGGTCGACCTCTTGATCATGGATGTCGGCCTGCCCGACATGGACGGCCGCGAAGCGGTGAAGCTCCTGCGCAAGGGCGGCTTCAAGGCGCCGATCATCATGCTCACCGGTCACGATACCGATTCGGACACGATCCTCGGCCTCGAAGCAGGCGCCAACGATTATGTCACCAAGCCCTTCCGCTTCGCTGTGCTGCTGGCGCGCATTCGCGTGCAATTGCGCCAGCACGAGCAGAGCGAAGACGCGACCTTTACCGTCGGTCCTTACCTCTTCAAGCCAAGCCAGAAACTGCTCACCACCGACAACGGCCAGAAGATCCGCCTGACGGAAAAGGAAGCGGCGATCATCCGCTATCTCTACCGCGCCGAACAGAAGGTCGTCACCCGTGACGTGCTTCTTGAAGAGGTCTGGGGCTACAATTCCGGTGTAACCACGCACACGCTGGAAACCCATGTGTACCGGCTGCGCCAGAAGATCGAGCGCGATCCCTCCAACGCCGAAATTCTGGTGACGGAAAACGGCGGCTACAAGATCATACCCTAGAGCATTCCGTTTTCTCCAGAGATGCTCTAACTCTTTGTTTTCACGTAGCTCCCAGCAAAAGCGTTTCACGCTTTTCCTGGCAAAACCGCCAGGCGCTTCTGTTGGAATTGCTCTAAGGCGAAAAGCCGACATGGCGCTGACCGACGACATTCATCTGCTTTCCCAGCTTCCGCTGTTCAAGGACATGAGCGAGGACCAGTTGCGGTTGATCGCCTTCGGCGCCGACCGGCGCATGATCGCCGCCGGCCAGATGCTGTTCCGCCAAGGCTCCCCGGCCGAGAGCGCCTACGTCGTCTTGAGCGGCAGCCTGGAACTTAGCACGACGAGCAGCGACGGCATGCAGCGGGCGGAGGCTGTCGCCGGACCGGGAACACTGATTTCGGAGCTGGCGCTGGTCACCCTGGTGGAGCGCAAGTTCACCGCGATCGCGCGCGAAGACACAAGCATCATCCGCATCACCCGCGCCCTCTTCCATCGGCTACTCGAGGAATATCCCGATGCGGCCCGCCTGATCGAAAACCGCATCCGCGACAATCTCGCCGAACTTGCAGCCAAGGCGGCAAGCCAGTTCCATCGATTCAGCTGATTGCCGTCAGAAATCGAAATGCGCCGTGACCGGCACATGATCCGACGGCCGGTCCCAGCCGCGCGCTTCCTTGAGGATCTCGATCCGCTGGAGATGCGGCCCGAGATCGGATGAGGACCAGATGTGGTCGAGGCGACGGCCACGATCGGCAGCCTCCCAATCCTTGGCCCGGTAGCTCCACCAGGTATAGAGCTTCTCGCTTGCCGGCACGTGCTGGCGCATGAGATCGAGCCAGCCGCCGCGCTTCATCACCTCGATGAGCCCGTCCGTTTCAACAGGCGTATGGCTGACGATCTTCAGCAGCTGCTTGTGCGACCAGACATCGTGCTCCAGAGGCGCGATATTGAGGTCGCCGACGAGGATGGCGGAGGTATTGGCCTCGCCATTGGCTTTCAACTGCTTCATCTCCTCGATGAAATCGAGCTTGTGGCCGAATTTCGGATTGATGGTGCGATCCGGCTCGTCGCCGCCGGCCGGGACGTAGAAATTGTGCAGCCGGACACGGCGATTGCCGCGTTCGAACACCGCCGATATGTGGCGGGCATCGCCGACGCCGCAATAATCCTGCCGGTGATCCTCCGTCAGCGGAATGCGCGAGGCGATTGCGACCCCGTGATAGCCCTTCTGGCCATGGATGATGATGTGATCGTAGCCCATCGCTCGCAAAGGTGCTGCCGGGAAGAGCTCGTTCGGCACCTTGGTCTCCTGCAGGCAGAGAATGTCAGGCCTCTGTTTGAGCACGAGCTGCTCGACGATCGGCATGCGCAGCCGCACCGAATTGATGTTCCAAGTCGTAATCGAAAAACCCATGCCCAAGCCCTTTCACACTTTCATGGAAGGGCTTTAGAACAACGGCACGCAGGAGGAAACTGGCAGCGTGCAAAGGCTTCAGGCGATCAACCGAAAACCCTCAGTCGCGTGAAGCTGCCGTGCCGGGAATGCTCTCGTAGGGCACCCGGAAGACGCGGTCGTCGAACTGCACGCCCGTCTTCACGTTGAAGATCATCACCGACGTATCCTTGCCCTGGTTGTCGGTGATCGTCCACTGGCGCAGATCATAGGTCTTCGGATCGAACATCATGGTGATGGTCGAGTTTCCGAACACGGTATTGTTGCCGAGCGCGATCGTCGTCAGGTCCGACTCCTCCTTCACGCCCTTCACCATGCCGGCCGAAAGGTCGATATGCTGCGCCAGGAGCAGGCTGAGCGGAGTCTTCGAGAGCGGATAGAGATCCCAGGTCTTGAGCTTGGTATTGCCGATGGCTACGTTCTTGCCATCGGCGATCACCCGCATCGGCGACGGATCGTCGTAGTTGAAACGCAGCTTGCCGGGACGCTGGATGAAGAACTTGCCGCCGGTTTGTTCGCCGCGCGGACCGAACTGGACAAATTCGCCCTGCATCGTCGTGACACCGGAGAAATGATCGGCGATTGCCTGCGCGGTGCCGGAGGCGGGCGCTGCCGCCTGCGCGATGGCGCTGATAGGGACGGCGCTCGCCACAGCAGCGACGGCGAAAGCGCCGAGAAGATCGCGGCGCGTCATCGCCAGGCCGGAGAGGAAGGAATCGGAGTTACGCATCTAAATCTCCTTAATGCGATCTGCATGCCGCTGAAAGGCGGCGTCTTCAAGGCGTTGCGATCGGCGCGCGAAAAGCAACGGCGTTGATGCCGTTACGTTTCCGCAAAGCGGCCACATCAGAAATATATGGCGCTTGTCTCAGCGGTCGAGGATGTCGCCCTCGGTCGGAACGAGGATTTCTCGTTTGCCGGCATGGTTGGCCGGCCCGATGATGCCTTCCTTCTCCATGCGCTCGATCAGCGAGGCGGCTCTATTATAGCCGATACCAAGTCGGCGTTGGACGTAAGAGGTCGAAGCCTTGCCGTCGCGCAGCACGATGGCGACGGCCTGATCATAGGGATCTTCCGAATCCGAAAGGTTCGACGTGCCGGCCGGGCCGCCGCCGCCATAATCGCCGTCCTCGTCGTCATCGGCGGTGATCGCATCGAGATATTGCGGCGAGCCCTGCGTTTTCAGGTAGGAGACGATCTCTTCCACCTCGACATCAGAAACAAACGGGCCGTGGACGCGCTGGATGCGCCCGCCGCCCGCCATGTAGAGCATGTCGCCCATGCCGAGCAGCTGTTCGGCGCCCTGCTCGCCGAGAATCGTGCGGCTGTCGATCTTCGAGGTGACCTGGAAGGAGATGCGGGTCGGGAAATTCGCCTTGATCGTGCCGGTGATGACGTCGACCGAAGGGCGCTGGGTCGCCATGATCACGTGGATGCCGGCCGCACGCGCCATTTGCGCCAGGCGTTGGACCGCGCCTTCGATATCCTTGCCGGCGACCATCATCAGATCGGCCATTTCGTCGATGATGACGACGATATAGGGCATCGGCTTCAGATCGAATTCCTCGGTCTCGTACATGGCTTCGCCGGTATGGCGGTCGAAGCCGGTCTGCACCGTGCGCGAGATCACCTCACCCTTCGACAAGGCCTGTTCGACGCGCGTGTTGAAGCCGTCGATGTTGCGCACGCCGATCTTCGACATCTTCTTGTAGCGCTCTTCCATCTCGCGCACCGTCCATTTCAGCGCGACGACGGCCTTCTTCGGATCGGTGACAACAGGCGAAAGCAGATGCGGAATGCCGTCATAGACGGAGAGTTCGAGCATCTTCGGGTCGATCATGATCAGCCGGCACTGTTCCGGCGTCATGCGGTAGAGCAGCGACAGGATCATCGTGTTGATGGCGACCGATTTGCCCGAACCGGTGGTGCCGGCGACGAGCAGATGCGGCATCTTGGCGAGGTCGGCGATGACGGCTTCGCCGCCGATCGTCTTGCCGAGCGCCATGGCGAGCTTGGCCTTGCTGCCGTCGAAATCCCGCGACGCGATCAGTTCGCGGAGATAGACGGTCTCGCGTGTCTGGTTCGGCAGTTCGATACCGATCGCATTGCGGCCCGGCACGACGGCGACGCGGGCGGCAATGGCGCTCATCGAACGGGCGATATCGTCGGCAAGGCCGATGACGCGCGACGATTTGATGCCGGGCGCCGGCTCCAGTTCGTACAGCGTGACCACGGGGCCGGGACGGACATGAATGATTTCGCCCTTGACGCCGAAATCCTCGAGCACGCCTTCGAGCATGCGGGCATTCTGCTCCAGCGCATCGGCCGACAGTGTCGAATCGCGCACCACGTTCCTGGGCTCGGCGAGCAAATGCATGGAGGGAAGCTGGAAGCCCTCGGGACGAATGAACGAGCCCTGCGCTTCCCGCTCGACACGCGCGCCGGGCTTCGGACGCGTGATCGCCGGGACGACGCGAGGCTCCGGCTTGGCGGCGGCTTTTGCCGGCGCACGGATCATCCAGTCGTCATCATCGTCGTCAGGCAGAATGTCGGCCGGACGCGGCGGCATGTCGGTATCGAAGGGCGGATCGTCGTCCTCATCCTCATCGTCGATGGAAAGCGATGGCGCGGCGACGCGGCGGAGCGAAGCCGAGCGCGGCTCCATCGACGGCTCGAGGCGCTCGCCGCGAACGGCCGGCGCTTTGGCGCGGACCGGTTCGTTCAGCGTGCCGAATTCATCGTCGTTGAAATCATAGGGCGATTCGAAATCACCCTGGCGCCGCTTGCGCGGTCCCATGCCGAACAGCCGGCGCAGCCGGCCCTGGCTCATGAACCAGGCATGCGTCATCGCGCCGCTGAAAGCGACCCAGCGCGATTCGTCCTCTTCCTCATCCTCGTCTCCGACCACCCGCGCCTTGCTTGTTGTCTCGACGTAATCGTCCTCGATTTCGTCCTCGGTCTCGCTGCGGCCGACGAGGCCTGATGCGAAGAGCATCATCCAGGCCGTCGGCACGGCAAAAATGCAGCCGACGACCATGGCGAAGGTCCCTGTGGGATAGGCGCCGACGAAGAGTGCGGGAAAACGCAGAATCATATCGCCGATGACGCCGCCGATACCGTTCGGGATCGGCCAGGTGAGCGGCGGAGGAAAACAGCCGATGACGGCGGAGGAAAGCACGGAGCCGGCAAGCCAGGCGCCGATGCGGGCGGGAATGCGGTCGAAGCGACGGCCGGAGATCATCGTCAGTGCCCAGGCCACGATCGGCAGCATCGCCACGACACTGGCAAGCCCCAGAAACTGCATGACGATATCGGCAAAGGCAGCACCGCTGTAGCCGAGAATATTCGTCGGCAGGTTGGCAGTGGCGTAGGAATAGCTCGGATCGGCGACATTCCACGTCGCCAGCGCCGCAACTGAGAAAGCCAGCAGCAGAAAGATCGCAAAGCCGATGAGTGCCTGGATCTGCCGCAGCATGAATGCCGAGAGGGAGAACCGATCCGGACGGCCATCCATTGCCGGCGACGTGCTTCTTGCCATGTGTCTAACCCGTCCAATGCCTGAGGGCAGGCGAATCGCCGAAGCCTCGCCATGCCAAATGCGTCCGCTCTACCTAACCAGAGCCGGGTTAAAGCGATGTTAACCATGCATTCCGGCGTGCCCAATGCCGGCGATGAAAATAAAAAGGCCCGAACCGGTGGAAGGTTCGGGCCAAGAGCGGCTCTTGGTGAGAGCCGCGACGGGCTGTGTGGGGCGCCCTCACGCGGGCGCCCAAGGCCGAGATTACGAGTGATAGGCGGCTTCGCCGTGGGTCGCCAGGTCGAGACCTTCGCGCTCGGCCTCGACGGAGACGCGCAGGCCGATGACGACGTCGACGATCTTGTAGAGGATCGCCGAACCGATGCCCGACCACAGGAGGGTGGTGAGAACGCCCTTCGCCTGGTTCAAGACCTGGGTTGCCGTGCCGGCATAGGTGGCGGCAAAATCAGCCGTCGAATAGTCGACAATGCCTGCACCGCCCAGCGCCGGATTGACGAGGATGCCGGTGCCGAGAGCGCCGATGATGCCACCGATGCAGTGGACGCCGAAGACGTCGAGGCTGTCGTCATAGTTGAACTTATTCTTCACGACGTCGACGAAGAAGTAGCAGATCGGCGAGACGACGAGGCCGAGAACGATCGAGCCCATCGGACCGGCAAAACCTGCCGCCGGCGTGATGGCGACGAGACCGGCGACGGCACCGGAAGCGCCGCCGAGCATCGAGGCCTTGCCGCGGGCGAGGCTTTCGACGATGCACCAGGACACGGCGGCGGCGGCCGTCGCGACGAAGGTGTTGATCATCGCAAGCGATGCATAGCCATTGGCTTCGAGGTTGGAGCCGGCATTGAAGCCGAACCAGCCGACCCAGAGCAGCGAGGCACCGACCATGGTCAGCGTCATCGAATGCGGAGCCATGATTTCCTTCTTATAGCCCGTGCGCTTGCCGAGCATGATGGCGCCGACAAGGCCGGCGATACCGGCATTGATGTGAACGACCGTGCCGCCGGCGAAGTCGATTGCGCCGTAAGAGAAGATCAGGCCGGCCGGTGCGCTGTAGGAACTCGGGCCGCCCCAGAACCAGACCATGTGCGCCATCGGGAAGTAGATGAAGGTGACCCACAGCACGACGAAGAGCATGACGGCCGAGAACTTGACGCGTTCGGCGAAGGCGCCGACGATCAGGCCGGGCGTGATGCAGGCGAAGGTCATCTGGAAGACGATGAAGGTGTATTCCGGAATGGCGACGCCCTTCGAGAAGGTTTCGGCAAGCGACGATGTGTTGACGCCGGCGAGGAAGGCCTTGGAGAAGCCGCCGATGAAGCTGTTCAGCGAGCCGCCGTCGGTAAAGGCGAGCGAATAGCCGTAGGTCACCCAGATCAGCGACACGACCGCCGTGATCATGAAGACCTGCATCAGCACGGAGAGCATGTTTTTGGCGCGCACGAGACCGCCGTAGAAAAGCGCAAGGCCGGGGATGGTCATCAGAAGGACGAGCGCCGAGGAGACGAGCATCCAGGTATTGTCACCCTTGTCCATGGTGAAGGCAGGAGCAGCGGCGGCAGCAGCTGGCGCGGCAGTCTCCTGCGCAAAAGCGACGGCCGGCGCAAGAAGCGCGGCCGATGCAGCGCCGACGCGCGCAAAGGTGGAAGAAAACTTCGAGATTGACATTGGAAAAGGCTCCTTGATCTGCCGTTCTTACAGCGCTTCTGAATCGGTTTCGCCCGTACGGATGCGCACGGCATGGTCGATCGAATAGACGAAAATCTTGCCGTCACCGATCTGGCCGGTCTTGGCCGACGCCGCGATGGCTTCGACCGCCCTGTCGACAAGTTCCGATGCAACCGCGATTTCGATCTTGAGCTTCGGCAGGAAGCTGACCGCATATTCGGTGCCGCGATAGATTTCGGTATGCCCCTTCTGGCGCCCGTAGCCCTTCACTTCGGTTACGGTCAGGCCCTGAATGCCGATCGCCGTAAGGGCTTCGCGGACCTCATCGAGCTTGAACGGCTTGATAATAGCCATCACAATTTTCATCTGGTTTCCCATCCTTCGTTATCCTCGGCGCGGAGCCGACTCTCCTTGCCGCTGACGTTCCTGAACAGCGACCGGCGATATACATTCAAAGGACGTGCCAGATTCGAAGCCGAAGTTAACTTATTGAAAAATAAATGTTATAATTGGGAATGCCAATAAACAGGCAATTGACCGAGCAATAAGCGCACAAATAATGCGCAAATCTGCAAATATGCCTGTTATTTATTCATTTGCCTTTTTCCGAATCAATCCTTCTTGCGCGACCGATGCGATCAGCACACCTGTCCGGGTGAACAGGCTCCCGCGGGTTAATCCCCTGGCGCCCGAAGCCGAAGGGCTGTCCTGCGTATAGAGCAGCCAGTCGTCGAGTTTGCAGGGTCGGTGGAACCACATGGAGTGATCGAGACTTGCCACCTGCAGGCTCTGGTCGAAGATGGACGTTCCGTGGGCATAAAGCGACGTATCGAGCAGCGTCATGTCTGAGAGATAGGCAAGCACCGCCGCCTGATAGAGCCGGTCATCGGGAACCGGACCGGTGGCGCGCACCCAGACGTCCTGCCGGGGCTCGAGCTTCCTGTCGGAAAAATAATGGGTCAGCGAGACGGGACGGATCTCGATCGGCCGCTCGCGCTCCCAATATTTCCGGATCGCTTCCGGTGCATGCGCGAGATATTGCTCCTTGATCTGCTGCTCGCCAAGCAGCTCTTCGGGCATCGCCACCTCGGGCATGGCGATCTGGTGGTCGAAGCCTGCTTCCTCGACCTGGAAAGAAGCCGACAGCGCGAAGATTGCCTTGCCGTGCTGGATAGCGACGACGCGCCGGGTGTTGAAGCTCGATCCGTCGCGGATGCGCTCCACCTGGTAGATGATCGGTACCGAGGGATCGCCGGGGCGCATGAAATAAGCGTGCAGCGAATGAACGAAGCGCTCGGCCCCGATGGTGCGCTGTGCCGCCATCAGCGCCTGGCCGACGACCTGGCCGCCGAAGACCCGCTGCCAGCCGGCCTGCGGACTGCGGCCGCGGAAGATATCGACCTCGATCGGCTCCAGATCGAGCGTCGCAAGCAGCCTCTCCATCGCCGAAGGTTCGCTCGTCTCGCGCGTCATTTTGTATGCCTCCCGGCGGTAGGAAGTGAAGTTGCGATGATCTATATAGATCACATCTGAGGCACAAGGTACGGGAGCGGCGCGATGCTGGATATGCTGGTTGTGGGCGGGGGGTATGTCGGCCTTTCTGCGGCGGTCGCGGTCAAGCAGGCAGCACCCCATCTGAACGTCGCGGTCGTGGAGGCCGCCCCCGAGCATGTCTGGAAAAACGATACGCGCGCTTCAGCCATCATCGCGGCGGCCTCAAAGATGCTCGAAGTCTTCGGCATCTGGAACGAGATAGAGCCTGAAGCGCAGCCGATCACCAAGATGATCGTCACCGATTCCCGGACCTCCGATCCGGTCCGTCCCGTATTCCTGACGTTCGACGGCGAAGTGGAGGAAGGCCGGCCCTTCGCACACATGATCCCGAACCTTGCCATGGTGGCAGCACTGCGCGGTCTCTGCCAGCGGCTCGGCATCGACATCCGCCACGGGCTTGGGGCGACCGAATTCAAAACCCACGACAGCCATGCCGACGTCACGCTTTCGGACGGCAGCACGCTGGAATCCCGGCTGGTGGTTGCCTGCGACGGCGTGCGCTCAAGGCTGCGCGATCTCGCCGGCATCAGGACCGTCACCTGGGACTACGGGCAGTCCGGCATTGTCGCGACCGTCGAACATGAGCGGCCGCATGACGGCTGTGCCGAAGAGCATTTTCTGCCGGCCGGCCCCTTCGCCATCCTGCCGCTCCGGAACAACCGCTCCTCGCTCGTCTGGACGGAACGCACGCATGATGCCGACAGGCTGGTCGCCGCCGACGATCTGATCTTCGAGGAGGAACTGGAACGCCGCTTCGGCCACAAGCTCGGGGCGCTCAAGGTCATCGGCGACAAACGCGCCTTTCCGCTCGGCCTGACGCTTGCCCGCGCCTTCGTCGCTCCACGTCTGGCGCTGGCCGGCGACGCCGCCCACGGTATCCACCCGATTTCGGGACAGGGCCTCAATCTCGGCTTCAAGGACGTGGCGGCGCTCGCCGAAACGATCGTCGAGGCCGACCGCCTCGGTCTTGATATCGGCTCGATCAACATCCTCGAGCGCTACCAGACCTGGCGGCGCTTCGACACCTTCCGTATGGGCGTGACGACCGACGTGCTGAACCGGCTCTTCTCCAACGACGCAATGCCGATCCGTATCGCTCGCGATGTCGGTCTCGGCATCGTCGACCGGCTGCCGCGCCTCAAATCCTTCTTCATCAGCCAGGCGGCCGGAACAGCGGCAAAGGATAATCCGCGGCTGCTGGCCGGCCAGACGATTTAGCCGAATTCGGAGAGGCTATTCGTCGAGGCGGCGGGCCTCGGACACCAGCATGATCGGAATGCCGTCGCGGATCGGATAGGCAAGCTGCGCCTTTTCCGAGACGAGCTCATTGTGTTCGCGATCATAGGAAAGCCGGCCCTTGGAGAGCGGACAGACCAGGAGTTCCAGCAGTTTCGGATCGACGCGGCTCAGTTTTTCGTCCATGACCACAGTTTACTGCAGAACCGTATCGGAGTCACCGAAGACCCGCGCCAGCACGATTTCGGTAATGGCGATCAGCGTCTCGGCCCGCGTCTTCAGGTCCGGCGCCTCCAGGAGCGCCTGTTTTTCAGCCGGCCCGAACGGCGACATCATGGCAAGTGAATTGACGAGCGTCAGGTTGCTGGCCCGCTCGACGCTCTCCCAGTCGGCCTCCAGCTTATTGGCATCGAGATAGGCCTTAAAAGCGGTCAGCAGCGCCGTACGGTCGACCGCCTCCTCCTCGTTCTCGGCCGAGAGATCGGCAATGAAGGGCGCGATGCGGAAGGTGCGGAAGGGATCGCTGGTCACCTTCTCCTCCAGGAGCCGGAAGCGGCAGACGCCGGTCAGAGACACGATATAGCGCCCGTCGCCGGTCTCGGCAAAGGAGGTGATGCGACCGAGGCAGCCGACGGCGGCAAGGTTGTGCTCGCCGCCCTTGTCCTCATGTTCGCCGAGTGCCGGCTGGACCATCCCGATCAGCCGGTTTCCGGCAAGGGCTGCATCCAGCATCGCCAGATAACGCGGCTCGAAGATGTTGAGGGGAAGCTGCCCGGCGGGCAGGAGGAGGGCCCCGGTCAGGGGGAAGACTGCGATCGCATCAGGCAGATCGCCCGGCTTCAGGTATCTGGCATTACCGACTTGCATGAAACCGTCCCGCATTCTGGTGGACGGGCGCGCCCGTCCTGACGAGAATGTGGTGCCCCCGCCCGAAAACGCAAGGGCGGATGTTCATCTTAAGAGAACAGCATTGCCGAAAGCTTGCGCCGCGCGGCAACCGTCGCCGGATCCTTGAAACCCCAGACCTCGAAGAACTGCAGCAGTTGCCGGCGGGCGCCGTCATCGTCGAAGGCGCGATCCTTGCGCATGATGTGAAGCAGATGTTCGGCGGCTTCCTCGCGCCGGCCTTCGACATTGAGGATCTTGGCGAGCTTCAGCCGCGCCTCGTGATTGTCGGGATTGGTCGCCAGCTCCTGCTCGAGCGCGACGGGATCGCCGAGCTTGCGCGCCTCCTCGATCTGGTCGAGCTTCTTCAGCACCGCCTGGATGCCGGCGTCCTTCGCAAGCTCCTCGGGCAGATCAGTCAGCGTTTCGCGGGCCCGCTGATGCTGGTTTGCGGCGATCATGCATTCGGCCATGCCGGCAAGCGCCTTGGCATTCTCCGGATCGGCCTGCATGACCGCGCCGTAAAGCTGCGCCGCCTCGTTGACGTTGCCAGCAGCGAGCAGCTCCGCCGCTTCCGTCAGCACGGCTTCGATTTCGGCCGCCTCATCGGCACCGGCAGGCCCGGCAATACGGTCGATGAACTGAGTGATCTGACTTTCCGGCACCGCACCCATGAAGCCGTCAGCCGGACGGCCGTTGACGAAGGCAATGACGGCGGGGATCGACTGGATTCCGAGCTTACCGGCAATCGAGGGATGGTCGTCGATGTTCATCTTGACCAGTCGAACGCGGCCCTTGGCCTCATTGACCACCTTCTCCAGGACCGGCGTCAGCTGCTTGCAGGGACCGCACCACGGCGCCCAGAAATCGACCAGCACCGGCTGTTTGCGCGACGCCTCAATGACGTCCTTGCCGAAATTCGCAGTCGTCGTTTCGCTGATGTAGCTGCCGGCCGCAGCCGCCGCTTCCGGCTGAGCGCCGAAGCTTGCCGTCGCCGACATCTGATTTCCGAAGGAACCGTTATAGGGGTTGTTGCTGCCGCTCATAGGTATCTCCCGCCGCGCCGATCCTGCCGGCGTCATTGTAGCGCTAAAATCGTATGTCAGGACGTCACTTTCAAGACAAGCGGCTTATGTCCGGTCGCTTCCATGAAACGGATGAGGTCGCCGCTCGCAATCGATGTTGTCGCATCGTTGGAGAGCGGATGGCAGTTGATGATTTCCTCGGCCATCAGATCGGCATCGAGCACGAAAGTGACGTTTCCGCCGATGTCGTTGATCGCGCCGAAGGCAGTGACCGCTCCCGGAATGACACCGAGATACTCCATCAGCTTCTCCGCTCTGCCGAAGGAGACCCGGCCGGACCCGCCAATAATGGTGTGAACCTGCTTGAGGTCGACCTCGGCATTCTCCTCCACCGTCAGCAGGAAATACCTGTCCTTCTTGTCCTTGATGAAAAGATTCTTCGTGTGGCCGCCGGGGATCGCGTCGCGCAACGCAACTGATTCGGCTACGGTGAAAACAGGCGCATGATCCACTGTCTTATGGGCGATGCCGAGCCCGTCGAGGAAGGCGAACAATTCTTCTCTTGTCTTGGGGGTATTATCGGACATCGGGCAATCCATCGAACGGAGATAAGGAAAAGTCGAGGCGTCCTGATTAAGTCCGTCCACAATATTTGGCAATCTTCGCAACCGACGCTCTGCCCCCAGTTTTGCGGCCTTTCCGCTCTGCCTCGCCGGACACCGAAATTTTTCTTCGCTTCTCCGTCATTTCCCTGTTGCATTTGAAAATCCGTTAGGCCATATAGCGCCCGTCGCCACGAGGCGGCCCCCACGGTCCAACGACTACCCCGGACCGATGCGGATTGAGCGGGTGTAGCTCAGGGGTAGAGCACAACCTTGCCAAGGTTGGGGTCGAGGGTTCGAATCCCTTCGCCCGCTCCAGTTTTTCTCTTGCACATCCCGAAGACACAGGTACGGAACGGACCCAAGCGGCAGCCTCCCAACGACCGGTTGGCGATGGTTCGCAAGGGCCAGGTGCTGATGAGGAGACGCCGCCTAGCGGGATTTTCTTACGTCTTCGAATTTCAGATCAAAGCGCGCGAGATATTTGGCAAGCCGATCGGCGTCGTTGCTGCTCTTTTTTTCCAGGCGCGAGTTTGCAAACAGTGCCCGGCCCGCGGCACTGGCGCTGACATGCTCCTGGCAGGTGCGAACAACGGCGGCGAGTTGAACGGCGTCGAAACGATCGAGGCTGTTAACGGCGTCCTCGCCGAGCAGATCGATGAGGATGTGGTCGGATGACCGGCGTGCCGAGGAGCCGCGCCAGGCGGCCTCTAGGCGTCGAATCTCGTCGTCGACTACCTCGACAGTGATTCGACCTTGAGGCGCGAGCGTTGCCATGCGCGTCACGGAGGCGGACAAGTCGCGGAAGTTCGCGCTCCAGAGAGCATCGGGGCCGGTCGCAAACGTGAGATAGCGGCTTCGAGCCTCCTTGTTGAAGGTCACATTCTGCCCTTCACGATCGAGGAAACGTCGAAGTTCGAAATCGAGATTGGGCTCGATATCCTCCTTGCGCTCGCGCAACGCCGGCAGCTGGAAAGTCCATAGATTGAGCCGGGCAAAGAGATCTTCGCGGAATTGACCGTGGTGGACGGCTTCACCGAGATCGCGATTGGTACCCGCCAGAAGCTGGAAGTCGGCGGAAACTTCGCGGTCCGCGCCGACGGGCAGGAAGCGCTTCTCCTCGATCGCCCGCAGGCACATGGCCTGTTCATCCAGGCCGAGTTCGCCGATCTCATCGAGAAAGAGCACACCCTTGTCCGCCGACTTCAGCAGGCCGGGCCGTTCGCCTGCCGCGCCGGTAAAGGCGCCTTTGACATGGCCGAAAAGCGCCGACATGGCGTGATCGCCGCGGAGCGTTGCGCAGTTGACCTCAACGAACGGACCGCTGACTTTTCGCTCGACCCTCTTGAGTTCGTAGATGCGCTTGGCAAGTTGCGATTTTCCCGCGCCGGTCGGGCCGGTCAGCAAGACGGGTGCGGTAGAACGGATCACAACGCGCTCGATCTCGTCGATCATGCGGTTGAAGGCGGGGTTTCGCGTCGAAATACCGGATTTCAGAAATGAGGCGGCATCGGCCTGTTCGGATGCGAAGCGCTTGGCGATTTCGTCATAGCGCGAGAGATCAAGATCGATGATGCGATGGGTTCCCGCGAAATCCTGTCCCGGCTCGCGCTCGCGCGGCGGAGAGAGCTGCAGCAACCTGCCGGGGATGATGCGCGCTTCGGTCAGGAGGAACCAGCAGATCTGGGCGACATGGGTGCCGGTGGTGATGTTGACGAAATAGTCTTCGGCCTCGGGATCGAAACTGTAGTCCCGGGCAAAATCCCTGAGGCTCGTATAGACTTCGGAAAAGTCCCAGGGGTCCCGCAGATTGATGATGCGCTGGCGAACCTCCGTCGCGGGCGAAATCGTCTCGATATCCCTGATCACAGTCTTGGCCAGCCAGTCGGAATGGTTGTCGTGGATCAATTCCAGCCGATCGATAAAAAGACCGGCCTGTTGGCAAAGGCCGACGTTCGGCCGCCAGCGCGTCCATCGGTCTTCCCGCCGGCCCACGTCGAGAGTCGTTCCAAGAATGCTGATGGCGACTCGGCGCTTCATCATTTATCCAAAATTATAAAATCCTATATCACCAGATAGACTATTCCGCCTTCTCGAACTTGGCAATTTGCAAGGCAGAAATTCTCTTATAAATTTTAATATTGAGAATCAAAGGTTTATGATCTATTTCGCGGAAACCTTGTCGCGGATTCTAGAGACTGGCACGCCACTTGAATTGTATTCGGCAGAACCAAATCAAAGAGGTGCTGCCATGGTGAACAAGGCAATCTTCAGATCCTATTTCGGAAAGCTGCTCGCCGGCACGACGACGACCAACCACGAAGGCGCAGGAGCCTATGCTCTCTCGCCGCGTGAAGCCCTGGCGCAATATGCCGTCACCGGAACATTCGGCGACACGTTCTATGCGGATGCCGGGGAACAGCTCGATGCCGTGATGCGCCTTGGCGCGGAGGTCGAGCCGGAATTCCTGGCAAAGCTTGCGGTCTACGCGGCGGAGAAGGGCCATATGAAGGACATGCCGGTCATGCTGCTGGCGATGCTTTCGGGCCTCGAAAGCGATGCCTTTGCGCGGGCGTTTCCGCGTGTCGTGAAGAGCAGCAAGATGTTGCGCGGCTTCGTGCAGGTCATGCGGTCAGGTGTGACTGGCCGAAAATCGCTCGGATCGCGGCCGAAGAAGATGGTGCAGGCCTGGTTCGACCGGGTGACGACGGAACAGTTTCTGCATGCGATAGTCGGCAATGATCCGTCGCTGCCGGATGTGATCCGGATGGTACATCCGAAGCCGCGAGACGCGGAACGTCGTGCGCTCTACGCCTGGGCGATCGGCAAGCCGTATGACATCGCCGCATTGCCGGCGGAGGTAAAGGCGTTCGAAGCATTCAAGCGCAATAACGGCTTGCCGCTGCCGCCCGTACCGTTCCAGATGCTGACCTCGCTTGGTCTGAGCAGGGAGCAGTGGTCGGAAATCGCCTTGAAGGGCTCGTGGCAGATGGTGCGCCAGAACCTCAACACCTTTGCTCGAAACGGCGTGTTCGAGGTGGATGGCATGGCCGCACGGCTTGCTGCGCGGATCGCCGATCCGGAAGCGGTGCGCAAGGCGCGTGTCTTCCCCTACCAGTTGATGGTGGCGTGGCATATGGCGAACCGGTCGGTTCCGGCTGTCGTTGCGGATGCTGTGCAGGATGCGATGGAGGTGGCAGTCTCCAGCGTGCCGACGATCGGCGGTAATGTCGTGGTCTGCCCGGATGTCTCCGGCTCCATGTCGTCCCCCGTCACCGGCTACCGAAAGGGCGCGACATCAACCGTCCGCTGCATCGATGTCGCAGCACTCGTGGCTGCGTCGTTCCTGCGGCGTAACCGGCAGACGCGTATCATCCCGTTCGAACAGGACGTCGTGAACGTCCAGCTGAACGGGCGTGACAGCGTGATGACCAATGCGGCGAAGCTCGCGGCAGTCGGCGGTGGCGGAACGAACTGCTCCGCGCCGCTGCGGCTGCTGGCAAAGGAGAAAGCGGCGGTCGACCTCGTGCTCTTCGTCTCGGACAACCAGTCCTGGATGGATGCGCGGGGGCACGGCCAGGCGACCGCGATGATGGCTGAATGGGCGTGGATCAAGAGGCTGAACCCGGCGGCGAAGCTGGTCTGCCTCGACATCCAGCCCTACGTCCAGACGCCGGCAGCGGGAGAGGACGTGCTGAATATCGGCGGCTTCTCGGATGCCGTCTACGGAGCCATCACCAGCTTCGCAGCCGGCAAGTCCGGCCCGGGCGAATGGGTTCGCAGGATCGAGGCGACCGATCTTTGAAATTGCTTCGCGCCGCCAGTGAACGGCGCGAGGCACCGTGACGAATGCCGGATGGAACTACAGACTGTCACTCTCCAGGTCGCGGGTTCGAATCCCGTCGGGTCCCCCAAAAAACAAGGACCCGTAGCTCAGCGGATAGAGCGGGTGTTCCACCACATCTCGTCGTCACGGACCAATCGAAAGACATGTTAAAGACATGGCGAATGCCGGGAAAACTACATCGGTAATCCCGGGCGCGGGTTCAAGGCCCGCCTTGTCGCCCGAATCCCGAAAGGGAGAAGGATGCGCAAGATGTTTCCTCAGGACTTGTCGCCATGACGAGAATTGCAGCGGCGAATGCCGGACGAAACTACAGCCTCCGTATCGAGGTGGCCTGACAGGTTCGACTCCTGTCCCGGCAGCGCTCTCTGGCACGAGCGGGGCCACTCGGTTTCGTCCACCTTTGTCGCCGCTGCAAAAATGCCTGGCGTCCGGGAAAATCGTCGCCCAGGCGAGCATGAAACGTAACCGAGAAGAAGGACTGCAGACGCAGAAAAGAAGATGACCGAGATAATGAGCGGACAGGATCTGATCGACGCAGGCATGAGCCAGGGCAAGTGGTTTCGTCCGGCTCTCGATGCGGCCAACAGGGTTTTGAGCCAGGGCGGTTCGGCCGCGGAGGCGCTTGAAGCAGCAAGGGCTTTTCAGCCGGGGCCGACGCTCGCCCTGAGATCGGATAACGATATCGAGATCTATTCCAATATCCGCGCCGAGAACGCCTTCGAGCAGGACAATGTCGAAAAGGTCAATGCTACGATGCGGGCGCTGGTGCGCACGCCGGTCGTGCGGGCTGCGGCGATCATGCCGGACGCCTGCCCGGCCGGGCCGGTCGGCACCATTCCGGTTGGCGGTGTCGTGGCATCCGAGGCGATCCATCCGGGGATGCACTCGGCTGACATCTGCTGCTCCATGGCAATCTCGATCTTTCCGGATGTCGATCCGAAATCGCTTCTCGACGCCGTGCATGCGGTAACGCATTTCGGGCCTGGTGGCCGCCCGCGCGGTGCGCAGATCAAGCCTTCCGAAGCGACACTGTCTGCCTTCCAGCAGAACCCGTTCCTGCGGGACGGGGCGCTGAGCGCCGGCATCGAACATTTCGGCACGCAGGGCGACGGCAATCATTTCGCTTTTGTCGGAACGATAAAATCGACCGGCGAGACCGCGCTCGTCACCCATCACGGGTCGCGTGCACCGGGTGCCCGGCTCTACGACAAGGGCATGAAGGCCGCGAACCGCTTTCGCGAGCAGATCTCGCCGGAAACCCTGCGGGACAATGCATGGATTCCCGCCGACACCGAAGAGGGCGACCTCTACTGGTCGGCTCTGCAGGCCATCCGGCAGTGGACGAGGGAAAACCATTATGTCGTGCATGACATGGCGGCAAAGGCACTCTCGGCGAAGGTGGCCGATCGTTTCTGGAACGAGCACAATTTCGTTTTCCGGAAATCGGACGGCCTCTTCTATCACGGCAAGGGAGCGACGCCGGCCTTCGACAAATGGGCGGAGGATGCCACCGATCTGACGATCATTCCGCTGAACATGGCGGAACCGATCCTGATCGTCCGCGGCTCCAACGCCGTCCATGGCCTCGGCTTCTCGCCACACGGCGCCGGCCGTAATTTCTCGCGCAGCGCCCATATCAGGCGCCTGGCGGAAGAATATGGCGCGGATGCCCGCGGCTTGAGCCCGAACAACATGGCGGCGATCATGGAAAAGGAGACGGCGGGTCTGGACGTTCGCTTCTTCTCGGGCTTTGCCGACGTCTCGGAACTGCCGAGCGCCTACAAGTCCGCCGCCAATGTGCGTGCGCAGATTGAGCACTACGGTCTGGCCGAGGTGGTCGACGAGGTCGTTCCGTATGGAAGCATCATGGCCGGCGACTGGCAGAAGGACGCACCCTGGCGTCGCAAACGGGAACGCCGTTGATTGCCTCCAGTGCTCCGGCCTTTGCCGTATTGGCAAGGGCCGCAGCACGATACGTGCGGCAATTCTGCCGCCGGTTCCTATTACTTTATCAGGGCCTAAGTATCCGCATCTCTTCGCATTATCTAAAAACTAACGTTGCCTCGTAACCACTCCTAAAGCCAACTGTGGCACCTTGTCGGCTATCGAAATTTGCTTCCAAATTTTTCGGCTGGGGTTTGTTATGAGTCACAATCGGGACGCCTGGGTCAGCCAGCGCGCTTATTCGCTGTGGGAATCGGAAGGCCGGCCCGAGGGGCGCGGGGAAAGCCACTGGATGCAGGCGCTCAAGGAATTCGAGCAACTGGAATTGACCAAAGCCTCGCCCGACGGAAATGACCTTATCGAGAAACTGAAGGCGGCCGGACGGCTGATGCGGGTCTATGACGGGCGGTCCCCGCCGTCGAGAACGGCCTTCAGCTGAAAGCGGCGCGTTAAAAGGTTTTCCAGTCGAATTGAAGCACTCATCCCGCCCGGATGCAGCAATGTGTCGTCCTGATACTATTGGCGGGCGGCCCAGCCGAGGCCGCGCCGCAGGATGAGTGGCATAAAGGGATGGTCGAACTCGGCGGCGACATGGCCGAGTGCGGAATAGAAGATGCGGCCGGCGCCGAAATGGCGTTTGAAGACGACGGGCATCACCACATTGCGCGCCGCCGGATCGTAGGCGCCGGTGAAAGTGGTGGTCGCAAGGATTTCGACCGTCGGATCGTAATGCAGATAATATTGCTCCGAACGGTAGTCGAAGTCGGGAATGCCCTCCATGACAGGATCGTCCTGGCGGGTGACGGCGACACGGAAATCGATGATGTTGCCGGGATGGGCGACCCAGGTGACGCCGCAGACGTAGCGGAAAGGTGCGCTTTCCTTGAAGGAGGTGGCGAGCGCGCCGTGATGGCCGGCGAGTCCGAGACCTCCGCGCACGGCTTCGACCAGGGCGCTAGCATGGGGCTTTTCCAGCGTTCCGCCGGTGATGATGGGCACCAGCAAATCCGCCTTGGCCAGGATCGGAGATCCGAATATGCCGAGATCGCTGGTCACCTCCACGGCGAAGTCGTCCTCGCGCAGGAGATCGGCGACGATATGGGCGCATTGTTCCGGCTCATGGCCCTGCCAGCCGCCCCAGACGATCAATGCCTTCCTCATTCCCGTTCTCCTTGCTGTCTGTCGCGGATCGTAGAGCATCGCCCGATGGTACAAGCCGCTTAAATCGGGCGGTCATGCAAATCACGCGAATAATTGATCGACTTCCCCGTTTCGGCCAAATCGCAAAACCGCCGGTTTCGGCATTTGACGTATTGTCCGCTCGCGCCGATCGAAGTTCCTTCTTTTTATTGACGTGTATCTCGTCTAGGTTTCTTCCATCTCTCACTGATAATTAAGGGTGGTGCATGGCAGGTGAAACGATTCTTGTGGTCGGCGGCGCCGGTTATATCGGCTCGCATACGTGCCTCGACCTGGCGAACAAGGGCTATAGGCCTGTCGTCTTCGATAATTTTTCGAACGGCCATCGCGAGTTCGTCAAATGGGGGCCGGCTGAAGAGGGCGACATTCGCGATCGTGTCCGGCTGGACGAGGTGCTGGTCAAGCACAAGCCGGCGGCAATCCTTCACTTCGCGGCGCTGATCGAGGTCGGCGAATCGGTCAAGGATCCGGTTTCATTCTATGAAAATAATGTGATCGGCACTTTGACGCTGCTTTCGGCGGCGCAGGCGGCCGGCGTCAACGCCTTCGTCTTCTCCTCCACCTGCGCCACCTATGGCCTGCCACAGAGCGTACCGCTCGACGAGACGCACCGGCAGGTGCCGATCAACCCGTATGGGCGGACGAAATATATCGTCGAACAGGCGCTTGCCGATTACGACCAGTACAAGGGCCTGCGCTCGGTGGTGCTGCGTTATTTCAATGCGGCCGGTGCTGATTTCGAAGGTCGGATCGGCGAGTGGCACCAGCCGGAAACGCATGCGATTCCCTTGGCGATCGACGCCGCACTCGGCCGTCGCCAGGGCTTCAAGGTGTTCGGTAGCGACTACGAGACGCGCGACGGCACCTGCGTGCGCGACTACATCCATGTGCTCGATCTTGCCGACGCGCATGTGCGCGCCGTCGAATATCTGCTGAAGGGCGGCGATTCCGTCGCGCTCAACCTCGGTACCGGCACGGGTACGACGGTCAGGGAATTGCTGGGCGCGATCGAGGACGTGTCGAACCGACCCTTCCCTGTCGAATATATCGGCCGGCGCGAAGGGGATTCGCATACGCTGGTCGCCAACAACGACAAGGCGCGCGACGTGCTCGGCTGGGTGCCGCAGTATGATCTGTCCGAGATCATAAGGTCCGCCTGGAACTGGCATGCAAAATCCAACCAGCATTGAGTCAAGCAGCATTGAGCCAAAAAGCATTGAGAAGCTCCGCCGGCCTAATATTCTGCTGATTACCGCCGACCAATGGCGTGGCGACTGCCTGTCGGCGGTCGGTCATACTTGTGTGAAAACACCTCACATCGATGCACTGGCGCGCGAAGGCACGCTCTTCCGGCAGCATTATGCCGGGGCCGCCCCGTGCTCTCCGGCCCGGGCCACGCTTTATACCGGCCTTTATCAGATGAACCACCGCGTCTGCCGCAATGGTACGCCGCTCGACGCTCGCTTCGACAATCTGGCTCTAGCGGCCCGGCGGGCGGGATACGACCCAACGCTGTTCGGCTATACCGACACGGCGCCCGATCCGCGCGGCATGGATGCGGCTGACCCGCATCTGACCACCTACGAAGGCGTGTTGCCGGGTTTTACCGCTCGCCAACTCCTGCCCGAGCATGAGCGGCAATGGCTCTCATGGCTCAGGTCACGTAGGCATGCAAATGCCGTCAGCCGCGACATCCACATCCCCGTCGGTGCGCGAGCCGGCGAAATTTCCGATGCTGCACCAGCCTATTCCAGCGATGAAACCCAGACCGCCTTCCTGGCCGGCGAGTTCATTCGCTGGATGGGCGAACAGCACCGGCCGTGGTTTGCGCATGTCTCCTTCTTGCGTCCGCACCCGCCATTCTCAGTGCCGGCGCCGTTCAACCGGATGTACAAGCCGGATGACGGGCCGGCCTTTGCGCGTGCGGAAAACCGCGAAGCGGAACAGGAAGCTCATCCCTATCTCGCCTATGCCATGCCGCTCACCGACAAGGGCAGCTTCATTCACGGGGCGCAAGGGCCGCTCAGCGCCTGGAGCAGCGAGGACTTCGCGGCGATCCGGGCAATTTATTACGGGATGATCTCAGAGGTCGATGCGCAGCTCGGCCGGATCTGGCAGGCGCTTAAGGATGCGGGCGCTTGGGAGAATACGCTCGTCGTCTTCACCTCGGACCACGCCGAGATGGCGGGAGATCACTGGACGCTCGGCAAGGGTGGCTTCTTCGATGGCAGCTACCATATCCCGTTGATCATCCGCGATCCCGCAAACGCTGCGGCCGGCAGGATCGTTGACGATTTCACCAGCGCTGCGGATATTTTTCCCACCTTGTGCGTAAGGCTCGGCATCGAGCCAAAGAACGGGCGCGACGGTCGGTCGCTGATGCCGTTCATCACGGGCGAGGTCGTCGAAGGCTGGCGCGACGCGATATTCTGGGAATTCGATTTCCGCGACATCGCCAAGGGCGAGGCGGAGCGGCATTTCGGGCTGGGGCCGAACCAATGCAACCTCGCAGTGATCCGCGACGATCGGTTCAAATATGTGCATTTTGCCGCACTGCCGCCGCTGCTCTTCGATCTCAGCAATGATCCGATGGAGCTCGACGATGTCGCGGCCGATCCAGCCTATGCGGCGATCCGGCTTGAATATGCCGAGAAGTTGCTCTCGCTGAGAGCGCGGCATCTCGACCAGACGCTTGCCTATACCGAGCTGACGGAAAAGGGGCCGGTGACGCACCGACCCCGGTAGAGCGTTTCCGTCTTCTTCGAATGCCGGGAATGCTCTCTTTATTGGCCAAGTCCAGCAAAACCGCTACTGGAATTGCCTCCAATCAACCGAGATAGTCGCGCTTGCCGATCGGTGCGCCCTGGTTGCGCAGGATGGCGTGGGCGGTGGCGACGTGAAAGTAGAAGTTCGGCAGGGCGAAGGTGGTGACATATTCGTCACCCGGCAGCACGATGCCGCTCTTGCCCGGCAGAGTGATCTGTCGGCTTTCCGCGCCCTCCAGGGCTTGCGCCGAGAAGCCGGCGAGATAGGCTTCTGTCTTTGCCAGGCGCTCGCGCAAATGCTCGATAGTCGTCTCGTTATCCTCGAACTTTGGCGCGTGGGTTGCGGTCAGGCGGGCGAGCGTGAACTTGGCGCTGTCGCTGGCCCGCTGATATTGGCCGGCGAGCGGCAGCATGTCGGATGCAAGCCGCGCGGAGACGAGTATCGCGGGATCGATATTCTTTTCCTTCGCATAGGCTTCAGCCTTATCGAGATAGGTCTTCAGGCTGGCGAGGCCGCGCTGGAACATCGGAACGGTAAGGCGATAGATCGAAATGGACATCAGTCTGTCTCCAGAATTTTCAAAATGAGGGGCCGCGGCGATGTCGAAGGGCCTGCGGCGGGGCCTGTCTTCGACCTTTCCATAGATGGAGGCTGCCCGCTTCGTGCGCAATGCCGCCGAACGCGTGTGCCACGCGCAATTCCCATGCATTGCCCCATCAATATCCCGAGTGCCGCTAAAGAGAGGCTTGACGTCTTTCCCAGAAAATGGAATGAATATTCCGCAGAACAAATTTTACGGTTTGTTTGTTCCGTTTTCGGAACGCCGCGGGAGAGGCGGCGCAGCAAATTGCGGCTTCAGGGCAGATGCCCGGAGCTCCGGCGTGAGGAGGGTGCAGCCGGGCACCGCTTTGTGGAGGAAGTGAAAATGAAAAAGTTTATCCTGGGCACTGCGATGGCGCTCGTCATGTCGACGGCCGCCCACGCGGAAACGGTTGGCGTCTCTATGGCGAAGTTCGACGACAACTTCCTGACCGTTCTGCGCAACGGCATGACCGATTATGCCAAAACGCTTTCCGGCGTCACGCTGCAGGTCGAAGACGCACAGAACGACGTTTCCAAGCAGCAGAGCCAGATCCAGAATTTCATCGCCTCCAAGGTCGATGCCATCATCGTCAACCCCGTCGATACCGATGCGACCACGGCAATGTCGAAGCTCGCCGCCGATGCCGGCATTCCGCTGGTTTACGTCAACCGCCAGCCGGTCAACGTCGACACGCTTCCGGAAAAGCAGGCCTTCGTCGCTTCCAACGAGCAGGAATCCGGCACGCTGGAAACCAAGGAAATCTGCCGCATTCTCGGTGGCAAGGGCAAGGCCGTCGTCATCATGGGCGAGCTTTCCAACCAGGCTGCCCGCATGCGCACCCAGGACGTTCATGACGTCATCAAGACGGATGAATGCAAGGGCCTTGAGATCGTCGAAGAGCAGACGGCCAACTGGGATCGCACCCAGGGCGCCGACCTGATGACCAACTGGCTCTCCAGCGGCATCGAATTCGACGCTGTGATCTCCAACAACGACGAAATGGCTATCGGCGCCATCCAGGCGCTGAAGGCAGCCGGCAAGGATATGAGCAAGGTTGTTATCGGTGGCGTCGACGCCACCCAGGACGCGCTTGCCGCCATGCAGGCGGGTGACCTCGACGTCACCGTATTCCAGGACGCTGCCGGCCAGGGCAAGGGCGCACTCGATACGGCGCTCAAGCTTGCCAAGGGCGAAAAGGTCGAAAAGAAGGTCTACATCCCCTTCCAGCTCGTCACCCCAGAAAACGTCAAGGACTTCGTCGCCAAGAACTGAGGCGAGTGCCAAGGAGGATGCGGGCTCTGCCCGCATCCTTTCAGCCTGTCCGTATCCGGAGGAGATGATATGGCCGTCAGTCCGACAACCATGGCAGCCGTGCGTGCGAGCGGCGCCGTTCCGAATGCGGAGTTTCTCTTGAGCGCCGAGGGCGTCCGCAAGGAGTTTCCCGGCGTCGTCGCACTCGATGACGTGCAGTTTCGGCTGAAACGCGCCTCAGTGCATGCGCTGATGGGTGAAAACGGCGCTGGTAAATCGACGTTGATGAAGATCCTCGCCGGAATCTATACGCCCGATAAAGGCGATATTCGCCTCAAAGGGGTCGAGATCCAGCTGAAATCTCCGCTCGATGCGCTGGAGAACGGCATAGCCATGATCCATCAGGAGCTGAACCTGATGCCGTTCATGACGGTGGCCGAAAATATCTGGATCCGCCGCGAACCGAAGAACCGCTTCGGTTTCATAGACCATGGCGTGATGCATAACATGACCGAGGAGCTGTTTGCCCGGCTCAATATTGATATCGATCCCGATATCGAAGTCCGGCACCTCTCGGTCGCCAACCGGCAGATGGTCGAGATCGCCAAGGCGGTTTCCTATAATTCCGATGTCCTCATCATGGACGAACCCACTTCGGCCCTGACGGAGCGCGAGGTCGAGCATCTTTTCCGCATCATCCGCGACCTCAGGTCTGAGGGAATCGGCATCGTCTACATCACCCATAAGATGAACGAGCTGTTCGAGATCGCCGACGAGTTTTCCGTCTTCCGCGATGGCCGATATATCGGTACGCACGCCTCGACCGACGTCACCCGCGACGACATCATCCGCATGATGGTCGGGCGTGAGATCACCCAGATGTTTCCGAAGGAACAGGTGCCGATCGGCGAGGTCGTGCTCTCCGTCAAGGATCTTTGCCTCAACGGTGTCTTCAAGAACGTCTCCTTCGAGGTCAGGGCCGGCGAGATTCTCGGTGTGGCCGGCCTCGTCGGCTCCGGACGGTCGAATGTCGCCGAAACACTGTTCGGCGTGACGCCGGCAAGCTCCGGCAGGATCGAACTGTTCGGCAAGCCGGTGACGATTTCCTCGCCGACCGAGGCGATCCGTCACCAGATGGCATTCCTGACGGAGGATCGCAAAGACACCGGCTGCCTGTTGATCTTGGATATTCTGGAAAACATGCAGATCGCCGTCCTGCAGGACAAATTTGTCAAGGGTGGTTTCGTGCAGCAGGGAGCACTCGAGGCGACCTGCGAAGACATGGCGAAAAGGCTGCGCGTAAAAACCCCCAATCTTTACGAGCGGGTGGAAAACCTTTCGGGCGGCAATCAGCAGAAAGTACTGATCGGGCGCTGGCTGCTCACCCATCCGAAGATCCTGATCCTCGATGAACCGACGCGCGGCATCGATGTCGGCGCCAAGGCGGAAATCCATCGGCTGGTCACGGAAATGGCGCGAAACGGCGTGGCGGTTATCATGATCTCATCCGAAATGCCCGAGGTTCTCGGCATGAGCGACCGCATCATGGTCATGCATGAGGGCCTGGTGACCGGTTTCCTCAATCGCGATGAAGCAACGCAGATCAAGGTGATGGAACTGGCTGCGCGGTAATGCGCAGCTTGGAATCGCCTAAGGGAGGTTTGATATGAGTACCAAGGCAGCAGAGGGTACGGCCCCGCTCGCAACCCGGCAGAGACGGCGGCGTATGCCGCCGGAACTCAGCATCTTCCTGGTGCTTGTCGGCATCGCGCTCATCTATGAAGCGCTCGGCTGGATTTTCATCGGCCAAAGCTTCCTGATGAATTCGCAGCGCCTGACAATCATGATCCTGCAGGTCTCCGTCATCGGCATTATCGCCGTCGGCGTCACGCAGGTCATCATAACAGGCGGCATCGATCTATCATCGGGCTCCGTCGTCGGCATGACGGCGATGATCGCGACAAGTTTCGCCCAGTCCTCCACCTGGGGGCGGGCCGTTTTCCCCTCGCTGACCGATCTTCCGGCGCTCGTGCCCATCATGATCGGTCTGCTGATCGGAGCGGCGGCGGGTCTGGCGAACGGCGCGCTCATCGCCTATACGAAGATCCCTCCGTTCATTGCAACGCTTGGCATGTTCGTTTCCGCCAGAGGTGTTGCCAAGTGGTATACGAAGGGGCAGCCGGTTTCCGGTATCACCGAGCAGTTTCATTTCATCGGGACCAAGGCGTGGCCGGTTGTCGTCTTCCTCGTTGTTGCACTGATCTTCCACATCGCGCTGCGCTACACCCGCTATGGAAAGTTCACCTACGCCATCGGCGCGAACCCCCAGGCCGCCCGCGTTTCCGGTATCAACATCGAAGCGCACCTCGTCAAAGTCTATGTGATTGCTGGATTGCTTGCTGGTCTCGCCGGCATCGTCACGGCGGCACGCGCGGAAACCGCGCAGGCGAGCATGGGTGTCGGATATGAGTTGGACGCGATCGCTGCGACCGTCATCGGCGGCACCTCGCTCACCGGCGGCGTCGGGCGCATCACCGGCACCGTCATCGGCACCATCATTCTTGGCGTCATGACCTCGGGCTTCACCTTCCTCAGGATCGACGCCTATTATCAGGAGATCGTCAAGGGGTTCATCATCGTCGCGGCCGTCGTCATCGACGTCTACCGGCAAAAGAAGCGCCGCAAGCACTGAGCACGACCATGTGATCCGATGATTTTGCGGGGGCTTCGGCCCCCGTTTCGCTTTTGGTGATGCTCCACGATGCCGATGTCCAAAAAAAGAGGTGGCGAATTCCGTCAGCTTTTCTATTCTGCCGCTTATTGGCCCGCTCGGGCAGCGCAGGAAGACAGATGCAATTCGTATTTGACGGCCACAACGACGTTCTCCTCCGGCTCTGGACACATTCAAAAGACGGCAGCGACCCGATCGCGGAATTCGCAGACGGAACGACGGCCGGCCATATCGATGCGCGTCGCGCCAGGGAAGGAGGCCTCTCAGGCGGCCTCTGCGCCATCTACATTCCCTCGGGCGATCTTGTCTTCGCCGATCCGGATGCCGATGGCCGCTACATCACGCCGATGGCGGCTCCTCTCGATCCGCTGCCGTCGCTTGCCATCGCCGCCGAAATGGCGGCGATCGCTTTGCGGCTCGACCAGGCAGGCGCCTGGCGGCTCTGCCGGACGGTTAAGGACATCCGCGGCGCAATGCAGGAGGGCATCTTTGCCGCCGTCATGCATATGGAAGGCTGTGAGGCTATCGGCCCCGACCTTTCGGCTCTCGAACTATTTTATGCAGCGGGACTGCGATCGCTTGGCCCGGTCTGGAGCCGGCACAACGTCTTCGGACATGGCGTGCCCTTCGCTTTCCCGATGTCGCCGGATACGGCGGCCGGGCTCACCGAGGCCGGTTTCGAGCTGGTGAGGGAGTGCAATCGCCTCGGTATCCTTATCGACCTCGCCCACATTACCGAAAAGGGCTTCTGGGACGTAGCGAAGACGACGGACCAGCCGCTGGTCGCCAGCCATTCCAATGCGCATGCACTGACGCCGGTGGCGCGCAATCTGACGGATAGGCAGCTCGATGCGATCCGCGAAAGCCGCGGGCTCGTCGGCATCAACTATGCCACCGCCATGCTGCGTCCCGACGGTCGCTCGGACAGCGACACACCGCTTGCCGATATGATCCGCCACATCGACTATCTGGTGAACCGCATTGGCATCGATTGCGTCGGCCTCGGATCGGACTTCGACGGCGCAACCATTCCGGAAGAAATCGGCGACGCGGCCGGCAATCAGAAGCTGATTGCCGCTCTCCGGGAGGTTGGATATGGTGAGGCCGACCTCACGAAACTTGCCCGTGAAAATTGGCTTCGTATTCTGGCGCAAGCTTGGCGGGAGGACCACGCCTAAAGTGCGGCGCGCCTCTCGACGCACTGAAAACGGACAATATTTTAATGGGACATGACCGACAAAACGCTTCGTAATCAATCAAGAACAGGGGAACAGACCATGATGATCGCCAAGCTCAGCCACAATTTCCGCCTACTTTCCGCAGGAGCCGCCATTTCGCTCCTGATGATGACGGCACCGGCCGCCTTTGCCGAGACGCCCAAGGACACGCTGGTCGAAGGGTTTGCCATCGACGACATCATCACCATGGATCCGGGCGAAGCCTTCGAGCTTTCGACCGCGGAGATCACCAGCAACAGCTACAGCCTGCTCGTCCGTCTCGATCTCGCCGACACGTCCAAGGTGAAGGGTGATCTTGCCGAGAGCTGGAGCGTTTCGGATGACGGCCTCACCTACACGTTCAAGCTGAAACCCGGCCTGAAGTTCGCCTCCGGTAATCCGATTACCGCCGAAGACGTTGCATGGTCGTTCGAACGCGCCGTCAAGCTCGACAAAAGCCCGGCCTTCATCCTCACCCAGTTCGGCCTGACGGGCGACAATGTCACCGAAAAGGCCAAGGCGGCTGACGCCAATACCTTCGTCTTCACCGTGGACAAGGCCTATGCCCCGAGCTTCGTGCTCAACTGCCTGACGGCGACCGTCGCCTCGGTTGTCGACAAGAAGCTCGTGATGGAACATGTGAAGGCGGTGACGCCGGATGCCGAGCATAAATACGACAATGATTTCGGCAATGAATGGCTGAAGACCGGTTATGCCGGCTCCGGCGCCTTCAAACTGCGCGAATGGCGGGCAAACGAAGTCGTCGTGCTTGAGCGGAACGACAATTATTACGGCGACAAGGCCAAGCTCAACCGCGTCATCTACCGCTATATGAAGGAAAGTTCGGCCCAGCGGCTGGCGCTCGAAGCTGGTGATATCGACATCGCCCGCAATCTGGAGCCTGGCGATATCGACGCCGTTTCCAAGAATGCCGATCTCGCCACGACAAGTGCGCCGAAAGGCACGATCTACTATGTCAGCCTGAACAACAAGAACGAGAACCTGAAGAAGCCTGAAGTCCAGGAGGCTTTCAAGTATCTGGTCGACTACGATGCGATCGGCGCAACCTTGATCAAGGGAATCGGCGAGATTCATCAGACCTTCCTGCCCAAGGGCCAGCTCGGCGCGCTCGATGAAAATCCCTACAAGCTTGATGTCGCCAAGGCCAAGGAACTCCTTGCCAAGGCCGGCCTTCCGGACGGCTTCTCGGTGACGATGGATGTGCGCAACACCCAGCCGGTGACCGGTATTGCCGAATCCATGCAGCAGACGCTGGCGCAGGCCGGCGTCAAGCTGGAAATCATTCCGGGTGACGGCAAGCAGACGCTGACCAAATATCGCGCTCGCACCCACGACATCTATATTGGTAACTGGGGATCGGATTATTTCGATCCGAACTCCAATGCCGATACCTTCACGAGTAATCCTGACAATTCGGATGCGGGCACGGTGAAGACACTCGCCTGGCGCAACACCTGGGAAGCGCCGGAACTCGATAAGCAAACCAAGGCGGCCCTGCTTGAACGCGACAACGCCAAGCGCGCGGCAATGTATGAGGATATCCAGAAGAAGTTCCTTGCCAACAGCCCCTTCGTCATCATCTTCCAGCAGACCGAGGTAGCGGGCTATCGGAAGAATCTGAAGGACTTCAAGCTGGGGCCGAGCTTCGACACCAACTTCGTCGGTCCGATCGCCAAGGAATAATCCGGCGGGATCAACGGCGTGAGCACCATCGAAACCAGGCAGGAGGCGCGGCCCCGCAAGGGCCGTGCCGGCGCCTTCGCCAAGGCTTTGGGGCGGTTCCTGTTCGCCGCCGTCACCACCTATCTTGGCCTGCTGGCCGTCACCTTCTTCATCGGCCGAGTCGTACCGATCGATCCCGTGCTCGCCATTCTCGGCGACCGCGCTCCCACCCATGTCGTCGAGCGGGTGCGCCAGGAGATGGGTTTCAACCTGCCGCTCTATCAGCAGTTCTACATCTATATCAAAGGCGTCCTGTCCGGCGATTTCGGCAACTCGGTGCTGACGACCAATCCTGTCATGGTCGACATCCGCCGGGTCATGCCGGCGACGATCGAGCTCGCGACGTTGGGAACGCTGATCGGCGCCTGCGTCGGCGTGCCGCTTGGCGTTCTCGCCGCAGTGCGCCGCGGCAGCATTGCCGACCAGATCGTACGCGTCATTGGTCTCATCGGCTATTCGGTGCCGATATTCTGGCTGGCGCTGATCTCCCTCGTCATCTTCTATGCGCAGCTGCGCTGGGTGGCTTTTCCCGGCCGAATCGACATCGTTTTCGAATATACCTTCACGCCGATCACCGGCTTCTATCTTCTGGACAGCGCCTGGCAGGGGCAATGGGATGTCTTCTATGACGTCTTCCGCCACATCATCCTGCCCGCGTCGCTGCTCGGCTATTTTTCGCTTGCCTATATCAGCCGCATGACGCGCAGTTTCATGCTGAACGAGCTTTCGCAGGAATATATCGTCGCCGCGCGTGCCAAAGGTCTTTCGGAAACACGGGTGATCTGGGGCCATGCGCTACGCAATGCCGCCGTGCCGCTCGTCACCGTCATCGCGCTTTCCTATGCCGGGCTGCTCGAAGGATCGGTGCTGACCGAGACCGTCTTTTCCTGGCCGGGCATCGGGCTCTACATCACCAATTCGCTGCAGAACGCCGATATGAACGCCGTGCTCGGCGGCACGATCGTCATCGGGACGATCTTCATCGGCATCAATCTTCTGTCTGATCTTCTCTACCGGACGCTCGATCCGAGGACGCGAAACCGATGACGGCTCCTGCCAGCCCCTCTCCTGCGATGAGCCGCCGCGAATGGCTGCTTTCCGACCGGCCGCAATCGCGCAGGCAAGCCCGTCTCGGCCGCGCTTACGTCACCTGGCGGCAGTTCACGGCCAACAGGCTTGCCGTCGTCGGCCTGCTGATCATCGTCGCCCTGCTCCTCGTCGCCGCGTTCGCGGATCTCCTCGCCACGCACAACCCCGTCCTCGGCGATCTCCGCAATGCCCGCCTGCTGCCGCCGGGAACGAGCGGCTACCTGCTCGGCACGGATGATCAGGGCCGCGACATCTATTCACGGCTGATCTATGGATCGCGATTGACCCTGTTCGTCGTCGTGCTCGTCGCCATCATCTCCGCGCCGATCGGGCTGATCGTCGGCACGGTCTCAGGTTATGCCGGAGGCTGGGTGGATGCGACGCTGATGCGCATCACCGATATCTTTCTTGCCTTTCCGAAGTTGGTTTTGGCGCTCGCCTTCGTCGCCGCGCTCGGCCCCGGCATCCAGAACGCGGTCATCGCCATCGCCATCACCTCCTGGCCCCCCTATGCCCGCATCGCTCGGGCCGAGACGCTGACGGTCCGGCGTTCCGACTACATTGCGGCGGTGAAGCTGATGGGCGCCTCGCCGTTCCGCATCATCGTGCGCCATGTCATGCCGCTCTGCATTTCCTCGCTGATCGTGCGTGTGACGCTCGATATGGCCGGCATCATTCTGACAGCGGCCGGCCTCGGCTTTCTGGGTCTCGGCGCACAGCCGCCGCTGCCGGAATGGGGCGCGATGATCGCCTCGGGCCGGCGCTTCATTCTGGATCAGTGGTGGGTCGCGGCCATGCCCGGCATCGCCATTCTCATCGTCAGTCTCGGTTTTAATCTCTTAGGCGACGGCCTGCGCGATGCGCTCGATCCGAAGGAGAGCGGCCGATGACGACGCTTCTGACGGTCGACAAGCTCAAGGTCAGTTACCCCACCCGAACCGGCCTGATCGAGGCAGTGCGCGGCGTCTCCTTCACGCTCGGCAGAGAAAGGCTCGGCATCGTCGGCGAATCCGGCTCCGGCAAGTCGCAGACCGGCCGGGCGATCATGGGACTGACGCCGAAACACGGGATCGTCACGGCCGACAGGCTCGATTTCAGCGGCATCGATCTCCTCAAGGCATCCGCCGGCGAAAGGCGCAGGTTGCGCGGCAAGCGCATCGCCATGATCCTGCAGGATCCGAAATATTCGCTCGACCCAGTCATGACGATCGGACGGCAGATCTGCGAAACGCTGCGCACTCATGAGAAGATCGGCAAAGCGGAAGCGCGCGAACGGGCGCTCGCCATGCTGGAAGCGGTGCAGATCCGCGATCCCAAACGCGTCTTCGACCTGCACCCGCACGAAGTTTCGGGCGGCATGGGACAGCGCGCCATGATCGCCATGATGCTGATTGCCGGGCCTGAACTGCTGATTGCCGACGAACCGACTTCGGCGCTCGACGTGACGGTGCAGCTCGATGTGCTGCGGATCATGGACAGGCTGGTCTCTGAGCGCGGAATGGGGCTGATCTTCGTTTCCCATGATCTGAGGCTGGTCTCTTCCTTCTGCGACCGGGTCATCGTCATGTATGCCGGCAAGATCGTCGAAGAGCTGGCGGCCGCCGATCTCAAACATGCGCAGCATCCCTATACCAGGGGACTGCTGAACTGCATGCCGGAAATCGGCGCGAACCGCCATCCGCTGCCGGTGCTCGACCGCAAGCCGGAGTGGGCGGCATGAGCGCAGCCCTCCACGTCGACAATCTCAGTGTCGCCTACGATGATTTTCATGCGCTGAAGGATGTCAGCATCAGCGTCGAGCGCGGTGAATCTTTCGGCCTCGTCGGTGAATCCGGGTCAGGCAAATCGACCTTGCTGCGCGCCGTTGCCGGACTTGCGCCCATCAGCGGCGGCGCGATCCGCATCGACGGCGAAGAGTTGAAGGGTTCGAAGCGCAGCAAGGCCTTCTATCGGCGCGTGCAGATGGTCTTCCAGGATCCCTACGGCTCGCTGCATCCGCGCCAGACGATCGATCGGTTGCTGCTCGAACCGCTTGCGATTCACGCCGTTACCGACAGCGACAAGCGCATTGCCCGCGCGCTCGACGAAGTCGGTCTCGGCATTGGTTTCCGTTTCCGCTATCCGCATCAGCTTTCCGGTGGTCAGCGACAGCGTGTGGCGATCGCCAGGGCGCTGATCGTGCAACCGTCGATCCTGCTGCTCGACGAGCCGACATCGGCGCTCGACGCCTCGGTGCAGGCGGAGGTGCTGAACCTGCTCGAACAGATCCGCCGCGACCGCAAGCTCACTTTCGTCATGGTCAGCCATGACCTCGGCGTCATCACGCATATGTGCGAAAGGCTCGCGGTGATGCGCAGCGGCGCTGTCGTCGAACGATTGAGCTCGGAAGAGCTGGCGCGGGGCGCGGTCCAGGAGGATTACACGAAAAATTTGATGATCGCGAGCAAGGGTTTCGTCAAAGCCTAAAGGTAATCATTTCAAGCCATTGAAAAGAAAAGGCCGGCGGGGGAGTTAAGGATAATGTTCCCTTAAAAGACGACCATTCGACTAGACTATTGACAGCCGCCGCGCTTCTGTCATGATCCTGTTAACGATTGTTAGCTTTCGTGATCGATGGAGGTCGAGGCATGTTCTTTCTCGGTGGGATGACCATGGGCTATCTCGATCCTCGCGTAAAAGCCGCTCCCAAGGAACAGATCACGGTCTCCATACCGGCTGAACAGGACCGGCGCCTGATCGGGACCGAGACCTCCGATCTGCAGCAGAACGAGAACGCCATCGAGCGCTCCCTGATCTGGGCATGGCGCACGCTCTGCTAAAGAGCGGTTGAATTTTCTCTTGCGCCCGCTCTGGACGCAAATTTATCTCTACCTACCTGATAGGGAATAAGAAATATAACAGCGAGCCGCACAACCGGCCGCACGAGAACAACGGAGGCGACACATGGCAGAGCTGGGTATTTCGCATACTCACGTGAACCACTATGGTTCGGTAGCCACCAAGAAGCCGCACGCGACGCGCCACAGGCTTCAGACGGTGCTCCATGGGACGATCTTCACCGCGGCATTCCTGTTCGTGGTGGCAATGGTCTGCGGCGTCCTCGGATAGTCGGCAGATGATAGGCCTCGGCACGTGCCGGGGCCGCCTGCGCCTCTGCGGCGCGTTTCCTCGCTCGGGGCAAGCCCGATCAAAGCGCAGCCAGACCATGATCTGGCGAACCTTCCTCCTATCGACAAGCCGCGGCCGGGCCGCAAGGTTGCGACATGCACGGCGCTCTGCCTTGCGCAGCAAGCGCGCCGGCCCGCTCGGCTCACCATTCTTGACTTGAATTATCGCGATAGTGTCCAACTTTTCGCCATGGTTTTGCGGAGAGGGTATTGATCGACCTTCAGGCCGCGCTGGACCAAGGCTAGGCCCGGTTACATCGCTTGCCCAGACGTCATTCACCCGGCTTCATCGATCTTCGAAGAATCGGGCCCCGTTCATGTAGCAGTCATGATAAGCAGTGCAAAAGGCTGAGCAAAACAGCCATAACTTTGTTTGGATCCAGAACCGAACCCATGTCTATTGCCAATCTTTCTCCGAGCCTTCCGTGCGAATCCGATACGAAGCAGATTGATCACAATGATTCGATCCGCTCGACCTATCTTTCCATCGAGGACATCAAGGCGATGGGCGAAGCGGTCGTCGTCAACGGCGTCGACAAGCTGCCGGCTTTCGCACCCTTTGATTTCTTCGCGCGCCACAAGGAAAACGAGAAGGAAATTCTGCGCGTCTACCGCACCACGGCAACCGACGTCGAGGCCGGAGAGACGATCACGCCGGCGGCGGAATGGCTGCTGGACAATCACTACATCGTCGAAGAGGCGATCCAGGAGGTGCGGCGCGACTTTCCCCGCCGCTTCTACCGCGAACTGCCGACGATGCATGTCGGCGGCGTCGACATTCCGCGCACGCTGGTGCTTGCCTGGCTCTACGTTGCCCATACCCACAGCACGATCTCGCAGGAAAGCCTGACGGCGCTGGTCGACGGCTTCCAGAGCAGGGAGACGCTGAGGATCGGCGAACTCTGGGCCCTGCCCTCGCTGGTGCGCTATGTGCTGGTGGAAAACCTTCGCCGCATTTCGAGCCGTGTCGAAGCCAGCCGCCGCCTGCGCCGGCGCGCCAATGAGGCGGCCGACGAATTGGTGCGCCTGACCGATCCGGCCAAGGCGGCCGCCTATCTGAAGACGCTGGAACCGCTTGCCGAAGACAATACCTTCTCGACGCAGTTCCTCTATCGCCTGCGTGACGGCTCACAGACGTCGAGTCTGGCGATCACCTGGCTCGATGAACGCCTGGAAGAGCTCGGTCGCAACACCGAAGAGGCGACGACGGCCGAACACAGCCGTCTCTCTTCCGGCAACGTGACGATGGGCAACATCATCCGTAGCCTGCGCGAGATCGACGATACCGAATGGTCGGTCTGGGTCGAACAGGTCAGCCATGTCGACAAGCTGCTCTGGGAGCATTCGGATTACGGCATCCTCGATTCCGGTTCGCGAAACAAATACCGCAAGCAGATCGAGAAACTGGCCAAGCGCTCGCCGCTGACCGAAATGCAAATCGCCCAGCTGGCGCTCGACATGACCGAGGCCGCCAAGGCCTCCGACGAGCCGCAGCCACATGAGCCCAATGTCGGCGGCTTCCTATCCGGCGCGCAACGGCCGAAGCTCGAGGCGCGAGCGAATTATCGCCCGACGATCACCCAGCACTTCGTGCGCGCCGTGCGCCGCTTCAACTGGCTGTCGATCGCGCTACCCGTCATGCTGCTGACGATCATCGCCATGGCGATCGTCGGCAGGTTCATGGCAAGTGCCGGAATGGGCGCCATTGAAATCGCAATCCTGCTGATCATGTTCTCATTGCCGGCCTCGGAGGGCGCAACAGGTCTCTTTAATACCCTGCTGTCCTTCTTCGTCACCCCGGCCCGCCTCGTCGGCTACGAGTTCAAGGAAGGCATTCCGGAGGATGCGCGCACGCTGCTCGTGGTGCCCTGCCTGATCTCGAACCGCGACAGCGTCGACGATCAGGTGCGCAATCTCGAAGTTCATTATCTCGCCAATCCGCGTGGAGAGATTTATTTCGCGATGCTCAGCGATTGGCCCGACAGCGATGCCGAGGAAACGCCTGCCGACCTCGAGGTTCTTGACTATGCAAGGCGCGAGATCGCTAATCTTTCCGCCCGCTATGCCTATGACGGCAAGACGCGTTTCTACCTGCTGCATCGCCGCCGCCTCTACAATCCCTCGGAAGGTGTTTGGATGGGCTGGGAGCGCAAGCGCGGCAAGCTGCATGAGCTGAACATGCTGCTGCGCGGCGACCGCGACACGACCTATCTGCCCGGCGCCAACACCGTGCCCGCCAATGTGCAATATGTCATGACGCTCGATGCCGACACACGCCTGATGCGCGATGCCGTCACCAAGCTCGTCGGCAAGCTCTATCATCCGATCAACCGACCGGTCATCAATCCGAAGACCGGCCGCGTCGAGAGCGGCTATGGCGTGCTGCAGCCGCGTGTGACGCCATCGCTGACCACGGGCAAGGATGCCTCGGTCTTCCAACGCGTCTTCTCGATCAATCGCGGTCTCGACCCCTATGTCTTCACGGTGTCCGACGTCTATCAGGATCTCGCCGGCGAAGGCACGTTCACCGGCAAGGGCCTCTATCATGTCGATGCTTTCGAAGCCTCGCTGAAGGGCCGCATCGAGGAGAACTCGGTGCTCAGCCACGACCTTCTCGAAGGCTCGATGGCGCGCTGTGCGCTCGTTACCGATCTCGAATTGGTCGAGGATTTCCCGATCCGCTACGAGGTGGAGACCTCGCGCCAGCATCGCTGGGCGCGCGGCGACTGGCAGCTCCTGCCCTATATGTTCAATCCTAAATACGGCGTTACGGCCCTTGGCCGCTGGAAGATGTTCGATAATCTTCGCCGTTCGCTAACGCCGATCGCATGGTTCTTCGCCTCCGTGCTCGGCTGGTATTTCATGGGTCCGCTCGGCGCGCTCGTCTGGCAGATTCTCTTGATCTTCTGCCTGTTCGTGGCGCCGACGCTGTCGCTCATCAACGGCATCATCCCGCGCACCAGCGATATCGTCGCCCGCGCCCATCTCTATACGGTCTGGTCGGACATCACCGCCGCCAATGCGCAGGTCGCATTGCGGATCGTCTTCATCGCCGATTCGGCGGCGATGATGGCGGATGCGATCGGCCGGTCGCTCTACCGGCTGTTCGTCAGCCGCAAGCTGATGCTGCAGTGGCGGACCGCCGCCAGCGTCCAGGCAGGCGGCCAAGGCACCCTCGCCTCTTATTACAGGCAGATGTGGCATGCGCCGGTACTGGCGCTGCTGGCGCTCGGTTTCGCAGCCCTTCCCGGCGGCAACGCTTTCCTCGTCGGCATCCCCTTCGCGCTTTTATGGATTCTCTCGCCTGTCGTCGCCTGGTATGTCAGCCAGTCGGCCGAGACCGAGGACCGGCTCGAGGTCGCCGATTCCGTATCGAGCGAGCTGCGCAAGATCGCCCGGCGCACCTGGCGTTATTTCGAGACCTTCACCACGCCTGAACAAAATTATCTGCCGCCGGACAATATCCAGGAAACGCCGCACGTCATCGTGGCGGCGCGCACCTCGCCGACCAATATCGGCGTCTATCTGCTCTCCGTCGTTTCTGGCCGGCATTTCGGCTGGTTCTCCTTTGAGGAAACGCTCGAGCGGCTGGAGCAGACGATCGCGACGATCGACAAGATGGAGAAATTCCGCGGCCACCTGTTTAACTGGTATCACACCGATACGCTGCAGACGCTCGGGCCGCGTTACGTCTCTGCCGTCGACAGCGGCAATCTCGCCGGCCACCTCATCGCGATTTCCTCGGCCTGCCGCAACTGGGCTGAGGCGCCGTCGGCCCACATGCAGGGCAATCTCGACGGCGTCGGCGACACCGCCGGCATCCTCAGCGAAGTGCTGGCGGACCTGCCCGACGACCGCAAGACCGTGCGCCCGTTGCGCCGGCGCCTGGAAGAACGCATCGTCGGCTTCCAGAATGCGCTTGCCGCCGTCAAGCGCGAGCACGAGTTCGCCTCGATCCGCATCATCAACCTCGCCGTTCTCGCACGCGACATCGAAAAGCTCGCCGCCAATCTCGACCATGAGGTCAAGTCGAAGCAGAGCGAAGAGGTCACCCAATGGGCGGCGTCGCTGGTCAAGGTCTGCGAGGCGCATATATCAGACAGCACCTTCGATCTCTCCAAGGTCGATGCCCTCAGGCCGCGCCTGGTGGCGTTGCGCGACAAGGCCCGCGATCTCGCCTTCTCGATGGATTTCGGCTTCCTGTTCCGGCCGGAACGGCGCCTGCTGTCGATCGGCTACCGCGTCGAAAGCGGCGAACTCGACCAGGCCTGCTACGACCTTCTCGCCTCGGAATGCCGCCTGACCAGCCTCTTCGGCATCGCCAAGGGCGACCTGCCGACGGAACACTGGTATCGTCTGGGCCGCCAGGTCGTGCCGGTGGGTTCACGCGGCGCGCTGGTCTCCTGGTCCGGCTCGATGTTCGAATATCTGATGCCGCCGCTCGTCATGCAGGAGCGTGGCGGGGGTATTCTCAATCAGACGAACAATCTGGTCGTCATCGAGCAGATGAATTATGCCCGCAAGCTCGGTATCCCGTGGGGCATTTCGGAAGCGGCCTTCAATGCCCGCGACCATAACCTCAATTACCAGTACACGAATTTCGGCGTGCCGACGCTCGGTCTCAAGCGCGGCCTCGGCCACAATGCCGTCATCGCCCCCTATGCTTCGCTGCTGGCCAGCCAGTACGACCCGCCGGGCGCGCTCGAAAACCTGCAGAGGCTGCGCAAAGTCGGCGCACTCGGCAAGTTCGGCTTTCACGACGCGGTCGATTTCACGCCGACGCGCGTGCCGGAAGGCAAGAAATGCGCGGTGGTCTACAATTATTATGCCCACCATCACGGCATGTCGATCGCAGCCGTCGCCAACGTCGCCTTCAACGGCCATCTGCGCGAACTCTTCCACTCCGATCCCGTGATCGAGGCGGCGGAGCTTCTGCTGCAGGAAAAAGCGCCGCGCGACATTCCCGTCATGAGCGGCAAGCATGAATCCGATACGCCGGCCAGCATCCAGGACGATCTCATGCGGCCGGAAATCAGGAAGATCAGCGATCCCCTTTCGCGCGACCGCGAGCTCGTCTTCCTGTCGAACGGCCATTATTCCATGATGCTGACGGCGACGGGCGCCGGTTATTCCCGCTGGAACGGCCTTTCCGTTTCCCGCTGGAAGGCCGATCCGACCGAAGACCGCTGGGGCACCTTCATCTTCCTGCGCGATACCGCCACCAACGAATGGTGGTCGGCGACAGCGGAGCCGAAGGGTGTCGAGGGCGAAAAGATCAAGGTCGAATTCGCCGACGAGAAGGCGCAGTTCACCAAGACGGTCGGCGACCTGACGAGCGAGGTGGAGTGCATCATCGCCACCGAGCACGATGCCGAAGCCCGTCGTGTCACCCTGCTCAACATGGGAACGGAAGATCGTTTCATCGAAGTCACGTCCTATCTCGAACCGGTGATCACCTCGGATGATACCGACAGCGCGCATCCGGCATTCGCCCGCATGTTCGTCAAGACCGAGATCGGCAAGCGCGGCGACGTCATCCGCGCCGAACGCAACAAGCGTGATCCGAACGAGCCGAACATCAGCCTCGCACATCTGATCGTCGACAATGCCGGCGACACCCGTCACACCGAATTCGAAACCGATCGGCGCAAGTTCATCGGCCGCGGTCGCAGCCTTGCCGATGCGGCGGCCTTCGATCCGGGTGCGACACTTTCCGGCAGCGACGGCTTCACGCTTGATCCCGTGATGTCGTTGCGCCGCACCGTGCGGGTGCCGGCCGGCAAGAAGGTCAGCGTGTTCTTCTGGACGATTGCCGCGCCAAGCCGCGACGAGGTCGACAAGGCGGTCAACCGCTATCGTCATCCCGACGCCTTCAACCACGAGCTCGTCCAGGCCTGGACGCGCACGCAGGTGCAGATGCGCCATGTCGGCGTCACCTCGCAGCAGGCGGCAGCGTTTCAGCATCTCGGGCGCTACCTCGTCTATCCCGACATGCAGTTGCGCAAGGATGAGGCGACGGTCGAAGCCGGCCTGCAATCGCAATCGGCCCTCTGGCCGCTGGCGATCTCCGGCGACTTCCCGATCTTCACGTTGCGCGTCGACGACGACATGGATCTCGACGTCGCCCGCGAGGCACTGCTGGCGCAGGAATACCTGCGCTCGCGTGGCGTCACCGCAGATCTCGTCATCATGAACGAACGCGCTTCTTCCTATGCGCAGGACATGCAACACGCGCTCGACGCAATGTGCGAGAACGTACGCCGCATGGGTCAGGCCGACGGCTTGCGCCAGCATATCTTCGCGGTTCGCAAGGACCTGATGGAGGAAAACACCTACAGGGCATTGATCGCGGCTTCCCGCGTCACCCTGCATGCGAAGAACGGCAAGGTGGTCGACCAGATCAACCGCGCTGTCGCCCTCTTTGCGCCGTCAAAGGATGAACTGCAGGAGATGGAGCGCGCCGAACGCAACAGGGCGCCGGTCAAGCGCATCGCGCCGGTGCCGCCGCCCGTGGTGCCGGCCGTTGCCATCGAGGAGGAAGGCGACCTCGACTTCTGGAATGGCATTGGAGGCTTTGCGCGCGACGGCCGCGAATATGTCGTTCGCCTGCCCGGCGGTCATGCGACGCCGCAGCCTTGGATCAACGTCATCTCCAACGACAGGTTCGGTTTCCACGTGTCGGCTGAAGGCGCAGGTTTCACCTGGAGCGTCAACTCGCGCGATTATCAGCTGACGTCCTGGTCGAACGATGCGGTGATCAACCGGTCGGGCGAGGCCTTCTATCTCGCCGATCTCGAAAGCGGCGCCGTCATGACACCGTTTGCAGCGCTTTCGCGTCGGCCGGATATCCGCTTCGAAGCCCGCCACGGACTCGGCTATTCGGTCTTCTCCACCGTTCAGCACGAGATTGCGCTCGAGCTGACGCAGACGATCGACCGCGAGAAGCCGGTGAAACTGCAGCGCCTGCGCCTGCGCAACACCGGTTCGACTGGCCGCAAGCTGCGTCTCTACGGTTACGTCGAATGGGTTCTTGGCAGCAACCCGGGACGCACTGCGCCCTTCATTCTGTCGAGCCATGACGAGGAGACGGGGGCGCTGTTTGCCACCAATCCTTACAGCATCGATTTTTCCAACCGAACCGCCTTCTTCGCGGCGAGCGAGAAGCTTTCAAGTTTCTCGGCAAGCCGGCGCGAATATATCGGCAAGGCTGGCACGATCCAGATGCCTCAGACCGTCACCTCCGCAGCCCCGCTTTCGGGCATCACCGAGCTCGATGGCGATCCGGCCGCGGCTCTGGCGATCGACATCGAACTCGGGGCCGGCGAAGAGCGCGACGTCACCTTCTTGCTCGGCGATACGGCGACGGAGGAAGAAGCGCGCGCCTTGATCGCCGAGATCCGCAAGTCTTCGTTCGACGATGCGGTCGAGGCAAACCGCGCCTTCTGGCGGGATTTCACCGGCAGGCTGCAGATCTCCACGCCAGATCGCGGGATGAACAATCTCGTCAACACCTGGCTGCCCTATCAGAGTCTCGGCTGCCGCATCATGGCCCGCACCGCCTTCTACCAGGCAAGCGGCGCCTTCGGTTTCCGCGACCAGTTGCAGGATACGCTGGCCTTCCTGATGCACGAACCGTCGATCGCCCGGCGTCAGATTCTGAATGCCGCCTCACGGCAGTTCCGCGAAGGTGATGTTCAGCATTGGTGGCTGCCGGGAACGGGTGCGGGCGTTCGCACCTTGATTTCGGACGACGTCGTCTGGCTGAGCTACGCGATCCACCATTATTGCAGCGTCACCGGCGACAAGACCGTGCTCGACGAGGAGCTTGCCTTTCTGGAAGGACCCGCTCTCCTCGAAGGTCAGCACGACTCGTTCTACAAGCCGGAGATTTCGGAGGACAAGGCGAGCGTCTACGAACATGCGGCCCTGGCGCTCGATCTCGCCATCGCCCGCAAGGGCGCAAACGGCCTGCCGCTGTTCCTCGGCGGCGACTGGAACGACGGCATGAACCGCGTCGGCATCGGCGGGCGCGGCACCAGCGTCTGGCTTGGCTGGTTCCTGGCGGGTGCATTGCGCGCCTTCATTCCCTATGCCGAAGAGCGCGGCGATTCGGCTCGAGTGGAGCGCTGGTCGGCCCATCTCGCCGAATTGAAGAAGGCGCTCGAAACTGCGGCGTGGGACGGCAGCTACTATCGCCGCGGCACATTCGACGACGGGGCGCTGCTCGGCTCCAAGGAGAGCCCGGAATGCCGGATCGACTCGATCGCACAATCCTGGAGCGTTCTGTCCGGCGAAGGCGACCCGGCTCGTGCCGGAAAGGCGATGGATGCCGTGCTCGACCAACTGGTCGATGAGGAGGCGCGCATCATCCGACTGTTCACGCCGCCTTTCGTCAATTCCGCCAGGGATCCCGGTTACATCAAGGCCTATCCGCCGGGCGTGCGTGAAAACGGCGGGCAATATACCCATGCCGCGACCTGGGTGGTGATGGCGCTTGCGGAACTGAAGCGGGGCGACGACGCACTGCGCTGCTTCCAGATCCTCAATCCGATCACGCATGCGCTCGACAAGGCTTCGGCCGAACAATACCGGGTCGAACCCTATGTCGTGGCAGCTGACGTCTATGGGCACGAGCCTTATACGTCGCGCGGCGGCTGGACCTGGTATACCGGATCGGCCGGCTGGCTCTACCGAGCCGCCGTCGAGGGCATTCTGGGGATCCGGTTGAAGGACGGCCGGCTCCATGTGCGTCCGTCGCTTCCGTCGGAATGGGACGGTTTTGCGGCGGAGGTGGAGCGGGGCGGCGTCAAATACCGCATTTCGGTCTCAAAAGCGTCCAATGCCAGCGGCTACACTCTGTCGATCAACGGCAGCGAAGTCACCGATCCCGAAGAGGGATATCCGCTCGGATAACAGCGTTCTCCACGCTGAAGAACACGGCGATTCGCGACGGCCAAAAGGGAACCCTTTTGGCCGTCGTCGCGTTTGCAAAACCGGACAACAGGAGAAACCCATATGGCAAGCACGCTGACCGAAGCCATCGGCGCCGAGCGCAGTTCCTCATCCGCAGCTGCGACGGGACGCGATACAAGGCTTGACGTGCTGCGTGGCCTAGCCCTGATCATGATTTTCATCAATCATGTGCCCGGACAGATCTTCGAATATGTGACGACGAAGAATTTTGGTTTTTCCGACGCCGCCGAGGCCTTCGTCCTGATTTCCGGCATCGCCGTCGGTCTCGCCTATGGTTCCCGCTTCAAGCCGGGCGGCCGCGTCAAGACGGCGATCAAGGCGGCGCGGCGTGCCTTCACGCTCTACCTTGCGCATATGATCACCACCTTCATGACGCTGGCGCTCTTCATCTGTGGTGCCTGGCTGTTCCACCGGCCGGGGCTGCTGGTCGAGATCAACATCCTGGCGGTTCTGATGAACCTGAAGGAAGGCATTCCGGCGCTGCTGCTGCTCGGTCACCAGATCGGCTACAACAATATCCTGCCGATGTATGGCGCATTGTTGCTGATGGTGCCGATAATCCTGCTCCTCAACGAGCGAAGCCCGCTTCTGGCGCTCGCGGTTTCCGGCACGGTCTGGCTGCTGGCCGGCATTTACGAAGTGGCGCCGCACAATTTGCTGATAGAGGGCTACTGGTTCCTCAATCCGCTCTCCTGGCAGTTCCTGTTTTCGATTGGCATTGTTTCGATCCTGCATATCAAGCGCGGCGGCACGATCCCGCGGCATCCGTTGTTGTTTGCGGCTGCCGCCGGCTATGTCCTGCTGTCCTTCGTCTGGGTAACCGGCCATCTCTGGATTTTCGGTAATTCGCTGGCAGCGCTTGGGCTGCCCACCGTCATCACCGGTTTCGACAAGACTTTCCTGTCGCTGCCGCGGCTGCTGCATGTGCTGGCGCTAACCTACCTCATCATCAGCATCCCGGCGTTCTCCCGAATCCTGCGGCGCCCCGCCGACCACCCGCTGACGATCCTCGGCCGCCATTCGCTGAACATCTTCGTCGCCGGCACGATCCTCGCCATGATCGGCCAGGTCGTGCTCTATATCACCAACAAGGATCCGCTGGTCGGCCCGTTCTTCGTCATCGCGGGCATTGCGACGCAATTCGCCTATGCCTATTATCTCGAGCACAAGCGCCAGCTGGGCAAAATCAAGCACAAGCTCGTGACGGAGATTGCCGCCGTCCCTGTGCCTGTGCGGGTCGGCGGAGCGGCAAATACCTATCGCCGCACCAATCGGAAATAGGGTCGACCGGTCTGATTGAACGGCCGCGGGCCTAGCGGCATCCCGAAGTCGCATTAAAAGCCCCACGGCATTGCAGCGCCTTTCGCGCGTCTGAAAAGACGCGCTGCGCTGCAATGCCGCCGGCTCAACTTTTATGAACGAGAATATTCACCAGCCGGTCGAAAGGATCGCGCACGTAGAAGCGCCTGACGGCCCAGGGTTCGTCGGCCGGACCGTATTCGATCGGAATGCCGGCGCCAGACATCGCCTCGAAAGCAGCATCGAGATCATCCACCTCGATGGAGAGATCGGGCACCGGAGTCCCGGAACCGCCTTGGCTGGCGACACTGAGCTGAACCTTCATGGAAGTATTCGCGCCGAACGTGACGATCCAGCCGAGATCCATCATCAGATCGAGCCCGAGAATATCCTGATAGAAGCGTTTGGCGGCCATGAGGTCGGGCGCCTGGATATTCGCAACGATGCGCAGGACTTTCATGCCGCTCTCCTGAGTATCGGGTAAGGACAAGAATTTAGAGGGGATCGGTAGCGAGATCAATCAGTCCCGCCGCCAGACACGTAGTGCCTCTGACGACATCCCCTGCGCCGCCTTCTGTCTCTACCCTTGCCTAGTAGGGGGTGGCCGGCGGGATAGAGGGAGCTACGCGGCCTGCCGCTCCCCAAGAAAAACAAAAGGCCGGAAGAGCGCCTGCCCTTCCGGCCTTATCCTGTAACCCGAAGCGCTCAGGCGGCTTCGGTGGTGTGGGCCTTGCGGACTTCCTCGTCCGTCAGGATGCCGCTGGCGCGCAGCAGCGCGGCGAAGCGGCCGTTGCTGTGGCTGAGCTCATCGAAGCCGCCCTGCTCGACGACACGTCCATCATCGAGGAAGAGCACCATATCGGCTTCGCGGACCGTCGAGAGGCGGTGGGCGATGATGAAGGTGGTGCGGTTCTGCCGCAGATTGTCGATCGCGGCCTTGACGCGCGCTTCGGTCTCGACGTCGAGCGCCGAGGTCGCTTCATCGAGCACCAGGATCGGCGCATCCTTGAGGATGGCGCGGGCGATCGCAATGCGCTGGCGTTCACCACCGGAGAGCTTGTTGCCGCGTTCGCCGACATGGGTATCGTAACGATCTTCACGGGTCTCGATGAAATCGGCGGCGGCGGCGGCTTCGGCAGCACGGCGCATGTCCTCCTCGCTCGCACCTTCGCGGCCGAGGCGAATATTGTCGCTGATGGAACGATTCAGCAGGCCCGCATCCTGGAAGACGGTAGCGATATGGCGACGGAGCGACTTTCGGGTCACCTTGGTGATATCGGTGCCGTCGACGAGGATCTGGCCGCCCTGCGGGTCGTAGACGCGCTGCAGCAGGTTGACCAGTGTTGTCTTGCCGGCGCCGGTCGGGCCGACGATGGCGACCGTCTGGCCTGCCTTCACCGAGAAGGAGACATTGTGCAGGCCCTGCGAGCTGTTGCCGAAGCCGAAGGAGACGTCGCGGAATTCAACCGCACCCTTGACGTTCTTGATCTCACCATTGCCGGCCGGCTCTTCACGATCGCGCACCGAATCCTCAAGCGTATAGAAATCCTGCAGCTTGGAGCGGGCCTCGAAGATCTGCGTAGCGAACTGACGCATCAGGTCGAGACGGGCAATCAGCAGGTTGGCAAAGCCAATGAAGGCAATGACGTCACCGACGCGCAGCTGGCCGGACTGGACGAGCATCGTGCCGATGATCAGAACCACCATCATTGCGATGGTCGAGGCCATGCGGTTCAGCGCGCTGGCGAGCGCCCACCAGTCAAGCACCGGATATTGCGCTTCGAGCAGGCGGTTGGCGAAGGACTTCAACGCCTTGGTTTCCGCTTCGATGCGGTTGTAGCTATGCAGAACGGAGACGTTGCTGATCGAGTCGCTGACATGCGAGAAGACGGTATGGTAGTGGTTTTCGACCGAAGCCTGGCCATCCTTGGTGCGGCTCATGACCACACGGCCGATCAGCCAATAGGCGATGCCAAGCACGATCAGCACGGCAGAGAGGCGCAAGTCCATTGATATTGCGGTCGGCACCAGCAGGGCAAGCGCAATGACCGTCGACAGGTGGTTGCGCATGAACTCAAGCCAGAGGCCGAACAGCGTCTCGCAGGCCCGCAGCAGCGTATGCAGCGCGTTGGAGGTGCCGCGCTGATGGTGCCAGGCAAGCGGCATGGAAATGATGCGCCCGAAGGCTTCCGTCAGCAGCGTTGCCCGCCGGCCATGGGCAAGCCGGTCGGCCTCGCGGGATACCAGAACGAAGGCGACAGTATTGAACACGGCGAAACCAGCCCACATGAAGAGGATGGGTTTGACTTCGCCCTTGCCCGATATCGCATCGATGATGCGACCGAACAGGATCGGTTCCGCAATGGTGATGGTCGCCAGAACAATGTTGGCGATAACGACCAGGGATACGCGGAGCTTGTAAGCGCCAAGATAGCGCAGAGCTCTTGCATAGACCTTGAATAGCGACACGTCTAACCTCTTGTGCATCTGCGAAAACGGGAATGGTGGGATGCTACAAAAGGCTACCTGAACCGGCGATTAACGGAGTATTCGGGAATCCGCCCGCCGGGTTGTTAACTTGATCGCGCGATCGCATCTGCGATGAAATTGAAGCTGCCTCAATAGGATAGAACAGAGAGACGTTCTCGGGCTCATCAGATTTTTCGGCAGCGGGGTCTGGCGCCGGAATTTCACCATGATTATATCTCGCAACAATTTGCGCTTGCATTTTAATCAATGTTTAGCGCAGCATTAAATTAGAGACTGCATTTTCTGCAGAAGACCGTTACGCGACCCATCTGAACAGCCGCCAACGGCCTGCGGGCATCTAGTCCGGACAAAGGCGCTATTTGTGAACATTAATTCTTTAATTCAATTGCTTGTAATTCTGGAAGAGTGCCCAAATCCGGACGCCGTCGTCACCGAACTCGAGCAGGCCCTCCACGGTTCCGGTTTCGAATATTACGGTCTGCTGCGACATTTGCAGCAAGGCCCAGCGCAGCAGAATATCGAATTGCGCGCCGCCCCGCTTGCCGGCCGCTGGCCGGAACAATGGCTACAGATATATGCCGCAAAAAAATATGTCCGGATCGATCCGATGGTGCGTTATCTCGCGCATGCGCAACGGCCTTTCCGCTGGCGGGAGAGCATGGCAGTCTTCGACGGTGACGTGCATCAGCGCCGCATGGAGCAAATGATGGTCGATGCCTTCGGCCACGGATTGGAGGACGGCTATCTCTTTCCGATTCACGGGCGCAACGGCATTCTCGGCAGCCTCAGCCTCGGCGGCAAGCCGATCGATCTGTCGCCGGTGGAAATCGCACTGCTTGAGGCCGTGGCGCGCAAGACCTTCTGGCGATTACTCGACCTGAAAGGCGAGGCCGAGGCGCTGGAAACGGTGCTGCCGACCGAGACGCCGCTGACGCGGCGCGAGATGGAAATCCTCCACTATCTCGCCGAAGGCATGACGTCGATGGAGATCAGCAAAATGCTGAAGATCTCAAACCATACCGTTGACTGGTATATGAACGGTCTGCAGGCCAAGCTGAAGGCAAAGAATAGGCAGCAGGCAGTGGCGCTTGCCTTCCGCCACGGCCTGATAAGCTAGGCTTTTCCTTATCCACTCCTTCGAATTCGCTGCATACTGGCGGCCGACATGCGCTGGCATGGCGAGAAAGTGCGTTTCGCAGTCGCAAGAGAAATTGAACTTCCTGTGACAAGAAGTTAAGAATTTTCTTCGCGGGTGCAGCATGCCCGTGTCTGAACGACGGAGGAGACCGTTTTGCCCATATCCAAGATACTCGTTGCCAACCGCTCCGAAATAGCCATTCGCGTGTTCCGCGCGGCCAACGAGCTTGGAATAAAAACGGTGGCGATCTGGGCGGAGGAGGACAAGCTGGCGCTGCACCGCTTCAAGGCGGACGAGAGCTATCAGGTCGGCCGCGGCCCGCATCTTGCCCGCGATCTCGGGCCGATCGAAAGCTATCTGTCGATCGACGAGGTGATCCGCGTCGCCAAGCTTTCCGGTGCCGACGCCATCCATCCGGGCTACGGCCTCTTGTCGGAAAGCCCGGAATTCGTCGATGCCTGCAACAAGGCCGGCATCATCTTCATCGGCCCGAAGGCCGATACGATGCGCCAGCTCGGCAACAAGGTGGCGGCGCGTAATCTGGCGATCTCCGTCGGCGTGCCGGTCGTGCCGGCGACCGAACCGCTGCCGGACGATATGCAGGAAGTCGCCAGAATGGCCGCCGAGATCGGCTATCCCGTCATGCTGAAGGCCTCCTGGGGCGGCGGCGGTCGCGGCATGCGCGTCATCCGTTCCGAGGCCGATCTCGCCAAGGAAGTCACGGAAGCCAAGCGCGAGGCAATGGCCGCCTTCGGCAAGGATGAGGTCTATCTCGAAAAGCTCGTCGAGCGCGCTCGCCACGTCGAAAGCCAGATCCTCGGCGACACCCACGGCAATGTCGTGCATCTCTTCGAGCGCGACTGTTCCGTTCAGCGCCGCAATCAGAAGGTCGTCGAGCGCGCGCCGGCACCCTATCTTTCGGAAGCCCAGCGCCAGGAACTCGCCGCCTATTCGCTGAAGATCGCAGAGGCGACGAACTATATCGGCGCCGGTACCGTCGAATATCTGATGGATGCCGATACCGGCAAATTCTACTTCATCGAAGTCAATCCGCGCATCCAGGTCGAGCACACGGTGACGGAAGTCGTCACCGGCATCGATATCGTCAAGGCGCAGATCCACATCCTCGACGGCTATGCGATCGGCACGCCGCAATCCGGCGTGCCGAAGCAGGAAGAGATCCGTCTCAACGGTCACGCCCTGCAGTGCCGCGTGACGACGGAAGATCCGGAGCATAATTTCATTCCGGATTACGGCCGCATCACCGCCTATCGCTCGGCCTCCGGCTTCGGTATCCGCCTCGACGGCGGTACCTCCTATTCCGGCGCCATCATCACCCGCTATTACGATCCGCTGCTCGTCAAGGTCACGGCCTGGGCGCCGAACCCGCTGGAAGCCATTTCCCGCATGGACCGGGCGCTGCGCGAATTCCGCATCCGAGGTGTGGCCACCAATCTGACCTTCCTCGAAGCGATCATCGGCCATCCGAAATTCCGCGACAACAGCTACACCACCCGCTTCATCGACACGACGCCGGAACTCTTCCAGCAGGTCAAGCGCCAGGACCGCGCGACGAAACTCCTGACCTACCTCGCCGACGTCACTGTCAACGGCCATCCCGAGGCCAAGGACAGGCCGAAGCCGCAGGAAAACGCCGCCAAGCCGGTGGTGCCCTATGCCAATGGCAACGGGGTGAAGGACGGCACGAAGCAGCTTCTCGACACTCTTGGGCCGAAGAAGTTCGGCGAGTGGATGCGCAATGAGAAGCGGGTGCTTCTGACCGACACGACAATGCGCGACGGCCACCAGTCGCTGCTCGCCACTCGCATGCGCACCTATGACATTGCCCGCATTGCTGGCACCTATGCGCATGCGCTGCCGAACCTGCTCTCGCTCGAATGCTGGGGCGGCGCCACTTTCGACGTCTCGATGCGATTCCTCACGGAAGATCCGTGGGAGCGGTTGGCGCTGATCCGCGAGGGGGCGCCGAACCTGCTCCTGCAGATGCTGCTGCGCGGCGCCAACGGTGTGGGCTACACCAACTATCCCGACAATGTCGTCAAATACTTCGTCCGCCAGGCCGCCAAGGGCGGCATCGATCTCTTCCGCGTCTTCGACTGCCTGAACTGGGTGGAGAATATGCGGGTATCGATGGATGCCATTGGCGAGGAGAACAAGCTCTGCGAAGCGGCGATCTGCTATACTGGCGACATCCTGAATTCGGCGCGGCCGAAATACGACCTGAAGTACTATACCGGCCTTGCAGTCGAGCTCGAAACGGCCGGCGCCCATATCATCGCTGTGAAGGACATGGCGGGCTTGTTGAAGCCTGCGGCTGCGAAGGTTCTCTTCAAGGCGCTGCGCGAGGTGACCGGTCTGCCGATCCACTTCCACACGCATGATACCTCAGGCATTGCGGCGGCGACCGTTCTTGCCGCGGTCGAAGCCGGCGTCGATGCCGTCGATGCGGCGATGGATGCGCTGTCCGGCAATACCTCGCAGCCCTGTCTCGGCTCGATCGTCGAGGCGCTCTCCGGCTCCGAGCGCGACCCCGGTCTCGATCCGGAATGGATTCGCCGCATCTCCTTCTATTGGGAAGCGGTGCGCAACCAATATGCCGCCTTCGAAAGCGATCTCAAAGGGCCAGCCTCCGAAGTCTATCTCCACGAGATGCCGGGCGGCCAGTTCACCAACCTGAAGGAGCAGGCCCGCTCGCTGGGGCTGGAAACCCGCTGGCACCAAGTGGCACAGGCCTATGCCGACGCCAACCAGATGTTCGGCGACATCGTCAAGGTGACGCCCTCCTCGAAGGTGGTCGGCGACATGGCGCTGATGATGGTCTCCCAAGACCTGACCGTTGCCGATGTCGTCAGCCCCGACCGCGAGGTTTCCTTCCCGGAATCGGTGGTGTCGATGCTGAAGGGCGATCTCGGCCAGCCACCGTCTGGATGGCCGGAAGCGCTGCAGAAGAAGGCATTGAAGGGCGAAAAACCCTATACGATGCGTCCGGGCTCACTGCTGAAGGAAGCCGATCTCGATGCGGAACGCAACGTCATCGAGAAGAAGCTGGAGCGCGAGGTCAGCGACTTCGAATTCGCTTCCTATCTGATGTATCCGAAGGTCTTCACCGATTTTGCGCTTGCCTCCGATACCTACGGCCCGGTTTCGGTACTGCCGACGCCCGCCTATTTCTACGGGTTGGCGGACGGCGAGGAACTGTTCGCCGATATCGAGAAGGGCAAGACGCTCGTTATCGTCAACCAGGCGATGAGCGCAACCGACAGTCAGGGCATGGTCACCGTCTTCTTCGAGCTCAACGGCCAGCCGCGCCGCATCAAGGTGCCCGATCGGGCCCATGGGGCGACCGGGGCGGCCGTGCGCCGCAAGGCCGAGGTCGGCAACGCCGCCCATATCGGCGCGCCGATGCCCGGCGTCATTAGCCGCGTCTTCGCCTCGCCGGGCCAGGCCATCAGCGCCGGTGACGTGCTTGTCTCCATCGAGGCGATGAAGATGGAAACCGCGATCCATGCCGAAAAGGACGGCACCATTGCCGAAGTGCTGGTCAAAGCCGGCGACCAGATCGACGCGAAGGATCTGCTGGTGGTTTACGGCGGATGAGCAAACGGCACGAAAGGTTTCGTCCGCCCGTCCTTGCCAAGTCGGGCTGATCACCCGATTGTGTAGAGCCAGGCTGTTAAAAGGCCGGCTTTTTCGAAAAGCGAATGGCCTCCTCGCCTTGCCCGGCGGGGAGGCTTTTTCGTAGACTTGCCTGCCTGCCTCTCCCAAGATCAATCAGGAAACAATTTCATGAGCAAATTGAAGATCGCTGTCATTGTCGGAAGCACTCGCATTGGCCGTTTCGCCGAACATCCAGCAAAATGGATTGCCGGGCTCGTCGGCCAACGCTCCGATCTGGAAGTCGAGGTTCTCGATCTTCTCGACTATCCCATGCATTTCTTCGGCGAAGAGCGCGCCACCACGGCGGAAAGCGACACCGCCGAGCGCTGGAAGAAGAAGCTGCGCGAATTTGACGGCTACATATTCACCGTTGCCGAGTACAATCATGCGCCGACGGCGGTTCTGAAGAACGCCATTGACCTCGGCGAATTCATTCAGAAGCCAGTCGCCTTCGTCGGTTACGGCGGCGTTGGCGGTGCACGCGCCGTCGAGCAGCTTCGGCTGATCTTCGTGGAAATGGGCGCCGCTTCGGTGAAAACGGGCGTGCACATCGCTTTCAGCGAATACCTGAGCGTGCTCAAGGAAGGCAAGAGCCTTGGCGATTACCCGCACCTCAACGAGGCGGCCAAGAACCAGCTCGATCAGCTCGTCTGGTGGGGCAATGCGTTGAAGGCGGCGCGTTCGGTCGTCACCTCGGCCTGAGGCAGGCCGCTTAAATCAAAAGCGTCTCACGTGAATCACGATTCACGTGAGACAGTTCAGATGTCGTATGTATGGGCGGCGTTGATCGTCGAGATGAAGCGCTTGGTGCGCTCGCGCTTAGGCGCGCTGAAAATAGCTTTCGCACTGCCGGTTTCGACCACGCTCCCGGCTTCCAGGAAGACGACGTCGTTGGCGATTTTCGAGGCGAGCCGGAGATCATGGGTGGCCATGACCATCGTCGTGCCTTCGCGGGCAAGCTGGCCCAGCACATCGACCACTTCCGCCGAAAGTTCCGGATCGAGCGCCGAGGTCGGCTCATCGCAGAGAAGCACCCGCGGCGACGGCGCGAGTGCCCGGGCGATTGCCACGCGTTGCTGCTGACCACCCGATAAGGTCGAGGGCCAGGCATCGGTTTTGTGCGCCATGCCGACCTTGGTCAGCAGTTCCATGGCGCGTTCGCGCGATTTCGCCTTCGGCCATTTTAGCACCGTGACCAGACCTTCCATGACGTTTTCGATCGCGGTCTGATGCGGGAAGAGCTGGAAGTTCTGGAAGACCATGCCGGTCTGACGGCGGATTTTCTGGATCGCCTGCCATCCCAAGCGTTTGCCGGGCGCGAAGGAAAGCTCTTCCTCACCGAGGCGGATCGCGCCTGATGTCGGGATTTCGAGCAGGTTGATGCAGCGCAGTAGCGTGCTCTTGCCACCACCGGACGGCCCGACGAGCGCGGTGACGCTGCCCTCGGGAATGCGGATGCTGATATCCTTCAGAATGACGGCATCGCCAAAGCGCTTTTCGATGTTGGAAAGCTCGATCATGCGTTTGCCTCCAGCATGCCGCCATAACGCGCGAAACGGCGTTCCAGCCGCACCTGCAGCTGCGAGAGGACGGAGCTGAGGACGAGATAGATCAGCGCCGCCTCGATATAAAGGATCAGCGGCTCGTAAGTGGTGGCGACGATGCGTTGTGCCGCCTGGAAGAGCTCCGGCACGGTGATGGCGGCGGCAAGCGAGGTATCCTTGACCAGCGAGATGAAGGTGTTCGACAGAGGCGGCACGGCGACGCGGCCTGCCTGCGGCAGGATCGTCCGGCTCATCGCCTGGCGCCAGCTCATGCCGATCGAATAGGCCGCTTCCCACTGGCCCTTCGGCACGGAGGAGATGACCGCGCGGATGATTTCGGAGCTGTAGGCGCCGATATTCAGGGTAAAGCCGATCAGGGCGGCAGGAAAGGCGTCGAGCAGGATGCCGATGCTCGGCAGCCCGTAAAAGATCACGAAGAGCTGGACGAGCAGCGGCGTGCCGCGAATGACCCAGACATAGAAACGGGCAATCGCCGCGACGGGCGCCGGTCCGAAAAGGCGGGCGATCGCCGTGATCAGGCCGAGGATCAGACCAAAGACGAAGGAGAGCAGCGTCAGTGGAATGGTGAAGATCAATCCCGCCCAGAGGAGCGAGGGAAGCGATTCCGCCATCAGTTGGAGCCAGTGCGGCAAGGGATATTCCCTCTCGTCGGTTGAGCAGTAATACTTCGAAATACCCCTCCCCAACCGCTTCCCACAAGGGGCAGGGACTTAATCTGCCTCCCGCGCTGCATGAAATGACCACCGAGCTGCAAGTCGGGACGTCTATTTTGAGGTGAGGCGGTCTCCCGGCCAAAGCCCCTCCCCCTTGTGGGGAGGGAGGGGAGTTTTTTAGACGAAGCTTACTTCGAGACGTCCTGGCCGAAATATTTGTCGGCGATCTTCTTGTAGGTGCCGTCGGCCTTGATTTCGGCGAGCGCCTTGTTGATTTCGGCGAGAAGCTCCGGCTCGTTCTTGCGGATGATGATGCCCGAGTAATCGGCATTTTCCTGCTCGGCGGCGATCTTTACCGGCGCGTCCGGCTTGTGCTTCTTGAAGTCGAGGAAGGACAGGCTGTCGTTGATCGTCGCATCGGCGCGTTTGGTCAGCACAAGCTGGATCGACTGGTCGAAACCATCGGTGCCCACGAGTTCGGCGCCGGATTCGGTAGCGATCTTGCCGAAGTTGCTGGTCAGCGACTGCGCTGATTTCTTGCCCTTCAGGTCGGCGAAGGTCTTGATGCTGTCGTCGCCGTCGCGGACGATCAGCACGGCCTTGGAAGCGATATAGGGCTCGGAGAAATCGTATTTCTGCTTGCGGGCTTCGGTGATGCCGACCTGATTGATGACAGTGTCGTAACGCTTGGCGTCGAGGCCGGCGATCAGGCCGTCCCACTTGCCTTCGACGAACTCGGCCTTGACGCCGAGCTTGGATGCGATGGCTTCGCCGATCTCGACGTCGAAACCGACGAGCTTGCCGCTTTCGTCATGATAGGTGAAGGGCGCATAGGTGCCCTCGGTGCCGATCTTGAAGACGCCGGCCGATTTGATGGCGGCGAGGTTTTCGCCCGCATCGGCGGGCAGGAGGGCTGCGGCCTGAATAAGGGCAGCGGTGGCGACGGTTTTCAACCAGTTCATTGTTCTATCCATCCTTGGGAGGTTGCGATCGGATGAGCGATACTTTGCAGAAAACTAGGGCGCCGGAAGCGTAGAAAACTGCGAATAAAAGCGGCAACTGCGAATATTTTTCTCAAACCGTCTTCTGAAGCATCAATTCCATGGAAACGGGCATCACACCGCGGCCCGGCGGCGCAGCCTTTCGCTGACGATGGTGATCAAACCGCCGCCGAGGATCATCGCCGCGCCGCCGACGACATTCGGCGGTGGGATATCGCCCCAGATCAGATAGCCGAGGATGAAGGCCCAGACGAGGGACGTATATTCGAACGGCGCAAGCACGGAGACGGGCGCTTGTCGCATTCCCTCGAAGAGGGCGAACTGCGCACAGCCGGCGACTACGCCGGTTGCGATGAGAAGCGCCAACTGCGTCATGTCGGGTGTCTGCCAAGTGTAAGGAACGGCAATGGCATGACGTCCTCCTTCAGAACGAAGCATGCAAGCAAGGTGCCGACGACGGGTGCGGCGTAATAAAGCGTGGTGACTTCGGCCAGTTGCAGGCGGCTTGCGGCGGAGTAGTAGGAAAGCCAGGCGCAAAGGAGAAGGATACTGCGTGCGATCATTGGTTTGATGATCGGCAATGTCATTGTCTGACGGATGAGCCTGACGCGACCATAGGCGAGACAACCGAGCAGGATCGTCAGGCTGCGGAAAAACAGGATCTGCCAGACGGGAATGCTTGAAGTCAGGATCTTGATGACCGCATCATGGAACGTGAACGCCATGTAGGCAAGGCTCGTGAGCAGAATGCCCAGGCTGACGGAATTTTTCACGGGGACGCACCAGGGGGCAGGATTGCCGGCGGTAATCGGGAATAGTGGATCGATAATCCTGCCTTCTGGGCGGTCAAGAGTTAGTTCGCCCGGTGGTGGCGCTTTGTATCACCGCGTCAGAAAGTGTGTGATCGCGCATATTGCCTGCACGGTCGTAAACGGTTATGCACGTTTTCCATACTTCACATGCAGATTCGGTAGGAACATGCAGGAATTTCTGTTACGAGAGCGCCAAGGCGTCATTTCCGAACGGCTGCGGCTGAATGGCCGCGTGCTGGCGGCGGAACTTGCGCTTGAATTCGGCGTCTCCGAGGATACGGTGCGGCGCGATCTGCGTGAGATGGCGGCAGCGGGCCTCTGCGAGCGGGTCTATGGCGGCGCGCTGCCCGTTTCGCCGGCGCATGGAAGCCTGACGCAGCGCACGGGATTTGCCGCCGACCGCAAGCAGGCCTTGGCGCGGGCTGCCGCGAAGCAGATCACTGCCGGTTCGTGCGTGTTTTTCGATGCCGGCAGCACCAATCTGGCGATTGCCAACGCCCTGCCTGCCGAACTTGAACTGACGGCTGCGACCAATGCGCCGGTGATTGCCGCAGCGCTGATCGACAAGGCGGCCGTCAACGTCATCCTGATCGGCGGCATGGTGGACCGGCAGACAGGTGGAGCGCTCGGCGCCAAGGCCTTGCGGGATATGGAGCAGATTTCGCCCGATCTCTGCATTCTCGGCGCCTGCGGCATCGATCTCGAGGCCGGCATCACCACCTTCGGATTCGAGGATGCGGAATTCAAGCGGTTTGCAACATCGAGAAGCAAAAGGGTTATGGCGGCGGTAACCTCGGAGAAATTCGGCACGGCTGCGCCCCACAGCATCCTTCCGGTTGCGCATTGCGAATGCCTGGTCGTCGAGCACGATGCCGATCCCGCCATTCTTGCGGGTTATCGCGAGCGCGGCTGCCGGACCGTCATCGCCGAAAAAACGAACTGAGCCGTCGTCACGGAGTTTAGAAAAAGCGGGCGCTCCCAAGCCCGATAGCGAGGAAAGACCGAAAATGGACAGTCATGTGAATGCGCCGTCGGGGGTCCGCAGCGGCTTCATTACCAGAAGCAGGGCAGCGGTTTCCCTGCTCTTTCTCATGAACGGCTTTGTCGTCGGCTGTTGGGCACCGAAGATTCCGGATTTTGCCGAGCGTCTCGGGCTAAGCAAGTTCGAGCTCGGGCTGATGATCATCGTCTTCGGTGTCGGCTCGCTGGTCATGATGCCGATCGCCGGCGCGCAGATCGCCAGGCACGGCTCTCGCGTCGTTGTTCGGGCAACCGCCGTCTGCGTGCTGCCGCTGCTCCTGGCTCTGACGCTCGCCCCGAATGTGTTTACCGCGGCAATCTCGCTCTTCCTGTTCGGCGGCTTCATCGGCGCCATGGATGTGGCGATGAACGCCAATGCGGTGTCCGTCGAAAAATCCATGCGCCGGGCCATCATGTCATCCTGCCATGCTTTCTGGAGCCTCGGCGGCTTGATCGGCTCGGGCCTCGGCGGCATCGTGATTGCCAAACTCGGCGTTCTCGGCCATGCCCAGCTCGCGACTGTGCTGGCGGCGATCTTCCTCGCTGTCGCCTGGCCGATGATCCTTGCGGATCCGCCCCATCCCGATGCCAAAAAGGAGAAGACGAGGCTGCCGATGGTGCCGCTGCCGTGGCTGCTCGGCTTGATGGCGCTGTTCTCCATGGTGCCGGAAGGCGCGGTTCTGGATTGGGGTGCGCTCTATCTCCGGCAGGACATGGATGCGTCGGTGGCGCTTTCCGGTCTCGGTTTCGCAGCCTTTTCGGCGACCATGGCGACCATGCGCTTTGCCGGCGACCTGGTGCGCGACCGCCTCGGAGGGGTCAAGACACTGCGCATCTGCACGCTCTTTGCCATCGTCGGCATGTTGCTTGCAAGCCTTGCGCCGGACGCTGAGATCGCCATTCTGGGCTTTGCCCTTTGCGGCATCGGCATTTCAAACATGGTCCCGATCGCTTTCTCGGCTGCGGGCAATATACCCGGTCTCAAACCCGGCATCGGTATCTCGGTGGTTACGACGATGGGCTATTCCGGCATGCTGGTCGCGCCGTCGCTGATCGGCTTCGTTGCCGAACATATCGGCTTTGCCGTCGTCTTCATGGCGCTGCCGGTGCTGCTGTTGTTCGTTCTCATGTTCTCCAAGCTGGCCCATTATGCCGATGGGGTCTCCGGAGGCGGCCACTGAGCGCCTCCAAACAAAAGTGATATAGTCGGCGGTTGACAAGCAGCCGGGCTTGATCCACCTGAAAGGCACTGTTTCTAGGGGTGCAAGAACTCTGCATGTTGTCAGCCGCCGATTTTGATCCGAAACCGCGCCGCGCTTCCGTCGCCGTCGATGTCGGCGGCGTCATCGTCGGCGGTGGTGCGCCGATTGTCGTGCAATCGATGACGAATACGGATACCGCCGATATCGATTCGACCGTTGCGCAGGTCGCCGCCCTGCACCGGGCGGGTTCGGAACTGGTGCGTATCACCGTCGACCGCGACGAGAGTGCCGCCGCCGTGCCGAAAATCCGCGAGCGGCTGCTGCGGCTCGGCATGGACGTGCCCCTGATCGGCGACTTCCACTATATCGGCCACAAGCTGCTTGCCGATCATCCTGCCTGCGCCGAAGCGTTGGCGAAATACCGCATCAATCCCGGCAATGTCGGCTTCAAGGACAAGAAGGACAAGCAGTTCGCCGAGATCATCGAGATGGCGATCCGCTTTGACAAGCCGGTACGCATCGGCGTCAACTGGGGCTCGCTCGATCAGGACCTGTTGACGGCGCTGATGGACCAGAACGCCGAGGCCGGCTCGCCGCTGTCGGCCCGGCAGGTGACGCGCGAGGCGATCGTGCAGTCGGCACTGCTTTCGGCCGCCCTTGCCGAGGAGATCGGCTTGCCGCGCAACCGCATCATCCTGTCGGCCAAGGTCAGCCAGGTGCAGGACCTGATCGCCGTCAATTCCATGCTCGCCGAACGTTCCGATCACGCGCTGCATCTCGGCCTCACCGAAGCAGGCATGGGCAGCAAGGGCATCGTCGCTTCGTCGGCTGCCATGGGCTTCGTGCTGCAGCACGGCATCGGTGATACGATCCGCGTCTCGCTGACGCCCGAGCCGAACGGCGACCGTACCCGCGAGGTCCAGGTGGCGCAGGAAATCCTGCAGGTCATGGGCTTCCGGCAGTTCGTGCCGGTCGTCGCCGCCTGTCCCGGCTGCGGGCGCACGACCTCGACGGTCTTCCAGGAACTGGCCCAGAACATCCAGAACGACATCCGCAAGAACATGCCGGTTTGGCGCGAGAAATATCCCGGCGTCGAGGCGCTGAACGTCGCCGTCATGGGCTGCATTGTCAACGGACCGGGCGAAAGCAAACATGCCGACATCGGCATCTCGCTTCCCGGTACAGGCGAGACGCCGGCCGCTCCCGTTTTTATCGACGGCAAGAAGGCGCTGACACTGCGCGGCCCCAATATCGCCGCCGACTTCGAGGCGCTTGTCGTCGACTATATCGAGAAGCGCTTCGGCCGGCGGACGGCTGCGGAATGAAGGCCCGCGCGTTCGAATGAGCCGGTATTGGTCTGATAATGTCAGCAAGCTTCGGCCCTACGTCGCGGGGGAGCAGCCTCGTATTCCCGGCCTGGTCAAGCTCAATACCAATGAGAATCCCTACGGGCCGTCCCCAAAGGCGATCGAGGCGATCAGGCAAGCGACAGACGACCGGCTGCGGCTCTACCCCGATCCCGCCGCCACCGAATTGCGCGAGGCGATCGCCGCCCGTTTGGGGCTGACGAGCGAACAAGTGTTCGTCGGCAACGGCTCCGACGAGGTTCTCGCGCATACGTTCCAGGCGCTGCTGAACCACGATCTGCCGCTTCTCTATCCCGATGTGACTTACAGCTTCTATCCGACCTATAGCCTGCTATATGGCGTCGAGACTATCGAGATACCGCTCGACGATCGCTTCCGGATCCAGCTGTCCGATTACGACAGACCGTGCGGCGCGATCATCATCCCGAATCCGAACGCGCCGACGGGTATCGGCCTGCCGCGGACCGGGATCGAGACGCTTCTTGCTGCTCATCCGGATGCGGTCGTCGTGATCGACGAGGCCTATGTCGATTTCGGCGGCGAAAGCGCAGTGCCGCTCATTTCTCGCTATCCGAACCTTTTGGTCATCCAGACCTTCTCGAAATCTCGTTCGTTCGCAGGTCTGCGCGTTGGCTTCGCACTGGGGCACCGGGACCTGATCGAGGCGCTGGTGCGCGTCAAGGACAGCTTCAATTCCTATCCGCTCGATCGCCTGGCACAGGTCGGGGCGACGGCGGCGATCAGAGACGAGGCTTGGTTCGAGACATGCCGGCGGAAAATCATCGCCAGCCGGGAAAACCTCGTCCGGGAGCTTGAGGCACTGGATTTCGAGGTGCTGCCGTCGCAGGCGAATTTCATTTTTGCGAGGCACGCAAGCCGGCCGGGCGTTGCACTTCTGACCGAGCTGCGGGAGCGTGGCGTCCTCGTCCGGCGTTTCGCCGAGCCGCGCATTTCGGAATTCCTGCGCATCAGCATCGGCACCGACGAGGAATGCGCCCGCCTGGTTTCCGCCCTCAAAGAGATATTGGCGGCCTGACCTTCGCCTCAGCTCTTGCGGTCGGCGATGAAATGCGCAGCGGCGGTGAGGGTGGAGGCGCGCGCCCCGTAGGGGGCGAGCAGGTCCTCGGCATCGCGCACATGCCGGCGGAGCTCGGTCTCGGCCCATTCCATGCCGTGAAGCGCCACCAGCGTTCCCTTGCCGCGGGCCGCATCCTTGCCGGTCGCCTTGCCCATGGTCTCAGCATCCGAGGTCAGGTCGAGGATGTCGTCGGCGAGTTGGAAGGCGAGGCCGATCTTTTCGCCAAAGGCACGCAGGCGGCGGCGATCTTCGGGCGGGCTTGCCGCGATAATGGCGCCCGCCTCGCAGGCGAAGCGGATCAGCGCGCCTGTTTTCATCGCCTGCAGACGGATGATGCCGGCTTCGTCGGGAGCCTGCTTTTCCGCCGCCAGATCGAGCGCCTGGCCGCCGGCCATGCCGCCGAGACCGGCTGCGCGGGCGAGCGCCAGCACTAACGCCGCTTTGCTCGTATCGGGAAGGGCGGTTTCCGGCGCGGCAACGATGTCGAAAGCATAGGTAAGCAGGCTGTCGCCGGCGAGGATCGCGGTGGCTTCATCGAACTTGACGTGCACTGTCGGTTTGCCGCGGCGCAGGTCGTCATCGTCCATGGCCGGCAGGTCGTCATGCACGAGAGAATAGCAGTGAACGCATTCGAGTGCGGCGCCGACCCGAAGGGCCGCCTGCACATCGCCGCCGAGAAGGGCCGCACTTTCGGCCACAAGGAATGGGCGCAATCGCTTGCCGCCATTCAGCACGGCATAATGCATGGCGCTGCGCAGGGTGTCAGGCCTGACGATTTCATCGGAAAGAGGGCTCGGCGAAAGCAATGTATCGAGCAGCGCCTCGATTTCGCGGGCGTTGTCGCTAAGCCTCGTCTCGAAAGTGTTCCGGTTCGCGTCCATGGGGGCGCTGTTTGGCATGGGGCATCGGGGCTTGCAACGGAATTGTCGATGACTGCCGCAAGATTTCCCTTGTCCTCTGGCATAAGCGGCTCGCAGGCGTTATGAGAACGAAAGGGAGCGAAATGGGCTGGGGACATTGGATATAGCGACGGAGAGAGAGGATATCGCCGACATGCCGGCCCGTCGGCGATGGTTCGAAGATCGGCCTGTGCTGAGACGCGTCGGTCTTGCCGTTCTGGCCGTGCTGATCGTTCCTTACGCGCTGATCTTCCTCTACCTGCTGCCCTTCATCCATCCCGTCTCGACGCTGATGCTGCGCGATCTGGTGCTGCTGCGCGGCTATGACCGCAGATGGGTGTCGCTGGATGAGATCTCTCCGGTCCTGGTGCAATCGGTGATGATGTCGGAAGACGGTCAATATTGCTTCCACGGCGGCGTCGACTGGGCAGAGATGCGGATGCTGGTCGAGGACACGCTGAAAGGTCAGGCGACACGCGGCGGCAGCACGATCCCGATGCAGACGGCCAAGAACCTCTTCCTCTGGAACAGCCGCTCCTTCGTGCGCAAGGCGATGGAGCTTCCCCTCGCCGTCACCACGGATTTCGTCCTGTCGAAACGGCGGCTGATGGAAATCTACCTCAATATCGCCGAATGGGGTCCGGGCATTTACGGTATCGAGGCGGCGGCCCAGCATCATTTCAAGGTGCCAGCTTCGAAGCTGACGCGACGCCAGGCATCGTTGCTTGCCGTCTCGCTGCCGAACCCGATCGACCGCAATGCGGGCAAGCCTGGAAGGGGCCTTCGCCGGCTTGCCGGCGTCATCGAGAGGCGTGCGCAGGGTTCGGGCGACTACATCAAGTGCATCTATGAATAAGATCAGAACTTGTCATTAGAAGCGGTGGCCGTCATCTGACATTCTTGGTTCTGCCGTATGGGCGAATGCAATCCAACCAGAGCCCCCGAGTCGCCCATGACCGCCCCGACCTTTTCTCCCGAACTTCTCCTTTACTCGAAGACGCACAATCAAAACCCACCTGCCCATCTCGGCAGCCGCTATCGCAGGATCGGCGGTTTCCTGCCCGAAGCCGGCAACACCATCGTCTGTCATCCCGAGAAAGGTTCAACGACGCTCACGGCACTGATCGAGGCGCGTGAAAAATATCTGGCGATGCCAGAGGCGTCGCAATTTCTCTTCACGCCGATCTCGAGCCTTCACATGACGCTTTTCGAAGGCGTCATTGAGACCAGGCGCCGGCAGGACTGCTGGCCTGAGGACCTCCCTCTCGACACGCCGATCGACGACATGACCGCGCGGCTGGCCGCGCGTCTCGACAGTTTTTCGATGGCCGAGCCCTTCAATGTCGGGGTCATCGGTGCTCGTCCCTCGGGTCTGCTTGTCGATGGGGCGACGGAGAAGGACCGCAGGATCATGCGCGCCTGGCGCGACGCCTTTGCCGATCTTCTCGGCTATCGGCAGCCGAACCATGCGGACTACAAGTTCCACGTCACTTTCGCCTATCCTATCGACTGGCTGGAGGACGAAGCCCTGCCGCGCTGGCAGGCGATGCTCGACGACGTGGTCGAGGACGTCAGCCGCAAAGTCCCCGTTTTCGAGCTGACGCCACCGGCATTCTGCGTGTACGAGGACATGAACCATTTCCACGAACTGCTGATCTTCGATTTCGATGCCTGAACGGGAGAGGCCTATGGACAGACCGACGCTCTACATCGCCAACAAGAATTATTCTTCCTGGTCGTTCCGGCCGTGGATGGCGCTGACGAGCGCCGGCGTCGATTTCGAAGAAATCCTGATCCCTTTCGATGATGCGGGCGGCAATCCCAAGATCAAGGCGATATCGCCGAGTGGCCGGGTGCCGGTCCTGCAGCATGGCGCGTTGAAGATCTGGGAATCGCTGGCGATCATCGAATATGCCGCCGAGCTTTATCCGGACGCCGGCCTTTGGCCGCGCGCCCGTGCCGAACGGGCACTCGCCCGTTCTGTTTCGATGGAAATGCTCTCGAGCTTCCGAGCCCTGCGCAATGCCTGCCCGATGAATATTCGCCGGCCGAAGGGGACGATCGCATTGCCTGACGACGTCGACGCCGATGTCAGCCGTATCGAGACGATCTGGCGAGACCTTCTGCAGAAATCCGGCGGGCCGTTTCTCTTTGGGCGCTTCAGTGGCGCGGATGCGATGTTTGCGCCTGTGGTCAACCGGTTTGACGTCTATGATCTCGTCAGCCGGGAAGAAACACTCACCTATATGGAGACGATGAAGGCGCATCCGGCCTGGCGGAAATGGGAAGAGGCCGCCCGGGCCGAGCCTTGGATCGTGGCGGAAGACGAGGTCTGAGGCTCGAATCATCGGCCTCGCAAAAAATACGCATGGGGACTGGTCAAGGCCGCCCCTTGCATGTATAAGCGCGCAAAATTTCCGAAATCGCGACATGTCCGTTTCGGCCGCCAGTCTGGCCGTGGGAATGTTTTGCCCGCAAGTGGAGTAAGAAAAATGGCTGTACCGAAGAGAAAAACGAGCCCGTCCAAGCGCGGCATGCGCCGTTCGGCTGATGCGCTGAAAGCTCCGACCTACGTCGAAGACAAGAATTCCGGCGAACTGCGCCGCCCGCATCATATCGATCTGAAGACCGGCATGTATCGCGGCCGTCAGGTTCTGACGCCGAAGGAAGGCGCGTAACTTCCGACCGGCTCGTCTGATCGCAAGTTTCAAGGCCGGCTTCATGCCGGCCTTTTGCATTTCGGCAAGATAATATTTGCAACGACTTGCAGTAGGACAGCGGATTGCGGCAGTATTCTTGCCGCGCAAGGAGATTGCCGATGGTAGCCGCAATGCCGCTGATGATTATTCCGTTTATTCTTTACAATCTGGCGATGCTCGGCCTGATGGGCGGCGGCGGCATCGCCGCCTTGCAGCATGACATCATCGTGCTGTCGATGCTCTCGGGCGCGATCTGGAGCATGGCGCTTGGCGATCTCTTCATTGTCGTCGCCCTCGTCGTGTTGTTCTTCGAAATCCTGAAAGCAACGCGAACCGGGCCCGGCAACCTGCTCAATCACATATTGTCGATGCTGGTCTTCATCGCCTTCCTGGTCGAGTTCCTGCTCGTCCAGGACGCTGCGACGCAGGTGTTCTTCATTTTGATGACGATCGCTCTGATTGATGTGATCGGCGGTTTTGCCGTTTCGATCCGGAGCGCCGGGCGGGATGTTTCGATCGGACTATAGGTTGTCGAGTTTATTCTGGAGAGCGCGGAGCTGCTCCTTCAACTCGTCGATGTCCTTAGCCTCGGCCTTGCGGCTTTCCTTGGCCGCTGGCGGCGCCATGAATGGCGAAAACATCTGCATTGCCTGCTGAAACAGCTCGGTATTGCGGCGAACCTGGTCCTCGACCATCTGCATCGGCAATTGCAGGTTCTTGCCGAGCGGCGTCTCGCCAAAGGCGCGGTTTACCTGTTCGCGCATCTGGGCCTGCTGTTCGCTGAAGGCGCGCATCGAATGTTCGAGGAAGCTCGGCACGACCATCTGCATCTGGTCACCGTAATAGGTGATGAGCTGGCGCAGGAAGGAGATCGGAAGCAGCGTATTGCCGGTTTTCGATTCCTGCTCGAAGATGATCTGCGTCAGCACTGAATGGGTGATGTCGTCCCCGCTTTTTGCGTCCTGGACGGTAAAGTCTTCGCCCTTCTTCACCATCTCCGCCAGATCTTCCAGCGTCACATAGGTGCTGGTGCCTGTATTGTACAGGCGGCGATTGGCGTATTTCTTGATGACAATCTGACCCTCATTCTTCGCCATATCAGTCTCCTGAACCCCCGTCTGATTTTGGATGTTCCTCCACTTCAGACTGTAAACGCAAAAGAAGGCCGGTGACAATCTCTTTGTGCGTTGCGGCAAACCTTTAGCAGATCAAACGAATCGGCCTTGACGGCTGCCGCCGAAAAATGGCGGCGACCGGTCTTCCCGTTTGACTTGTGCTCAAAGCTTTGCCAGTTTCCCCTTATGTAAGTAAGACGAAAAACGAGGAGCCACCCCATGAGCAATTCATCCATCGTCATCGCCAGCGCAGGTCGGACAGCAGTCGGCTCGTTCAACGGCGCTTTTGCAACGGTCCCCGCGCATGAACTCGGCGCGGCCGTCATCAAGGGCGCGCTCGCGCGTGCCGGTGTCGATGCCGGCGAGGTGGATGAGGTGATCCTCGGCCAGGTGCTGGCCGCGGGTGAAGGCCAGAACCCGGCCCGCCAGGCGGCGATCAAGGCCGGTATTCCCAAGGAGGCAACGGCCTGGGGCGTCAACCAGCTTTGCGGCTCGGGCCTGCGAGCCGTCGCGCTCGGAATGCAGCAGATTGCCACCGGCGATGCCAGCATCATCGTTGCAGGCGGCCAGGAATCCATGTCGATGGCGCCGCATGCTGCGCATTTGCGCAGCGGCACGAAGATGGGCGACATGAAGATGGTCGACACGATGATCAAGGACGGCCTGACCGACGCTTTTCACGGTTACCATATGGGCATCACCGCCGAGAATATCGCACGGCAGTGGCAGCTGTCGCGCGCTGACCAGGATCAGTTCGCCGTCGCCTCGCAGAACAAGGCTGAGGCCGCGCAGAAGGCCGGCCGCTTCACCGACGAGATCATTCCCTACGTTATCCAGACGCGTAAGGGCGACGTGACCATCGATTCCGACGAATATATCCGCCACGGCGCGACGCTTGAGGCGATGGGCAAGCTTCGTCCGGCCTTCGACAAGGAAGGCACGGTTACCGCCGCCAATGCCTCCGGCCTCAACGACGGCGCTGCCGCCGCCGTGCTGATGAGCGAGGCGGAAGCGGCGCGGCGCGGCATTCAGCCGCTTGCCCGCATCGTTTCCTGGGCAACGGCGGGCGTCGATCCGTCCATCATGGGCACCGGCCCGATCCCGGCGTCGCGCAAGGCGCTCGAAAAGGCCGGCTGGTCTGTGAACGATCTCGATCTCGTCGAGGCCAACGAAGCCTTCGCGGCACAGGCTTGCGCTGTCACTAAGGATCTCGGCTGGGATCCGTCGATCGTCAACGTCAATGGCGGGGCGATTGCGATAGGCCATCCGATCGGCGCCTCCGGCGCGCGCATTCTCAACACCCTGCTGTTCGAGATGAAGCGCCGCGGCGCGAAGAAGGGCCTCGCCACGCTTTGTATCGGCGGCGGCATGGGCGTCGCCATGTGCTTTGAAGCACCTTAAACAGCATACGATCCGTCATTGGTTAAATGCCGCCACGAGCAGGCGAAAACACAGAGGGGAGCGGAACATGAGCAGAGTAGCTCTGGTCACCGGAGGTACACGCGGCATCGGCGCAGCGATATCCATGGCGCTGAAAAATGCCGGCTACAGGGTTGCGGCCACTTATGCCGGTAATGACGAGAAGGCTCATGCCTTTCATGACGTCACCGGCGTTGCGGTATTCAAATGGGATGTTTCGGACTACGCTGCCTGCGGTGAAGGGATCACCAAGGTCGAACGCGAGATCGGGCCGGTCGAAATCCTCGTCAACAATGCCGGCATCACCCGCGACGCGATGTTCCACAAGATGACGCCGCAGCAGTGGCACGAGGTGATCAACACCAATCTGACCGGCCTGTTCAACATGACGCATCAGGTCTGGAGCGGCATGCGCGACCGCAGCTTCGGCCGCATCGTCAATATCTCGTCAATCAACGGCCAGAAGGGCCAGATGGGCCAGGCGAACTATTCGGCGGCCAAGGCGGGCGATCTCGGCTTTACCAAGGCGCTTGCTCAGGAAGGGGCGGCGAAAAACATCACCGTCAATGCCATCTGCCCCGGTTATATCGGAACGGAAATGGTGCTTGCCGTGCCGGAGAAGGTACTGAATGAACGCATCATTCCGCAGATCCCGGTCGGCCGGCTCGGCGAGCCCGAAGAAATTGCCCGCTGCGTCACCTTCCTCGTCTCCGACGATGCTGGTTTCATCACCGGTTCGACGCTGACGGCCAATGGTGGGCAATTCTTCGTTTAAGACAGGACGAACGTTTGTTGATTTGCAAAGGCGCGTTGCAGGACGCGCCTTTGCTTTTTGTCCGGGAGCTCAGAAGCGCTTGCCGGTGTTCCGGTCCCGCTGAACCCGAATCTTGACAGGCACTCGCTGCCGCGAGCGACCTCCGCTGCGAAGAGCTGAGACCGCTGATGTCAGGAAAGCCGCGGCAACGAGAATGGCGACGGTGGAATTCAGGACAATCTGGTCCATGCAAATATTCCTTTCAGTGCCTCGGGCGATGGTACCTGCCCTGCGCTCACGAAGGAAATATGCGCCAAGCTAGTGGGCGCCGGTAGATTTGACTTTCACGACCGTTCGTCAACGTCACATTTACGAACGCGCCGGCAAAGAAAACGGGCGCCGAAGCGCCCGTTGGGAGTCCGATATGACTTGTCGGTCAGTAGCGGCAACGAGCCTCGTAGCGGCGGCCGTAGCGGTCGCGATAGATGCAGTAGCCGCGGCGTTCGACCGACTGGCCGATCAGGGCGCCGGTCAGACCGCCGGCAACCGCGCCGACAGCGGCACCACCCCAGCTGTTGGTGACCGCGCCGCCGATGACCGCACCGGTGCCGGCGCCGATCGCCGTGCCCTGTTCGGTCGCCGTGCAGGATGCGAGAGCGCCCACGAGCGCGCCGATAAGAACAATCTTCTTCATCATGTCGTAACTCCCCAAGTTGTCGGGCTTTAAATGCGGCCCATTAGTACAAGGATAATGATAATGACGAGAACTAGCCCCAAACCGCCGGAAGGTCCATAGCCCCAGCCACGGCTATAACCCCAGTTTGGCAGAGCTCCGATCAAGAGCAGAATGAGGATAACGAGAAGTATCGTGCCAAGCATGGTGTTTTTCCTTCATTTCATCCGCAATCTGGATGGACAAGAAACACGCATTGGCGATTTTTGTTCCCGGTTGGGCGCGTAAATTAGCACGCAAGGCGATTCATGGTTTGTGATCCGTCACCCCTCACAAACCGTCCGTATGGTTAAAAAAGCATTTAAATACAATATGTTGCGGTGAACAAAGCAGGAAGGTCTCGCTGTCTCCGATTCGTCGGTGATTCGTTCCGTTTTTGATCGACCCCACTGGGCAAGCGGGTCCGGCTTAACGCTGTGTGAATTTGCTCGCCGGAAGATTAACACCGACGTGACGAGATCTCGCCGCCTGCCCCGCATCTAGCGGCAGAACATGGCGACGCCACCAGATATGGCCGTGAACGAAAGGGGAAAGCCGAGCAGTCGGCGATTCGTCGCTGATTTGTTCCGGATTTGATCGAGATGTTATTTCGACGCATTTTTCACTTGGCAGAAAGCGTATGCCAGACCTCCGGCACGGTCACAAAATACCAACAGGAGAGAGTTCCGCGATTCAGCATTTAGTAGGAAAAAGTGATTCAAAATCAATACTTAGCCGTGAACAAAAGCTGAATCAATAGGAGTCAGTGATTCGTCTCTGATTCGTTCTCACGCTGTTCCGAATTGGAAATACGCACCGTCGAGACGACTCGCAAAGGTCGCAATCCCCGAGGCATTTTGAAATCTGCCCTTGCGTTTGCGGCGGTAGCTGTCCATGTGTTCTGTGCCTCCATCGAGATGGCAAAATTTTTCCCGGGGCGCGCCTGCCTCACTTGCATGGACCATGACTCTGACTTCGCAGCCGATGATTCTGAGCGGGCGCGGTGTGACCGCGGTGCTTGGACCAACCAATACCGGCAAGACCCATTATGCCATCGAGCGCATGGTCGCACACGGGACCGGCGTGATCGGCCTGCCGCTCAGGCTCCTGGCCCGCGAGGTCTATACGCGGGTGGTGGAGAAGGTCGGCTTGCAGAACGTGGCGCTGGTCACCGGCGAAGAAAAGATTTCGCCGCCCAATGCGCGTTTTTCCGTCTGCACTGTCGAGGCGATGCCGCGGGAGACCAAAGCCGCCTTTGTCGCGATCGACGAGGTACAGCTCGCGGGCGATCTCGAGCGTGGCCATATCTTTACCGACCGCATCCTGCATCTTCGCGGCCGCGATGAAACGCTGTTACTGGGTGCAGGGACGATGCGGCCGATCCTGCAGCATATCCTGCCGGGTATCACCATCGTCGAGCGGCCGCGGCTTTCGCATCTCCTTTACGCCGGGCAGAAGAAGATCACCCGGCTGCCGCAGCGCTCCGCCATCGTCGCCTTTTCCGCCGACGAGGTCTATGCCATCGCCGAACTGATCCGCCGGCAGCGCGGCGGTGCGGCAGTCGTGCTGGGGGCGCTGAGCCCCCGCACCCGCAATGCGCAGGTCGCGCTCTATCAGGCGGGCGACGTCGAATATCTGGTGGCGACCGATGCGATCGGCATGGGCCTCAACCTCGACGTCGATCACGTCGCCTTCGCCCAGGACCGGAAATTCGACGGCTATCAGTTCCGCAACCTCAATCCGGCCGAACTCGGCCAGATCGCCGGCCGCGCCGGGCGGCACGTGCGGGACGGCACCTTCGGCGTCACGGGACAGGTCTCGCCTTTCGACGAGGAACTGGTGCAGCGCATCGAGGGACATGAATTCGACAACGTCAAGGTTCTGCAGTGGCGCACGACGGAGATGGACTTCTCCTCGATTCAGTCGCTGCGCGCCAGCCTGGAGGCCGGGCCGCGCGTGCCCGGGCTGACGCGGGCGCTGCCGGCGGTCGACCAGCAGGCGCTCGAGCAGCTTTCGCGCTACCCCGAGGTAATGGACCTCGCCGACAGGCCGGCCCGCGTCGAAAAACTCTGGGAGGCTTGCGCGCTGCCCGATTACCGGCGTATCACTCCGGCCCAACATGCCGATCTTATTTCGACCCTCTTTTCCGATCTCGTGCGCTATGGCACGGTGAACGAGCAGTTTCTTGCGGAGCAGGTTCATCGCTCGGATCGAACTGATGGGGAAATTGACACGCTTTCGGCGCGAATCGCGCAGATAAGGACCTGGACCTACGTTTCGAATCGGCCCGGCTGGCTTGCCGATCCGACACATTGGCAGGAAAAGACGCGGGAAATCGAAGATCGATTGTCCGATGCGTTACATGAAAGGTTGACGAAACGCTTTGTTGATCGCAGGACATCTGTGCTCATGAAGCGCCTGAGAGAGAATGCGATGCTGGAAGCTGAAATCAGTGTGAATGGCGATGTCTTCGTTGAAGGACATCATGTAGGGCAGTTGAGCGGATTCCGTTTCACCCCGGTGGCGGGAACGGATGGACCGGATGCCAAGGCGGTTCAGGCTGCGTCGCAGAAGGCGCTGGCGCTCGAGTTCGAGGCCCGTGCAGCCCGGCTGCATGCCGCGGGTAACAGCGATCTGGCGATCGGTTCGGATGGATTGATCCGTTGGCTCGGCGACCCAGTGGCGCGGCTTTCCGGCAGCGATCACGTCATGCGGCCGCGCGTGATCCTGCTCGCCGACGAGCAGTTGACGGGCAATGCCCGCGATCACGTCGCCGCCCGCATCGAACGATTCGTCAATCATCACATCAGCACGGTATTGAAGCCTCTGGACGATCTGTCGCGCGCCGAAGACCTGCAGGGCCTTGCCAAGGGTCTTGCCTTCCAGCTGGTCGAAAATCTCGGCGTGCTCTTCCGCCGCGACGTCACCGAAGAAGTGAAGTCGCTGGATCAGGAGGCTCGCGCCTCCATGCGCCGCTACGGCGTGCGTTTCGGGGCCTATCATATCTTCGTTCCGGCCCTTCTGAAGCCGGCACCGGCCGAACTGATCACGCTGCTCTGGGCGTTGAAGAACGACGGTCTCGACAAGCCGGGCTACGGCGATCTCATTCCCGTGCTTGCCGCTGGCCGCACCTCCGTTGTCACCGATCCGAGCTTCGAGCGGATGTTCTACAAGCTCGCCGGCTTCCGTTTCCTCGGCAAGCGCGCCGTGCGCATCGACATTCTGGAGCGGCTTGCCGATATCATCCGTCCGCTGCTGCAATGGAAGCCCGGACAGAACAATCGTCCGGAAGGCGCCTATGACGGTCGCCGTTTCACGACGACGACGGCGATGCTGTCGATTCTCGGGGCAACGCTCGAGGACATGGAAGAGATCCTCAAGGGCCTCGGCTATCGCGCCGATGCCGTGAAGGCGGAAGAGGCGTCGGCCCATCTTGCGGCGCAGGACGCAGCTTCAGCCCCTGCCGCCTCCGCGGAAATGTCCGGGGAAGAAGCGGTAGAAAAAGCCGATCACGACGATGCCGACGCGGCGACGGAAGAGGCTGCTTCCGAGCCATCAGCAGCCGAGGCGGCGTCGACGGCAGCCGAGACCCCCGCGCCAGAAGCGACCGACAACGACGCTGCGGCCGAAGTGACCGAGACAGCCGCGTCGGCAGAGACTGCCGCTTCCGGGGAAGCTGGCGGGCCGGCGGAACCAAAGCCGGTTCTTTTGTGGCGTCTCGGCGGTCGCAATGACAATCACCGCCAGGCACGCGGCGGCCATGGCGAACGCAGGGGCGGCCAGAACCAGGAGCGCGGCGAGCGCAATCGTCGTCCGAACGGCGGTGAAGGCGGCGAGGGCAATCGCAGCGGCGACGGGCGCGACAACCGTCACGGCCGCGGCAAGGATGGTGGCGGCCGCGACGGCGGCAGGCCGCAGCAGGCAAGGGGCGAGCGCAAGGACCAGCCGCGCGGTGATCGTCAGGACCGTGGCGATCGGAAGGACAGCGGCGAGCGTAACGATCGCAATGACCGTAACGACCGGAACAACAATCGCGGCGCCCAGCCGCTGCGCTTCGAGGCCAAGCCGCCGCGCAAGGAGAAGCCGATCGATCCGGATTCGCCCTTCGCCAAGCTCGCAGCCCTCAAGGAACAGATGAAGAAGTAGTCATGGGCGGGGAGACACAGCCGGCAAGCGGTTCGCGCCAGCGCATCGACAAGTGGCTGTTCTTCACGCGCGTGGTGAAGTCGCGCTCGCTGGCCCAGAGCCACGTCCAGTCAGGGCATGTGCGCATCAATGGCGAGCGCTGCAGTCACCCGAGCCAGACGGTCAAGCCGGGCGACCGCGTCGAACTGACGCTGGAGCGGCGCGACTTCATTCTCATCGTGCGTCTCGCCGGGGAACGGCGGGGTCCCTATGAAGAGGCTCGCCTGCTCTATGATGACCAGTCCCTGCCGCCGGATGAGACAAAACGTCTCACGCCGTTTGAGCAAGCGACCCGTGCGACCGGTACCGGCCGTCCGACCAAAAAGGAAAGACGTGCAGTCGACAGGTTGATGTCGGACGAGGATTAGAAAACTCTGTCTGTGGTGGCGGCTTTTGCAGTTCGTTTATCCTTGAAATCCGCCGCTAAAGCCGATAGGTCACTGAAAACCTGCCGGAAGCGTGCTTGCCTGCCAAGCCTGTCCACGCTTTTCGCCCGGCACGGGGATAGGCGCGACGTTCCAGGTTGCCCGGTCCCATCTGCATCAAATCCTGGAGTTCTTCATGACCTATGTCGTGACCGACAATTGCATCAAGTGCAAATACACCGATTGCGTGGAAGTCTGCCCTGTCGACTGCTTTTATGAAGGCGAGAATTTTCTCGTCATCCACCCCGACGAATGCATCGATTGCGGCGTCTGCGAACCGGAATGTCCCGCCGAGGCGATCAAGCCGGATACCGAGCCGGGCCTCGACAAGTGGCTGAAGATCAATACTGAGTATGCCAGCATCTGGCCGAATATCACGGTCAAGAAGGACCCGTTGCCGGAGGCCAAGGAAATGGACGGCCAGACGGGAAAATTCGAGAAATACTTCTCCGAAAAACCCGGTTCCGGCGACTAAGACCCTGCGCGATTCGGCCGCTGCATTTGAGCGGCCATGCGGTGAAACGTTTTAAATCCTGCGTCTGGCATATGGGTGATCTGTGTTGCTCGCATGACTCAGGCGAAGCAAATTATTGATTTCCTCATATTTTTGTGATAGGTTCCCTGCACTGTTCCATTTGTGGCATGACGCATGCCCAAAACCATCACGAAAGCAAAACCAATCCGTCCCACGGTTTCCGTGACATATCAACGCCTTGAGCGTCGCATCCCAAGATGGCGCGCAAGACACATTTGCTTTTGCCTGATGGGACCAGAGTGAAGTCACCCGACGGATCTACCCGTCTCATCCGGGCCTGACTGACCCGGCTCCGGCCGCCGCCGGAAGCGTAACAGGGAGTTTTTGAATAGAATGACGACTCAGCAGAAAAAGCCTTCTACAGCACGTCACGGCTTCAAGACCGGTGAATCGATCGTCTACCCCGCTCATGGCGTCGGTACCATCACCGCTATCGAAGAGCAAGAAGTTGCCGGCATGAAGCTCGAACTTTTCGTTATCGATTTCGAGAAGGACAAGATGCGCCTGAAGGTTCCGGTCGCCAAGGCGATGAGCATCGGAATGCGCAAGCTTTCGGAAACGGACTTCGTCGATCGTGCGTTGAAGGTTGTGCAGGGCAAGGCGCGCGTCAAGCGCACCATGTGGTCCCGCCGCGCCCAGGAATATGATGCCAAGATCAATTCCGGCGATCTGATTTCCATTGCTGAAGTCGTGCGTGATCTCTATCGTGCAGAGAACCAGCCCGAACAGTCCTATTCCGAGCGCCAGCTCTACGAAGCAGCACTCGATCGCATGGCGCGCGAAATTGCCGCCGTCAACAAGATGTCGGAAACCGAAGCCGTCCGCCTCGTCGAGACCAACCTTAATAAGGGTCCGAAGCGCGGCAAGGCGATCGAAGAAGACGATTCGCAGGACGAAGCCGCTTAAGGCAAGCCTGTCTCTCCCATGAAAAAACCCGGCCTTCGCGCCGGGTTTTTTATTGGAACTTTTTCCTGACTGACGCGTTTATCACACGTAATTGCGGACTGCTCGTCGGGCGCTGGCTCGGGCGAACTGCTATTCCGTCAATATTCGGTGAGGAGCGGCTCATGCCTTTTCAATATTGCCCGTTCGGCAACGTGAAGAAACAGGTCCGACCCAGCCGTCTTAGCGGCACATGATAAGAAATAGGGCCTTTCCCTGAGAAGTCTAGGGTGAGGCCCTTTTGCATTTGGCACCCATTCAGTCCGGACAGCGATGTTCCGGAAGGTGAGTTTTATTGTTCATTTTGAGGGCGAAGGCCTGTTTCGGGAGATCGAAATGAAGAACATGTCTGCAGATCGGCGCATGATCAAAATCGCGATGGCCGCCCCATATCTCGCCCGCCAGGAAGAGCATGATCTCGCCACTCGCTGGAAAGATCACGACGATCGCGGTGCGCGCAACCAAATCGCCATGGCGCATATGCGCCTGGTTATCTCCATGGCCGGCAAGTTCCGCAATTTCGGTCTGCCGATGAGCGACCTCGTGCAAGAGGGCTATGTCGGCCTGCTGGAAGCCGCCGCACGTTTCGAACCCGAACGTGACGTGCGTTTTTCGACCTATGCCAGCTGGTGGATCAGGGCGTCGATCCAGGATTATATCCTGCGCAACTGGTCGATCGTGCGCGGCGGCACCAGTTCGGCCCAGAAGGCGCTATTCTTCAATCTGCGCCGCCTGCGCGCTAAGCTTGCCAGGGGCGATACGCAACTGACACTGCAATCCATTCATCAGGAAATCGCGGCGGCTCTCGGCGTCAGCCTCGCCGATGTGCAGACCATGGATGCCAGGCTTTCCGGCAACGACGCCTCACTGCAGGCGCCTTCCGTCTCCGGCGATGCCGAGAGCGCGGAGAAGATGGATTTCCTCGTCAGCGACGATCCGCTGCCGGACGAGCAGGTTTCCAATATGATCGACGGCGAGCGGCGCCGCGTCTGGCTCGCCTCGGCGCTGAAACATCTCAACGAACGCGAGATGAAGATCATCAGCGCCCGGCGCCTGGCGGAAGACGGCGCCACGCTCGAAGAACTCGGCGCCGATCTCGGCATTTCCAAGGAGCGCGTGCGCCAGATCGAAAGCCGGGCGATGGAAAAGCTTCGCAGCGCGCTGGTCAGCGCCGATCCGCATATGGCGGCCTACGCTTGAACGTCTTTCCGCTCCAGCAGCACCGACTGCCCGGCGCCAGCCGGGCTTTTTTATTCGGCAATGATTTTGACGCGGTCGCCGGGGGAAACGGCCGCACCCGTCGGCAGGGCATTGATGAGCTTGAAGAGATCGAGCTTGCGGTCGGTGCCCATCATACGGGCGGCAAGCGTCGAGATGTTCTCGCCGGGCCGCACGGTAACGACGCGAATGCGCAGCGGCTTCAGCGAGGCAGCTTCCGCCGGTGTCATGCGCCGGAAGCTGGCGCGCAGAACATTGGCCGTCGGTTCGAGGGCATCGCTGCCCTTCGGCACGGCGGTCAGGAAACGGAAGATCTGCGCATTGTTGCGGATGACGGTGACATCGAAATCCCAGCGGTCGGCACTTGCGCGCGCAGTGGCTGCTTCCATGCCATTGACGGTAATCTGCTGAATGGTCGATGGGTCGAGACCGGTCACCCAGCCACTGGAGATATAGTTTGTGAGGCTCTGGTTCTGGTTGTCGGCGACGCCATCGAAGCGGACGGCGATGTCGTTGGGGCCGGTGGCCATCACGGCTTCGACCTTGTTGTCGATCTTGAAGTCCGCCGGCACGTCGAAGCGGATCCCGAGGCCGCCATGCAGGAAAGTCTGACCGCGCACGTAGCCCTCTTCCGGGCTGTCGCCGTAGAGCAGGCCGTCAATGCCGTCAAGATAATAATCGCGGCCCTTGTCGCCGACCGTCCCCTCCTGGCCAAAGGCGCGCGCATGGGTGCGGGCAAGCTCGATGCGTTGGGCGGAGTTCGGATGGCTCGAAAGGAAGTCGAGGCTTTGGTCGGCTTCCGGGTCGACCGCCATGAAGCGGCTGTAGGCCGCCATGGAATCGAGGAAGCGGGCGGCGGCATAGGGGTCGTAACCGGCTTCGCCAAGCATGCGCACGCCGATGACATCGGCCTGCAGCTCCTGCTGGCGGGAGAAGGCGGCAAGCCTGAGCTTGCCCCGGGCCAGCGCCTGCTTGCCGGCAATGTCGCTCGAGAGGACCTCGGCGACGACGCGGCTGGCGATGACTTCGGCTTCTTCGCGCTTCTGCCGCTCGATACCGTGGTTCGCTGTCACGTGGCCCATTTCGTGCGACAGCACAGCGGCGACTTCCGAGGCGTCGTTGGCAAGCGCGAGCAGGCCGCGGGTGACGTAGAGATACCCGCCCGGCAGCGCAAAGGCGTTGATCGCAGGCGAGTTCAGGATGGTAATGCGGTAGGACTGGCTCGGATTTTCCGACACTGCCGTCAGTGCGCCGGCAATGCGCGCGACGAGGCGCTCGGTCCTGGCATCCTTATACTCGCCGCCGTAGCTTGCCACGATACGCGGATGCTCGCGGGCGCCCATCGCCGCCCGCGGATCGTTCTTCTGCACCTCGTCGACGATCTGGGGATTGGAAGAAGGCGAGATGCTCGGTTGGTAGGATTGTTCGATCAGCGGCTGACACCCGTTCAGCGCCATTGCGACGGCTGAAAGCAGCATCAGGCGATGGACGAAGCGCCGCGTCGCAGAGATGGCATCACTGGAAAGCGCGGGCGATTTCCACGTCGTCAAGCTGTCCAGTCTGGTTCTCCGCATCATGTCGCTGTTTTGCCGGTTTGCCGCAGATGGGGACCGGCCTTGGCAAGGGGAACTCAACGGGTGCGCACCCCTGATCTCGCGCCGCATGCTAAGCCGATACACGTCGTTGCTGTAACTGATTTACGCATCGGTTGCATAGCGAGACTCTGTTTAATTGTGGCGCCGTTGCATTTTAGCAAGCCTCAGGCATCGAGGTTCCCTTCGCTCGGATGAAATTATGGCGAAAGTTCCGTCACCAGGCATAGAT